>REEB01000090.1 GCA_007695295.1 Puniceicoccaceae bacterium
TGTTCGTAAAACACCGAACCGTCGTCGTCCACACCCCCCTCCAGCACCGCCTCCGCGATCTCCACGCAGACCGCCCGCGCCCGCTCCCGCAGCCCGGCTTCGCCCATCACCTCCGCCGCCTCCGTCACCAGCCAGGCAAACTCGATGTCGTGCCCGAAGGAAACCGTCTCCGAGCGTGGCGTCCAGTCGGCATCAAGAAAGAGATGCAGATGCCGCCCCGGCGCATGATATACCCGGTCCAGCATCAACCCGATCAACTCCCGCTGGGCCGCGCGCAGCTCCGGATCCGGCCAGGCACGGAGCAGGTTGGTGTAGGCCTCCATCACATGCAGGAGAGTGTTCTGCGATTTGGGCGTCGGGCTTCCCATCACGCTGAGCGCTTCCGCATCCAAGGGGCTCCAGTCCCGCGCAAAGGCCTCGAAGTAACCGCCATGGCGGTGGTCCCGCGCCCGCTCCTCGAGGACACGAAACAACGCCTTCGCCTCTTCCAGCGCTTCCGCCTCCCCGGTCGCGCGGTAATATTCGCTCAACCCGTAAATCCCGAAGGCCTGCAGGTAGACCTGCTTGCGGTCCTCTTTCACCCGGCCGGCCGCCGAAGCCGACCAAAAGAGCCCGCCGTGTTCATGGTCCCAGAACACCCGGCGCAGATCCTCGAGGGCATGCCGCGCCATCACCCGGTGCGCCGCGTCACCGGTTTCCCGATACGCCGCACTGTAGGCCCAGAGCACCCGGGTGGAGAGCAAGGCCCCCCGCTCCGCCTCCGGATCCACCCGCAGGTCGTCCTCGACCCGCCCGAAAAAGCCACCCCGCTCACGGTCCTTCACGTGCTCAATCCACCAGGGGAGGATGTTTTCATGCAGTTCGCGGGCGGCGCGGGCCGCAAATTCGGCCGGGGCCGGGGGAGGCGCGGAGGAAGCGGTGAGATCGGTCATGCCAACAAGAATGAGGGGCAGGCTGAGCCAGCCGGGCCTGCGGATCCGGGTTCGGAAGCATTCCATCCCCCCAGCCTGCGACAATGCCTCCATCCACGCCAGCCCGGATCCGCCCGGCCGAGCTGGCCATGGTTTTTGGTTCCCCTCGCCCGGAGCGTCCGCCAGCGTCGTCTTCCCATGGCCGTCTCCCCCTGCAGCAAAGTCCTCCTCCAGCGCCACCTCCCCGCCGGTGCTCCGACCCTCCTGCTCATCCGCCACGGCGAAAAGGGCGGACCCCCGATCGACGGCCTGGAGGGACCTTCCCTCACCGCCCTCGGCCGCCGCCAGGCCGCCCGCCTCGGCGAACGCCTCGCCGGCCTCCCCCTCTCCCACCTCTACACCTCCGACCTGGCCCGCGCCCACCAGACCGCCCTCGCCGTCCGCACCCACCATCCGGAGATTCCCTTCACCGTGCTCGAGGATCTCCGCGAAATCGATTTTCACCACCTCCCGGGCGAACCTCCGCCCGCCAACTCCGACGCCCGGCTGCGCTTCGAGCAGGAAATCAAACGCTGCTCCCGGCTCGTCCGCCGCTGGCGGAGCGACTTCCGCCCCGGCTTCGGCATCGCCGTCGTCGCCCACGGCAACCTCATCCGCCTGCTCCTCGCCGGCATCATCGGCAGCCGCACCGACCAGAGCATCCCCTTCGCCACCAACAACACCTCCGTCACCGTGGTCTGCCTCGGTCCGAAACGCCCCTGGATCCCGCTCGTCAACTGCACCCGCCACCTCACCACCCGCCAAATCAACGACTGATCCGGCCCTTTTGCCAAGAGGCTCAATCTGCCCATGTTAAACGCTGCGTTTAATAGTGCTCCAGACGACCCGCATCCCAAGTGCCGCGAGTTACGTCCTCTTCCGCTCTCGCCCTTCCAGCCCTGAACCCACGCCCTGCTTGCCACCGGCCTCACCTCCATGCTGAACATTCGACCCTGCCTCTTCCCGGCCCGCGCACTGCCCTTTCTCACCGCGGCCTTGGTTCTGCTCGCCCCGCTGCGGGCCGATTTCCGCCTGCCCGCGGACCTCTTCACCGACGCCACCACCACCTCGACCTACCTCCACGAGGGCGTCACCTGGCATGAGATCCATGGATCCATCGAAGGCGAACCCCAGGTGGTCCACATCGTCACCGCCGACCTCGGCCACCCCGACCTCACCCTCCGCTCCCTCCCCGGGGAGCGCTTCGCCGCCCCCCCCACCCAGCTCTTCCGCCGCTCCACCGTCTCGCAGCTCCAGGCCGATTCCGGCGCCCTCGTCGCCATCAACACCGCCTTCTTCGATATCCGCTCCACCATGGCGCCTTCCGGCCTACTTCTCACCGGAAGCCACCTCCTCCGGGAACCCCACCCCGAGCGCCCCACCCTCCTCCAGACCACCGACGGCCGCCTCGTCATCGGCAACGCCACGTTCACCGGCACCATCCGCACCGGAGACCAATCGCTCCCCCTCGCCGGCATCAACCGTCACCACCTCGGCGGCGACGAAATCGCCCTCTACCGCCTCCCCTGGGAACGCAACCCCGGCCCCAACGCCGGCTTCGCCGCCGACCTTGAGCTGACCGAAGTCCTCCTTCGCCAGGAAGCGTTTCATCCCTCCGCCTCCCCCGCCGAACCCGCCCGCCTCACCGCCGGGGTCATCCGTCAGGTCCCCGCCGGCACCACCGTCGAGCTGGCCGCAAACCACCTCCTGCTCGCCGGCGCCGGTCAAGGCGGGGCCGCCCTCCTCGATCTCGCCCCCGGCGACTCCGTCACCATCGAATGGATACTGGAGGACACCCCGCCCGGTCTCTCCTGGAACGACCTCACCGAAGCCGCTTCGGGCTGGAATCTCCTCGTCGTCGACGGCGCCACCCGCCACCGCGACACCCCGCACTGGAACAACCGCCACCCCCGCAGCGCCGTCGGCCTCGACCGCTCCGCCACCCACCTCGTCCTCCTCCTCATCGAAGGCCGCCAGCCCAACCGCGCCGCCGGCCTCAGCCTCCACGACACCGCCGCCCTCCTGCTCCACCTCGGGGCCTGGCAGGCCCTCGAATTCGACGGCGGCGGCTCCTCCGCCCTCGCCGCCCGCGTCGAGGGCGAAAACCGTCTCCTCAGCACCCCCTCCGACGGCCGCGAGCGCTTCGTCCCCGCCGGCCTCGGCATCATGGTCCTCCCCACCTCGCCCTGACGAAGGCCGCGCCAGATACCCAGGCCAGACCATCCGCTCTGGAGTCCGGACCGTGCCGTGTCGGCGGGTTCGAAATAACCACCGTAGCTCCTTTCGTGCGGCAATCCAACGGGGGCACTCTCTGGCGGGCCAACCAAAGGACCGCCCCGATCAGTGCCGGGACGGTCATTCTCTAGGCAGGTCGAACAACTGCGTTCGCGGACCACCCCGTCCTCAGCCGCGCTGAAAACCAACTCCTTCGGGCGGACAATCCCGGCAGTTGGTTCCTCCGATAATCCGCAGATCATAGACCACACCCCCTCCGGGAGTGATCTTCAGCGTGTCCACACAAGTCCGGTGACCCCGAGGGCACAGGATGCAGACCGTGGCTCCAACCTGTAATGCCGCCCCCGCGCCACTCACGGCGGTCACTTCATACACACAATAGACTCGGGTGCCGTCGATGGCATGGGGAACAACAGACACCTTGCACCCGGACAATAACAGTGCGGCCGTCAGAAGGGCCGGTACAACCGACAAACAACGGATCTTCATGGGTTGGGTCCTCAGTTGAGTTGAGGCGGGGTATCCAAAACACGGCGCCTTCGCCCGTGGCCGGCGGGAGCCAAGCTCCGTGGCCGGATCGGCACCGGCGGCAATCGACGCGCCTCTCACCGATGCCTGTCTCCTAGTCCCGGCGAGCAAGGCTGCGCAAGCTGGATTTACGCCCGTCCGATCCACCCCGGCAATTTCCATTGCGCGTTCACCCCACCGCGCTATCCAAAACCTCACTCGCCGCAGCCAACCCCGGCCCGCGACCCCGACCCGCCTCCATGCCGCTCAACCGCATCACCGCGCCCAACTTGGCCGCCCTCTATGAGAAGGCCGCCGCCACCTTCGCCGATCTCCCCGCCTTCGCCACCCGCCGGGGACCGGACGACTGGGAGCCGCTCAGCTTTCAGCGCCTCTTTGAGCGCGGCCGGGACCTCGCCACCGGACTGATCGACCTCGGCGTGGAGGCCCGCAGCCATGTCGGCCTGCTCGCCGACAACCGGGTCGAGTGGATCCTCTCCGACTGCGCGGTCCAGCTCTGCGGCGCCGCCGACGTGCCCCGCGGCCAGGACACCACCCCGGACGAAATCGCCTTCATCTACGCCCACGCCGGCTGCTCCGTCATCCTGGTCGAAAACGCCGCCCTCCAAAAGCGCCTCCTCTCCGTCCGCGACAAGCTGCCCGACCTCCGGGAAATCATCCTCCTCGACCCCGACGCAGAGCCCGCCCCGGGAGTGCACCCCTTCGCCTCGGTCGAGGAGCGCGGCCACCGCCTCCGCGCCGACGGCGACCGCCGCGTTGAGGAGCGCATGACCGACCTGCGGCCCGACGACCTTTTCACCCTCATCTACACGTCCGGCACCACCGGCGAACCCAAGGGCGTCATGCTCACCCACGCCAACATGGTTTCCCAGATCGAAAACATCCCCCTCGACCTCACCTACCGCGACCGCGTCCTCTCCATCCTCCCGGTCTGGCATATCTTCGAGCGGGTCTTCGAAATGATCACCATCGCCGCCGGCTGCTGCACGTATTACACCGACAAACGCCGCCTCGCCGACGATCTCCTCGCGGTCGAGCCAACATTCATGGGCTCCGCCCCGCGGCTCTGGGAAGCTCTCCACCGCCGCATCCGCAAGCGGGTCGCCGCCTCCCACCCGGTGCGCCGCGCACTCTTCCACACCGCCCGCTTTCTCAGCCACCACTACCAGGGGTCAGTCTTTTTCCTCACCGGCCGCCGTCTCCTCCTCGAGCCGCCGCGCCCCGTCCGCCGCGCCGTCCTCACGCTCCTCCACGCTCTGCGCTGGCTGCTGCTCCTGCCGTGGTACGGCTTTTTCAACGCCGCCGTCCTCGAGCGCCTCCGCCAGGGCGTGGGCGGATCGCTCAAGGGCACCGTCTCCGGCGGCGGCGCCCTCCCCCTCGAAGTCGACCGCTTTTTCAACTACCTCGGCATCCCCGTGCTCGAAGGCTACGGCCTCACCGAGACCTCCCCCGTTCTCGCCGTCCGCACCCCCGCCTCCCTCGTCATCGGCACGGTCGGCCCGCCCATCCCCGGCACCGAGCTTCGTATCATCGATCCGGAGACCGATGACGTCCTCTTTCCCGATCCCTCCCGCGCCGACGCCGGCCGCGGACGCCGCGGCGAGATCTGCGTGCGCGGCCCCCAGGTCATGCGCGGCTACTACCGCAACCCCCAAGCCACCGGCCGCGTCCTGCGCGACGGCTGGTTCCGCACCGGCGACCTCGGCCTCATGACCTGGAACGGCTGCCTCCGCATCCTCGGCCGCTGCAAGGAAACCGTGGTCCTTTCCAACGGCGAAAACTTCGAGCCCGGCCCGATCGAGATGCGCCTGCGCCAGAGCCCGCTCATCGACCACTGCATGGTCGTGGGCCAGGACCGCCGCCACGCCGGCCTCCTCGTGGTGCCGGATCTGGACGGCCTCCGCACCGCCGGCTTCGGTATCCACGATCTCGCCGCCGCCGCCGGGGACGAGGTCGTCCGGCGGCGCATCGAGCAGGAAATCCGCCGCCGCATTTCGGCGGAAAACGGTTTCAAATCTCACGAACGCATCCGTGTCTTTCGGCTCGTGCCGGAGCCGTTTGAGGTCGGCCGCGAGCTCACCAACCTGCAGAAAATCCGCCGCCACGTGGTCGAAGAGCGCCATGCCTCCCTCATTGAGGAAATGTATCCGGGCGCCGGCGACAATGGAGGATCCCGGGGATGATGGAAATCGAACGCCAGCTCCTCAGCGGCCTCGACCAGGCCCTCCTCGCCCTCATGATCCTGGTCATCATGTTCGGGATGGGGGCCGGGCTCACCCCGGAGGATTTCCGCTCCGCCCTCCGCCGCCCCCGCGGCATGGTCATCGGCTTTCTCTCCCAGTTCGGACTCATGCCGCTGATCGCCCTCGGGCTCGCCGTCCTCCTCGATCTGCCGCCGGCCCTCGCCATCGCGCTGGTCCTGATCGGCTGCCTGCCCGGCGGCAGCACCTCCAACATGTTCGCCTACTTCGCCCGCGGTTCGGTCGCCCTCAGCATTTCCATGACCGCCGCCTCCACCCTGCTCGCCCTCGTCATGCTGCCGCTGCTGCTGGAGCTCTACACCTCCGGCTTCGCCGCCCGGCTCGATGCCGAGCTGCGCGCCGCCGGGGAGGACGCCACTTTCGTCATCCCGCGGGTCAATATCATCATCTCCCTCCTTCTCGTGCTGGTGCCGGTCGCCGGAGGCATGATCCTGCGCCGGCGCTCCCCCGGCTGGGCCAAGGCCGCCGAAGACACCGCCGGCTTCACCGCCATCATCGTCATTCTCTACCTCATCACCTCCGCCGCCCTCCGCCACGGCGGGCTTTACGTCTCCACCCCGTGGCAAATCTACACCGGAGCCGTCGGCGTCGGCCTGGCCGGCTTTCTCTTCGGCTACCTCATGTCGGGGGCCTTTCGCCTCGAGCCGCGCTTCCGCCGCGCCATCTCCCTCGAAACCGGCATCCAGAACGGCCCCATCGCCTTCGCCATTATCCTGCTCAGCTTCGCCGAGCCCGTTCGCAGCCAAATGCTCTGGCTCGCCATCCTCTACTCCACTTTCATCGTCATCAGCTCCTCCTTCATCACCCTTTGGTACCGCCGCGTCGGCCGGATCGACGACGAACTCCACCGCAACAACCGCGTCCACCAACGCCTCTTCGGCGAGGCCTTCCAGACCCGCTACCCGGAAGCGCTTCTTCCCCCCAAGCTCCGCCGCATCGCCCACCGCCTCTGAGCGGATCGCCCGCAGCCGCCGTCCCCACCCAGCCGGAACTCAGCCGCCGAGCAGGGCCGGATTGCGCCGCCAGAGGCTGAAGGTCAGCACGGCGGCAAAGCCCACCCAGGCGAAATACGGCAGCAGCAGCAGCCCCGCCACCCGCCGGATTCTCCAAAACCCCACCAACGTCGCGCCCACCAGGCCCCAAAGCAGCACCACTTCCACCAACGCCCAGAATCCGCTCCGCCACACGAAAAAGATCCAACTCCAGAGCGCGTTCGCCGCCAGTTGAACCAGAAAAAGCACCAGCAGCCCCCGGGCCGCCCCAAAGCCCCCGACCCGCCAAATCCGCCAGGCCGCCAGCCCCATCAGGAGGTAGAGCACCGTCCAGACCGGCCCGAAGATCCCCGCCGGCGGCGCCCAGCCCGGCCGCTCCAACTCCCCATAGAAGGCCCCCGCACCCGCCGAGGCCAGTCCGCCAACCACCCCGGCGGCAAGGCACAGCAGCACCCAACCCGCCAGCCCCAGGGCATCACGCCAGACCTTCACTCCGCCCCTCCCATCCCCGCTTCCCCTTCCCCCTCCAGCCGGGGCACGCGGAGACCACGCTCGTCTTCGTGCTTCGGCCCGGGCAGCTTGCTGAGAAAGGGGTTCATTGGCTGCATAAATCCCGTCCACCTTGGCCCCCCGACCCCAATCCCGCAACTCCCGGAGAAAAAGGCCACGGCATTGACCCGCGCCCCGGTCGCGATAATCCTCATTGCTTTGCCTGCTCCATGAACTGGGACTCACTGACCGACGCCCTCCTGCTCTCCTACCGCGAACAGGGCGGCACCAACCACCTCGGCGGCGCCGCCCTGCCCTCGCAGGCCACCGTCAACGGCCTCGCCCTCAGTTTCATGCACCTGCTCTTCCCGGGCTACTTCGAGCGCACCTGCGAGGACTCCGAAAATCCCGCCGATTGCATCCGCCGCAACCTCCGCACCCTCGGCATCGGCCTCGAAGACGAGCTCGGCAAATGCCTCCGCCACGCCGGCCGCGATCCCGCCGAAGCCGCCCCCCTCATCCGCCAATTGCTCGAAGCCCTCCCGACCATCCGCCGTCTCCTCCGCACCGATGTCGAGGCCGCTTACATCGGCGATCCCGCCGCCCGCTCCTACGAGGAAATCATCCTCGCCTACCCCTGCATCCTTGCCATCTCCCTCCAACGCGTCGCCCACCTGCTCTACGAGCAGGAGGTCCCCCTGCTCCCCCGGATGCTGACCGAATACGCCCACCGCCAGACCGGCATCGACATCCACCCCGGCGCCACCATCGGCTCTCACTTCTTCATCGACCACGGCACCGGCGTCGTCATCGGCGAAACCACCACCATCGGCTCCCACGTCAAACTCTACCAAGGCGTCACCCTTGGCGCAAAATCCTTCAAGACGGACGCCTCCGGAAAAATCATCAAGGGCATCAAACGCCACCCGGACATCGGCGACCACGTCACCATCTACGCCGGCGCCACCATCCTCGGCGGCGAGACCCAAGTCGGCTCCAACTGCATCATCGGCTCCAATGTCTGGCTCATGCAGTCCATCCCCGACGACAGCATCGCCTACTACAAAGGCGAAAACCTCGTCGTGCGCTCCCGCCGCGCCCGCGAGGAAGCCGAGGAATCGTCTTCATCCTGACCATGCGCATCCCCTTCACCAAAATGCACGGAGCCGGCAACGACTTCGTCGTCATCGACAACCGCGGCGGCGACTTCCCCCACGACCCCGCCCTCGTCGCCCGCCTCTGCCACCGCCGCTTCGGCATCGGCGCCGACGGGCTCCTCCTCCTCGAAATCCCGCCCCACGCCGGCCCCGAAGCCCGCATGGTCTACTTCAATGCCGACGGCTCCCGCGCCGAGATGTGCGGCAACGGCGCCCGCTGCTTCACCGCCTTCGCCCTCGCGCGTGGCCTCGGCGGCGATGGCCGGCTCCACTTTCTCACCGATGCCGGCGCCCTCACCGCCTCCAGCGGCCCCGCCGGTATCCGCGTCGTCATGACGGAGCCCGCGAACCTCCGCACCGGCCTCAGCCTCGACCTGGGCGACGGCCCCGTCGAACTCCATTCCGTCAACACCGGCGTCCCCCACGCGGTCCTCTTCGTCGGCGACCTCGAAGCAGTCGACCTCCCCCGTCTCGGCGCTGAAATCCGCCACCACCCGGCCTTCGCCCCCGCCGGCACCAATGTCAATTTCGCCGCCGTCCAGTCCGGCGGCCTCGTCCGCATCCGCACCTACGAGCGCGGCGTCGAGGCCGAAACCCTCGCCTGCGGCACCGGCGTCACCGCCGTGGGCATCCTCGCCTCTCTTCTTCACGACCTCCCGCCGCCCGTCCGCGTCCGGGTCGCGGGCGGCGACACCCTCGCCGTCGATTTCAAAACCGAGGCCGGCAATCCCGTCGAGGTCACCATGACCGGCCCCGCCCACACCGTCTTCACCGGGGAGATCGATCTCTGACCACCTCCGCTCCAGCCATCGGCGGGGCCGTCCTCGCCAAACTGCCCGCGGCCTGGCACCCGCCCCGGCCCGACCGCCGCTGGCACCGCCGGCCCGCCATCCGCGACTCCCTGCTCCACTGCCGGGCCGTCACCCGCCGCCACGCCCGCAGCTTTTTCTTTTGCTCCGCCGCCCTCCCGGCCCACAAAAAAGCCGCCGCCTTTGCCGTGTATTCATTTTGTCGCTACGTGGATGACTTGGTCGACGAAGCGGGGGCGCGCTCCACTCCGGAAGCGGGCCTGCTCGACCGCCTCGGCGCCCTCCTCGAAACCATCGAGGCCGGCCGCTCCGATCTGCCCTTCGCACCCGCCTTCGCCGAGGCCAACCGCCAGTTCCAGATCGACCGCGGCTTCTACCTCGACCTCATCGGCGGCTGCTGCCTCGACGAACGGCCGCCCCGCATCGCCACTTTCGAGGAGCTGGAGCTGTACTGCTACCACGTCGCCTCGGTCGTCGGACTCATGATGGCCAAAATTTTCGGCCTCCAGACCCTCGAGGGCGTCCACCGCGCGGTCGAAATGGGCATCGCGATGCAGTTGACCAATATCCTGCGCGACATCCGCGAGGACCTCGAACAGGACCGGATCTACCTGCCCGCCGACGAACTCCGCGCCGCCGGGCTCGACGAGGACTCCCTCCGCCGCGGCCTGGTCGACGAACGCTGGCGCTCCTTTCTCGCCCGCCAGATCGAGCGCGCCCGCGCCTATTACCGCTCCGGCGAAGCGGGCATCGACCTGCTCGCGCGCGACGGCTCCCGCTTCACCGCCCGGCTCATGTCGCGGATCTACGGGGCCATTCTCGATGAAATCGAAGCCGCCGACTACGATGTCTTCGCCGGCCGCGTCTACGTCCCCACCCACCGCAAGGTCCTCATCCTCCTTCGCACCCTCGCCAGCCCGTAGGGCGCGGGGCCGCCCCGCGATCGCTCCACCCCCATCCTGGCCCGCCGACGGGCGATTCTCGCTTGAAACCCGGGATTTCCTCTCAAGCATGAGGGGTCATGGATGCGAGGCAGAGTCGCGATGCCGAAGGCCCGCCTGCTTTCTCCGGTACCCGGATCATCCGCCAGAGCTGGAGCCACCTGCTGCTCATGCACTGGCCGGTGCCGGCGCCGCTGGTGCGTCCGCTGCTTCCCGAGGTCCTGGAGCTGGATCTTTTCGAAGGCAGCGCCTGGATCGGCCTCACCCCGTTTACCGTCGGCAGCGTGGCGCCACCGATCGGCCCGGGCTGGCCCGCCCTCACTTCCTTCCACGAAATCAATCTCCGCACCTTCGTGCGCTGCCGCGGCCGGCCCGGTGTCTGGTTTTTCTCTCTCGACGCCTCCAGCCTCATGGCGGTCTGGCTCGCGCGCATGCTGTATCACCTTCCCTACTACCGGGCGCGGATCGAACGCGGCCGCCGCGGCGACAGTTTTCGTTTCGTCGGCGAACGCCGCCACCCGCGTGTCCCAAGGGTCGCCATCGAAATCGCCTGGATGGCGGGCCGGCCCTCACCCGCCCCGCGCCCGGGCAGCCGGCTCTGGTTTCTCACCGAGCGCTACCGGGTCTTCGCCCGCGAGCGCGGCTGGATCTACGAGTGCGAGCTGCGCCATCCCCGCTGGAAGCTGCGCGAGGCGCGCCTCGGCACCTTCGAATGCGACCTGTTTGAAGCGGCCGGCCTGCCCCTGCCGGAAGAGCCGCCGCTTCTCCATCACGCGGAGGAAGTGCCGGTCGACATTGGCCGCATCCGCCGCTGTGCGGCCATCCGGGAGCCGGAGCCGGATTTCGAGGCCGACACCGTGCCCACAACCTGAGGCGGCACCGCGGATCTCAGGCCTTCCGCCGCCGCACCGCTTCTTTGGCCGCTTCCTGCTCCTCGTGGATGCGCTCTTTTTCCGAGGCGAGCTGGCGGGCGATTTGCTCCGCATCATCGTGCGACCCGGAGGCGCGGGCCTCGTTCAGCTTCTGGTTCAGAAAAAGCTCACGCTCAGCCAGTTTGGCGCGGAAACGCCGTTCAATCTCCGCGAGTTCTTCGCGCTGGGCATCGGTCAGCGGAGCGGCGGCATCGGGATCGGAGGCTTGGAGGCGCTCCATGGCGAGTTCATAAGCGCTTTTCATGGCCGCACTATCACGGGGCTGGCGGTGCAGCGCGACTCCAAAAAGCATCATCGCCGCCAGGATCGCAAAGGGCAGGGCAGAGCCCAGTGGCACCCGCCGCCAGCTCCGCGCCGCACCAAAAACCACCCCCGCCAGCACCGCCACAGTGCTCGGATAAACCCACCAGCTCCACCGGTAATCCGCTTCCCAGAAGAGCCCCGGCACCGACCGCACCGTTTCCAACCCCGCCGCCATTCCATACAGGATCACGAGGGCGGCATGGTTGAAAAGCACACAAGCCGCCGTCAGCCCCAGCAGGCCGCAGACCATCGACAAAAACCCGGCCGCAATCACCAGCGCCGCCGTCGGCATGAGGGCGAGGTTCGCCAGCGCCGCCCCCGGTGCAAAGACGCGGAAAAAGGCGATCGAGAGCGGCGTCGAGGCCAAGGTTGCCGCCAGGCTCACCCCCAGCCCCAGCCAAAACCAGCTCCCCGCCCGCACCCAGCGCCGCCGCAGCCGCGAACCGCCCTCGAGCAGCGGATGCACCCGCCGCCAGCGCTCGTCCCACCGGCGCCCCAACGGAATTCCGAGTAACAACAATGTGGATACAACGGCATAGGAAAGCTGGAAACTGGCCGTGAAGAGCTGGAGCGGATCGACCACCAGCACCGCCAGCGCGGAAGCCGCCAGTGCCGCCACCGGATTTCCGGGCCGCCGCGCCACCAGGGAAAACCAGAACAGCGTCACCATCGTCCAAGCCCGCACCGCCGAGGGAGTGCCGCCGATCACGTCCACGAAAACCAGCAACAGCAGCGACCCCACCACCACCGTGAGCAGCCGGGGCACCCGCAAGAGCCTGAGCAAACCGTGCAGGCAGGCGGCGATCACCCCGATGTGCAGGCCACTGACCGCGAAGAGGTGCAGGGTGCCGGTCAACCGAAAACGGTCGCGCAGGTCCGGCGCCAGCTCCGCCTGCCGACCCAGCATCATGGCGACAAAAATACCACCCACCCGTTCATGATCCTCCGTCCCCGCCCGCAGTGCGGTTTCGATCCTCTGCCCCGCCCCGTGCACCATCCGTTTCCACCACCCGGGCGGGCGCACCTCCGCCGACACCACCCCCGCACGCAGGCGAAAATGAATTTCCCTCCCGAGCAGGTAGCCGAGAAAGCCGTCGACCGGCTCCAGGTTGGGTAGATGGTCCAGCACACCCGCCATCTGCAACACAGCGCCCCGTCGAATCTCCCCCACCTCCGGCTCCACCCGCGCACTGAAGGCGATCCGCTTGCTCCGCAGCTCTCCCATGGGCTCGTCCACGCCAATCACCCGCCCCAATCCGCTGATCCGGTCCCCGCCAAAGGGATTGGCAAACAACCGGTCCACCCGCACTTCCATCACCGCCTCCCGCGGCGGCAGTTCCAGCCAGCGCGGCTCCGCCGCCCGCTGATGCTCAAACCAGCCCGCCCCCGCCAAGCCCACTCCGCCCACCAGCAGGCCCGCCCACCAGCGCTCCCGTCCGCGGGCCGCGCAGATCCAGGAAAGTGCCGCCAATCCAGTGCCTGCAGCCACCCACAGCCACGGAGGATCCCCCAGCCCGAGCCGCCCCGCCGCCAGCCCCGCCGCCAGCGGCAGAACCAACCAAAGCAGAGGCGCGCGAAACTCCGTGGCCAGCGGCTTCATCCCGCCGCACCTCAGTGGCGGATGTAGCGCCGGCCGCCCACCGCGAGGGGATTTCTCAATCCCGCCAGCAGGTAGGCCTGCGCCCGCTCGACCGCTTTTTCCAAGTCCAGGCCGCATGCCAAACCCGCCGCCAGCGCCGCCGCCAAGGTGCAACCGCTGCCGTGTGTATCCACACCATGGACACGCTCGGCGGTGAAGATCCGCACGGTCCCATCCGGCTGCGCCAACACATCTTCGACCACCGCTCCGTCAAGGTGCCCGCCTTTGAGCAGAAAGGGCACTCCGTAGCGGCCCGCGAGTTCCACGGCTGCTCCATGCACCATCTGCAGGCAGGAGGGGGCTTCACCGAGGAGGATGGCGGCTTCGTCGAGATTGGGCGTCACCACCGCCGCCCGCGGCAGGAGTATGGCCTTGAGCGCATCGATCGCCGCCGGGTCGAGCAGGACGGCCCCGCTCGTCGCCACCATCACCGGATCCACCACCACCGGAAACGCGGGTTCACCCCCCAAGGCATCCGCCACCGCTTCGATGATTCCGGCATTGAACAACATCCCGGTTTTGGCCGCCGCCGGGGCAAAAAACCTCCGGACCTGCCGGATCTGCTCGGCCACGAAGTCCGGCTCCAAGGCCACGATCCCCGAAACGCCTTCCGGATTCTGCGCGGTCAGGCAGGTCAGCGCGGTGGTGCCAAAAACCCCGTTGGCGGCAAAACTCAAAAGGTCGGCCTGAATCCCCGCGCCACCACCGCTGTCCGACCCCGCCACCGTCAGTGCCACCGGCAAATCGATTGCTTTTTGTGCTGTTCCCACCCGCCCATCCTGCCGGCTTCAATAGTGGGGGGAAACACAAATTTGCGCACCCGCCCACCGTCACCTTTTTCTTCACCCCACCTGCCCCTCCCCCTAGTCTGAGCGCGTTCCATGCCTTCCGATCCGCAACCCGAATTCAACCTCGGCGACGAGCCGCCTCCGGCCGCCGGCGGATCGCAGCCTCCCGCCGCACCCGCGCCCGGGGCCGCCGACTCCCGCCCCCTCGCCGCCCGCATGCGGCCCCGCACCCTCGCCGAGGTCGTCGGCCAGGACCACCTGCTGCAGCCCGGCTCCCTGCTGCCGCGGCTCATCGCCGCCGACCGCTTCGGCAGCCTCATTTTCTTCGGTCCGCCCGGCTCGGGCAAAACCAGCCTCGCCGAGGCCATCGCCGGAGAGACCTCCAGCCGCTTCGTCCGCGTCAATGCCGTCCTCTCCAATGTCGCCGAACTGCGCGACATCCTCGCCTACGCCCGCCGCCGGCCCCAGGACCGCACCATCCTCTTCATCGACGAGATCCACCGCTTCAACAAATCCCAGCAGGACCTCCTGCTGCCCGATGTCGAAGCCGGGCACATCCGCCTCATCGGCGCCACCACCCACAATCCCGGCTTTTACGTCAACCCGCCGCTCCTCAGCCGCAGCCACCTCTTCCGCCTCGACCCCCTCAGCCCGGACTCCGTCGCCCGCGTCCTCCGCCGCGCCCTCGACGATCCGGAGCGCGGCCTCGGCGAGCGCCGCTGCCAAGTCGAGGACAGCGTCCTCCTCGACCTCGCCCGCCTCTGCGATGGCGATTTGCGCCGCGCCCTCAATGCCCTCGAGGTACTCGTCCTCGGGCAGCCCGAGGGTGGCGTTGTCACCACTGGAGAACTACGCGTCTTCGCCCAGGAGCGGCGCATCCGCTACGATGCCGATGAGGACGAGCACTACGACACCATCTCCGCCTTCATCAAAAGCATCCGCGGCGGCGATCCGGATGCGGCCCTTTACTGGCTCGCCAAAATGCTCGCCGGGGGCGAGGACCCGCGTTTCATCGCCCGCCGGCTCGTCATTCTCGCCTCCGAGGACATCGGCCTCGCCGACTCCAGCGCCCTTCCCTTGGCGGTGGCCGCCCACCACGCCTGCGACTTCGTCGGCCTGCCCGAGTGCCGCATCAATCTCGCCCACGCCACCGTCCGGCTTGCTCTCGCCCCCAAGAGCAACACCGCCTATGCCGGGCTTGGCGAAGCCGAGAAAGCCCTCCGGGAAAACCCCGTCCAGTCCGTGCCGATGCACCTGCGGGACAAAGGCGGGCAGGCTTCCAAACGCCTCGGCCACGGCGAGGGTTACCGCTACAGCCACGATTTTCCCGAAGCCATCTCCGGCCAAGACTACCTGGAATTGCCGCTGCAGTTCTACCATCCCGGCACCGCCGGCGCCGAGGCCGCCCTCGCCGAACGCCTCGCCCGCTGGAAGGCCCTCAAGGCCGCCCGGCAAGAGGCCGAAGCCAAACCACCCCAAACCCGCCGCCGCCAACAATCCTGATCAGGCGGCCGGCATCACGACTGCCGCAGGTTGGCCAGGAAATGCAGGTGCCGCTCGTAGTGATCGAGCACGTCGTTGATGATGCTCTCCCGGGCCCAGCCCATGATGTCGTAGTTCAGGCCGCCCTCCTTGAGGTGGATTTCGGCGCGGTAATACTTCAACTCCTCCATCCGGCTCTTTTTAGTGTCGTCGAGCGCGAAGGCCGGCGGTTCATAGGCCCGCAGGCGCACCGAGTAGAAGAAATCGACCTCCTCGCCGTGACGAACCTCGACCCAGATACGCTCGTCATCCCGCCGGTGGAGGACGGCATCAAGCCCGCGCTTCTTCAACTCTTCGACCACCTCTTCCAGAGCGGGCCGGACGGATTCCTCCAGAAAGCGCGCCACTTCATCCCGGCGGGGGTGCCGCACGATCATCTCCAGCCGCCGCTTCCACGAAAGCGGCCCGCCGCCGCCCAATGGCGTGAGGCGGCCTTCGACCAAGGCGGCTTTTTTCATCGAGTCGATCCGCAGCGCCCGGGCCAGTCCCCAGCACATCAGCACCATGATCACGGTAAAGGGCAGGGCGCTGGCGATCGCAGCGGACTGCAGCGCCCCGAGACCTCCCGCCAACAACAGCACCGCCGCCACCACCCCTTCCATGATCGCCCAAAAAATTCGCTGCCAGACCGGTGATTCCTCCTGCCCGCCCGAGGTCAGCATATCCACCACCAACGACCCCGAGTCCGAAGAAGTCACAAAAAAGGTGATCACCAGGAGCGTCGCAAGCAGGGACATCAGGCCGGAGAACGGCAGGTGTTCGAAAAACTGGAAAAGCGCCACCGACTCGTCCACCGCAACCGCTTCAGCCAGACTACTCAGGCCCTGATACATCACCATGTGCAGGGCCGTGTCGCCGAAAAAGGTCATCCACATGAAGGTGAAGCCCACGGGGATGAGCAAGACCCCGATGACAAACTCCCGGATCGTGCGGCCCCGCGAAACCCGGGCGATGAACATCCCCACAAACGGAGACCAGGCGATCCACCAGCCCCAGTAAAACAGCGTCCAACCTCCGATCCAGTCGGTCGGTTCGTAGGCATAGAGATTGAAGGTCTCCCGGAAGATCGACGACAGGTAGTTGCCGGTGTTCTGCACCAGAGTCTGAAACAAGAACACCGTCGGCCCGGCAATGAGCACAAACCCCAGCAGCACCACCGCCAGGATGATGTTCAACTCGGATATCCTCCGGATCCCCGTGTCCAAGCCCAGCACGACCGAAAGAGTTGCGATGGCGGTGATCCCCGCGATCAGCCAGACTTGGATTCTTGGCTCCACCGGCACATCGAAGAGGTACGCCAGCCCGGAGTTGATCTGGATGACACCGAAGCCGAGAGACGTCGCGACCCCGAAGATCGTGCCGATGACCGCAAAGGTGTCGACGGTGTGCCCGATGGGTCCGTAGATGTGGCGACCGATCAGCGGGTAGAGGGAGGAGCGAATCGTCAGGGGCAGGCCGTGGCGGTAGGAAAAATAGGCCAGGGACAGCGCCACCACCGCGTAGATCGCCCAAGCGTGCACCCCCCAGTGGAAAAAGGTTATCCGCATCGCCTCCCGGGCTGCATCGACGGTTTCCGGCTGGCTCACGGGTGGGGAAACGTAGTGCATGAGCGGCTCGGCCACTCCGAAAAACATCAGCCCGATCCCCATCCCGGCCGAGAAGAGCATGGCAAACCAGGAAAGATTGGTGTAGTCTGGCGTGCTGTGGTCGGGGCCGAGCTTGATCTGCCCAAACCGGGAAAAGCCCAGTACGGTGACAAAGAGCAGAAACCCGGCCACGGCCATCACGTAAAACCAGCCCGCCACTTCGGTGACATCATGCCGCATCTTCAGGAAGCGCTCGGCCGCGCTGTCCGGCTCCAGCACGGCATAAATCACCAGAAACAGCGAGATGATGGCCGCGCTGATGAAGACGGGGGCGTTGATACGGATCCAGGGTTTCCGCTTTTTGTTGGACTGACTCATGTATGGTTTTGATGAGGCCGCAGGGCGGTGCATGGAGCCCATCATGACTCCGGCGGCCGGTTGGATCAGGGGAGGCGAACGCGCCGCGGACAGCCAGCTTCCCGACTGCGCAAATGAGGGTCAAGGGTCGATTGCCCGGCCAGCCAAGGCCGATCGGACATGAGCGGCGAACCGAGGCGCAAGTAGAGCACGATTTCCGGCGCCCCTGCCGGGGCGCACTCCAGGGGGGGCTACCATCCCGGTGGCTGGCGCCACCGGCAAATTTCCGACGCGCCTCCGGCGCTGTGTTGTAACCAGAAATCACCGACACGAAAAGCCCGGGAAAAGCCAGGGCAATGGGTTCGCTCCGCGCCCGGGTTGTGCGGCGCGCTCGGCGAGCACGCCCTACCCGGAACCGCTGGCGGGCGACGGTCATGCGCCCTGTCGAAGACCCAAAGCCAGGGCGGTTGGTCCGAATCGCTCCGCCCTGCGGACGCGGGGTCGCTCCGCTCTTCGGTTCGCCGAAACCGCCGCTGTGGCGGATACTGATTTTATCCAAGGTCCGGCAGGGCCAGGAGGACATCGGCAACGGGCATCCCCTGGCCCCCAAAAACCTCAAGGACATCCGCAGCGGCTCCTCCAGCCCCGGCAGGGGCGACCGGACATTAGCCGGTGGCGCCAGCCACCGGAACCAGCCCACCCAAACCATCCGCCCCGGAAGGGCGGCGGACCACGGCAGGTTGCGAAAAGGGTTTCCACCGACCACCAACGGCACCCTTCCGACAAACAGCCTGTCCCCAATGCGCCGTCCGCGGCTTTTGGCGAACACGATTTCCACCATCCCTGCCGGGGCGCGATCCTAGAGGGGCCACCATCCCGGTGGCTTCAACCTTGGCAAAAACGTGTCCTGCATCCGGGCTGTAATTCCGCATCACCAATACATGAATACAAATGCGGCCGGCCCTGCGGGCGCCTCAAGCCAGGCAGATCTGCGCCTTCACCGAAGTCGGGGCCGGGTCGGCGGCTTTTTCAAATGCCTCCACGCTGCGGTCGAAGGCCCAGGTCTCGGTGATGAGCGGCTTCACGTCGAGCCGACCGCTGCCGAGGAGGGCGAGCGCGCTTGGATAGACGTGCGCATAGCGGAAGACCGTCTCCACGCGGGCCTCCTTCACTTGGGCAGCGACCACATCAAAGGCGATCGGCTCCAGCGGCATTCCCACCAGGACCAGCACCCCGCCGGGACAGAGCGGATCCAGTGCCCCGGCCGCCGCCCGCGGATTGCCGGAAGCCTCAAAAACAATGTCCGCCCCCCACCCTTCGGTGGCGGCGCGAACCACTTCCCCGACCGGCTCCGCCGCGGGGTCGATCCCGGTGATCGGACCGAGCCGCTCCGCCAGAGCGCGCTTCTCGGCCACCGGATCGCTGATGAAAACCCGCGCGCAACCCCCGGCGAGGGCCGCGAGCGCGGTCAGCAGGCCGATCGGCCCCGCCCCCAGCACCACAGCTGTATCGCCGGGACGGATACGGGCCTTGCGGGCGGCATGCATGCCGACGGCGAGCGGCTCGACCATCGCACCCTCGGCAAAGCTAACCGTATCGGGCAGCTTGAAGGTGAAGGCCGCCGGATGGACCACGCTCGGCCGCAGCACGCCGTGCACCGGCGGAGTGGCCCAGAACCGCACCGCGGGATCGAGGTTGTAAAGACCAAGGCGCGTGGCCCGGCCCTGGGGATCCGGAATACCCGGCTCCATGCAGACCCGGTCGCCGGGCCGGAGCGTGGTCACCGTGGAGCCCACTTCCTCAACCGTGCCGGCAGCCTCGTGGCCGAGCACCATCGGCTCCTCGACCACGAAGGGCCCGATCCGCCCGTGCGTATAGTAGTGCACATCGGAACCACAGATGCCGACGGTGTGAATGGCGATGCGGACGTCGTTCGGGCCGAGCGGCTCATCAATGGTGATTTCGCGCAACGCGAGTTCGTGTTTCCGTTCCAGGACCAAAGCTTTCATCGTGCTCGGGAGCATGTCTTTGGGAGGCGCGGCCGACAAGGCTTAGCGGCCGCATCCGGCCTTGCTCAGGCCGGCTCGAACACGATCTCCGGGTCGGGCAGCGCACCGCGGATCATTTCATAAAACGGCTTTGCGCCCCTCACCCCGGCCAGACCGTAGCCGGAGCCGGTGGCGAAAAAGCACTGAAAGTCGCCCCCGATCCGCGGCCGCAGGTAAAGGCGGTTTTCCACCGCATCGTAGCGGATTCCCGAATACGCTTGGAGCAGCGCATAGGAGGCGAGGGCGCGCGCATACCAGTGGCCGCACTCGACTTCGTCGAAGGGATTGCGCCGGGAACCGTCGTAGCGAACCCGCGCGGTGCGGACCACGGCCAGTCCTTCTTCGACCCGGCCGACCGCGATGAGGTGGGATGCCACCTGGTACTCGATCCCGGTCCAGACTTCATCCGAATAAGGAAAGGGCAGCAGGGGCTTGCCGCCCGCGGGCCAGGTGCAGAGCAGCAGGCCGCCCTCGTCGGGCAGGGCGAAGTGCCAGCGCTGCGGGCAAAGATGGTCGGCCAAGGAGGGTTTGTAATTGTGCCGGTAAACGGACACGAGGTGCCGGCGGGTCTTGTCGGCGTCGAGCACCGGCGGCAACCCGCACGACCACGCCAGCCATTCGCCGAGAATTCCGTCGGACAGACAGCCGGCCCCGTATTGGTAGCGCGGACCTTCCCGCTCCAGCAGCTCCAGAGCCTCGGGCGAGTAGCGGTTGGAGCCCCCGATGCTGCCTTTCGCAAACGCCACCGGGTCCGCCGCCCGGAGTCCTTTCCACACCACCTTCTGCACGAACCAACCGTCCCCCCACAACTCCCCGTGCATGGCACGGCGGCCGCGATCCAGGAGTTCACGGTAATTGTCCGCCGGTTCGCCGACGGCGCCGGCCATCTCCACGAGCGCGGCCAAGGCCCCGAGGTAGTAACTGGTGATCATACCGTTGGGACCCCAGAACTCGATGTCGTAGGTGTTGTGATGGGGCTCGACGATCGTCCCGGTGCGGTCGGGATCGAAGTTCCGCTGGCAGTAGTCGAGGCTGTCGCGGACGCGCGGGAAGAGGGTTTTCAGCCAACCATCGTCGCCGCAGATCCGCCACTCCCGGTAGACTTTGAGGATGCCGCCGAGCTGGCCGTCGAGGGCGGCGTGAAACTGGTGCGGAGTGCCCACGTCGATGGGCAGGGCGGCGCGGAAGTCCTGGTGACCGCTCTCGTCCTGATCGACCAGAAACTCCGTCTCGCGCAAGCCGCGCTCGAGGTCGGGAAACAAGTGCGGCAGCGCCTGGGCATAACCCCAGACGTGGGTG
>REEB01000037.1 GCA_007695295.1 Puniceicoccaceae bacterium
TGACGATCGGCGCAAAAGTGGTCCGCGAGAAACAGGCGCAGGAAATTCTGGATACAGTTACCGACTTCCCGGCTCACCTGAACCTGAAAGACCAGGCGCAGTTCGCGCTAGGTTACTACCACCAACGCAAAGCTCTCTTCACCGCCAAAGAACAACCAGCTGAAATCCTTGCCGAATAACCATTCACGCAAATCAAAAATATCAAAACAATGAAAAACCGTTACGACTTCATTTACATTTTCGATACAACCGACGCCAATCCCAACGGCGATCCCGACGCGGGCAATCTTCCCCGTGTTGATGCCGAATCCGGGCAAGGCCTGATTACCGATGTTTGCCTCAAGCGCAAAGTGCGCAACTTCGTCGAACTCATTCGCACCGGCACGCCGGGACACGATATTTATGTGCGCGAAAAAGCCGTCCTTATGCGGGCACACGAGAAAGCCTACGAAGCCATCCAATCCGAATCCACGGCAACGCAAGGAAAGCGAAAGGGTTCCGGCGAAGAAGTCGAAAAGGCCCGCCAATGGATGTGCAAAAACTTCTATGACATCCGCACCTTTGGCGCCGTCATGACCTTGGCCACCAATTGTGGCCAAGTTCGAGGACCTGTTCAGCTCGCCTTCGCCCGCTCCATCGACCCGATCGTCGCCAGCGAACACGCCATCACCCGCATGGCTGTTGCCACAGAACGCGAAGCCGAGTCACAGCAAGGCGACAACCGCACCATGGGCCGCAAGTTCACCGTGCCCTACGGTCTCTACCGCACCCATGGTTTTATCAACCCCTTCCTAGCCGAGCAAACCGGGTTCTCCGATAAAGACCTTGAACTGTTCTTCGAGGCTCTCGAAAACGCCTTCCAATTCGATGCCTCCGCCGCGCGCCCAGCGGGCAGCATGGCCCCGCGTTGTCTACTCGTCTTCAAACACGACTCGCCCCTCGGCAAGGCCCCGAGCCACTCGCTATTCGACCGCCTCAAAATCACCTCCTTCGACGAGACTCCCGCCGCAGACGGAAAGCCTCCTCGAAAATTCGCCGACTACGCCAAGCGCATCACCTTTGACAATACACCGCTGGACGACTTCATCCAACCCGGCGATTCAAAGGACCTCGGCAACGGCGTCACCCTCATCCGCCGCATCTAACCTTCCTCGATCCCCGCCATCCTCACCTGCGGCAGGTTTTCAAAATGCCCGTCGCGGGTGAGGAGAAGGCCGCCGTGCTCGACAGCGACGGCCGCGATCCAGACATCGGCTTCCGGTATGGGCGTGCCCTGATCCCTCAAATGGTTTTTCAGCAATGCATAATGGTGGCTGGTGCCGTCACCCACCACGCCGACTTCCACCACTGCGCGGCGCAAAAAGTGGTCGAGTTTTCGCTCGTTTTCTTCGGCCTTGATCCCTCGCTGAAACCCAGCCCTCAGTTCGCCCAGGACGATGGAGGGAATAATGACTTTGTCCGCAGTCGATATAAGCTCGTTCCCGTGTCCGTAGCGCCTCCAGTTGGAGTAAGCGTTGGTGTCCAGAACAACGATCACTTCCAATCCTCCGGATCAATCCGGTTCAATTCTTCGAGATACGCATCCCAGTCCGGCCCGAAGTCGGAATCACCGGCAAACTGTTCCAATCCATTGCGCGGCATTTCCGCATCCACGCCCAAGCCCCGCAGCAAGCTCTCCCGCAGGACCTCGTTCATCGACACACCGCGCCGCTTCGCCTCGGCCTTGGCCTTGGCCACGCAGCGCTCATCCACTTTCCTGATCGTCACCTGGGGCATGCATGCACCTTCTAATATAAAGTGCATGCAGTCAAGCAAGAGTCGGTTTCTGTCATGAAAGACCCGCACGATCCCGTCCCCCTCTCCGCTCTCCAGCACTACCTGTATTGCCCGCGCCAGTGCGCCCTCATCCATGTCGAGCACCTCTGGGCGGAAAACCGCGCCACCGCCGAAGGTCGAATCCTCCATGAGCGCGCCCATTCCGGCGAAGGGGAAACCCGGCCCGGCGTGCGCATCGCACGGGGCCTGCCCGTTTCATCCCAATGCCACGGGTTGACCGGTGTCTGCGACGTCGTCGAAATCCACCGTGATGGGCGGATCGTCCCCGTGGAATACAAACGCGGCAAACCCAAAGCCCACCGCGCCGACGAAGTGCAACTCTGCGCCCAAGCCATTTGCCTTGAGGAGGTTTTCGGCATCCCGGAGGGCGGCATCCCCGAAGGCTTCCTCTTCTACGGCAAACGCCAGCGCCGCACCATCGTACCCTTCGACACCGATCTGCGATCTCTCACCCTCTCCATCGCCGGGGAAGTCCGCCACTTGATCCTCCAAGGAACCACTCCAGCCGCTCAATACGACTCCAAACGCTGCGATCCCTGCTCCCTCATGGACTTGTGCCAACCCAAGGCCATGCGTCTCAAGCGTGGCGCCGCCGCTTGGTTCTCCTCCAGGATCTCTTCTCCCGAAGCTTTTTAGCCGCCTTCCGAATCTCAGCTCCCGTTGCTTTCCTGTGCGCCGACATCTCAACACCCTCTTCATCACCCTTGAAGGCGCCTACCTGCGCAAGGACGGGGCCGCCGTCGAAATTCGGCACGACGGCAAAACCAAACTCCGCGTCCCCCTCCACAATCTCGACGGCATCGTCTGCTTCGGCTGGGACTGCACCGCATCCGCAGCGCTCATGGGCGCCTGCGCCGAGGCCGACGTCAGCCTCTCCTTCCACACGCCCCACGGCAAATTCCTCGCCGCCGCCAACGGCTACACCTCCGGCAACATCATCCTTCGCCGCGCCCAATACCGCGCCGCCGACCAACCCGAAGCCTCCTTGGCCATCGCCCGCAATCTTGTCGCCGCGAAAATCACCAACTCCCGCCAAGTCCTCCTGCGCGCCGCCCGCGACCATGGCACCAAGTCCGCCCAAAGAACGGAGAAGCTCCTCACCGTTTCGGATCAGCTGGCCCACCGCATCCGCTACGCCATGATCGCCTCCCACCTCGACAGCCTGCGCGGCATCGAAGGCGACGCCGCTGCTTTCTACTTCGCCGCCTTTCCCCAACTCCTTACCACCCCCGGCCTCACCATTAACGGCCGCGAACGCCGCCCCCCGCGCGACCCCGTCAACGCTCTCCTTTCTTTCCTCTACGTCCTCCTCATGCACGACTGCCGCAGCGCCGCCGAATCCTGCGGTCTCGACGCCCAATGCGGCTTCCTGCACCGCGACCGTCCCGGCCGCCCCTCCCTGGCACTCGACCTCATGGAGGAGTTTCGCCCCGTCCTTTCCGATCGCGCCGCGTTGACCTTGATCAACCGTCAACAAATCACGGCGCGCGACTTCGAAACGCGCGAGAACGGAGGCGTATACCTCCGGGAGGAATCGAGGAAAACCGTTCTCACGCACTGGCAGGAACGAAAACAAACCGAAATCACCCACCCTTTGCTGGAAGAAAAAATCACCCTTGGACTCCTTCCCCACATCCAAGCCCGCCTCCTCGCGCGGCATCTGCGCGGCGATCTCGACGCCTACCCCGCCTTCATCGCAAAATAACCCATCCCAAGCAGCCGTCTTTTTCCGGCCAAATGCATCTACTGGTTACATACGACGTCAACACCACCACCCCTGAAGGTCGCAGGCGGCTGCGGCGCACCTCCAAAGCCTGTCTCGACTACGGCCAGCGGGTCCAGAACTCGGTCTTCGAATGCAAGGTCGATCCAGCGCAGTTCGTAGCCTTGCGTGCGCGGCTGCTCGAAATCGCCGACCTCCAAACCGATTCCATCCGCTTCTACAACCTCGGCGCCGAGTGGGATCGACGGGTCGAACACCACGGCGCCAAACCATCCTACAACCCCGACGGTCCGCTGGTCCTCTGATACCAGCCTCCGCGAACCCCAAGCGGCCACAAGATCCCCCGCGGTTTCGCGTAGCTCGCAAGTCCTTGATAGACCGTTCTTTGACAGATTGGACAAGAAGCAACACGGACCATTCACCAGTCAACTCCCAAGATTCGCGAAATCGGGCCTTGAAATCGTTGATTCACAACGGTTAACAGTCAGCGCGGTCGCCCCCCACGCGGGGGCGCGGATTGAAACAACAACTAAAACTCTTTTTTACTATTCCAGTTCATGTCGCCCCCCACGCGGGGGCGCGGATTGAAACCCTTCCGCCAAGCGGGGAATCAGGGTTGCAAAAGTCGCCCCCCACGCGGGGGCGCGGATTGAAACCCA
>REEB01000035.1 GCA_007695295.1 Puniceicoccaceae bacterium
GATGCGTAAATGTTCGTATCAACTAACTGCGCAAAGGTTCGTATCACTTGACACCCGTCCCCTACGGCAGCAGGCGGGTCACGAAATCGTCCACTTCCCAGCGGGTGCCGTCGGCGCGGTGAATGATACGGCCGTCGCGGTCGATCAAGAGGGTGGCGAGGGTGTGCTGGATGAGGCCGTCATCGGGAAAGGCCAAAACGCCGAGCTGGCGCATGAGGTCCTGGATGGCGCTCTCCGGGCCGGTCAGGAAGGAGAAGTTGGAGGTGTCGATGCCGTAGTTGCGGGCATACTGGGCAAGCACCCCGGGGGTGTCGTACTCGGGATCGAGCGTGATCGAGATCAGCTCCAGATCGTCGATCTCCAGCTCCCGGGCACGGTCCTGGAGCTGCTTCATCTGCACCGTCGCCGCCGGACACATGTAGGGATCGGGACAGCGGGAGAAAATGAAATTCACCACCATCGGCCGCCCCCGGAAACGCCGCGGCTCCACCACCCGACCGCTCTGGTCGTAGAGCGCGAAATCCGGCAGGTTTTCGCCGATCTCGCGGTAGGCGGCCCGCCCGCGGGTATGGGTGTCCCGCCGGAGGGTGCGGGCCGCTTCCTCCACGATGCGGTCGGAGACGGGATCAACCGGCCAGATCCGCTCCAAGCGGTAGCCCTGGTCGTCCAGCAGCATGCGCGCCCGGATCGTCATCCCCTCCTCCACCACCTCGAGGTCACCGGGGGCGACGCGAAACTCCATCACCATGCGCGGCATGTAGCCCGGGATTTCATCGTGGTCGACCAGGAGGGTGCCCCGCTCCTCGTTGATCGAGATCACCAATCCGGTGAGATCCCAGCCGGGCTCCTCCGGCTCCCGGGGGCCGCACGCTGAAAGGAGCACGGCCAAAAGCAGAATCCCATAAAAAGCTGAACTGTTCCTCTTCCTGCACATATCAAGCCAAGGTGTTAACTGATTTTTTCCCGTCAAAACGATTGCGACCCTCGGCCGGGTTCTTTGTTTAGATTCTTTTACGCCTCTTCCCGACGATCCGACCCGCCCGTATGACCCATCACCGCACCGCCGGCTACAAGCCCAGCCTGTTCTGGTATTCCCTGTTCGCCCTGCTCTGGACCACCTTCCTGCTCTATGCCGGTGGGTTCACGACCAGCATCCAGGCGGGCATGGCGTTTCTCGACTGGCCCCTATCCAACGGCTCCATCAACCCGGCCGGCTGGACCCAGGAACAGGACCAGCTCGCCGAGCACAGTCACCGCCTCCTCGGCATGATCGTCGGCTTGCTCATGATCGGGCTGGCGGTCTGGCTCCACCGCCGGGAACCCCGGGGCTGGCTCCGGCTCCTCGGCCGCCTCGCCCTCCTGCTGGTGATTCTCCAAGGGCTGCTCGGCGGAGCGCGCGTCCTGCTCGATGAGCTCAACCTCACCCACCTCGAGCACAACCGCTACGCCCTGACCTTCGCCGTCCTGCACGCCTGCATGGCCCAAGTGTTTCTCTGCCTGCTGGTGGCGGTGACGGCCGCACTCAGCCGCTCCTGGATCGAGCGCAAGGCCGGCCTGCCCCGCCCCGCTTCCGCCAACGTCACCCGCTGGGGCTGGATCGCATGCGCGGCCCTTTTCCTTCAGCTCCTGGTCGGCGCTCTCATGCGGCACAACCACGCCGCCCTCGCCATCCCCACCTTCCCGCTCACCCCCGAAGGCGGCCTCATTCCGTCACTCTGGGACTTCAAAGTCGCGATCCACTTCGCCCACCGGGTCGGCGCGGTCGTGGTCCTGGGCGCGATCGGAGCGTTTCTTTGGTTCCTGCTCCGCGACCCCGCCACCCGCCGCTCCCTCGCCCCCGGAGCGGGCATCCTGGCCGGTCTCCTCCTGCTGCAAATCTACCTCGGCGCCCTTGTGGTCTGGACGGTCCGCAACCCCCAGTCCGCCACCATGCACATGCTGGTCGGCGCTTTCCTGCTTGCGACCTGCTTTGCGCTGACCTTTCTCAGCCACCGTCACCGCTTCGAACCGTCGCCACCCTCGGTCCGGCGCGATGCCGCCGCCGCCCGGCGCACCTCCGATGCCGTGCCTCTCAATGCCTGAGCCCATGCCGCCCGCCAGCCGCGATTCCTACAGTCTCCCCGAAACCCCCTCCATCGCCTTGGTCGAGGCCCGGCCACGGTCTTTGGCCCTGGGGCTCTACGAGCTGACCAAGCCCCGCCTGAGCTTTCTCTCCGTCGTCACCGCCCTCGTCGGCTACCTCGCCGCCCTCCCGGCCAAGGATTTCTGGGTTATTCTCCATCTCTTCTGCGGCACCGCCCTCGCCGCCGGCAGCGCCGCCGCCCTCAACCAATGGATGGAGCGCGCCACCGACGCCCGCATGCGCCGCACCCGCGACCGCCCCATCCCATCCGGGCAGGTCACTCCCCTGCAGGCCCTCGCCTGGGGCCTGGGCCTCGGAGTGGCCGGGGTCGCCCAGCTCGCCGTCGCCGTGCACCCGCTGGCCGCCCTGCTCGCCGCCGCCACCATCCTCACCTACCTGCTCCTCTACACCCCGCTCAAACGCCGCTCCATCTGGGCGACCGAGGTCGGGGCCATCAGCGGCGCCCTCCCTCCGCTCATCGGCTGGGCCGCCGCCCGCGGGACCATCGACGGCCTCGGCTGGATTCTTTTCGGCATCCTCGCCTGCTGGCAGATACCCCACTTCCTCGCCATCGCCTGGACCTACCGGCGCGACTACGCCGAAGGCGGCTTTCCCATGCTCCCGGTCGTTTTCCCGGACGGACGCCGCACCGGCCGCTGGGCGCTCGCCACCACCGTGCTGCTCGTGGCGGTCAGCCTGCTCCCGGTTGCCTTCGGCATGGCCGGCCTGCTCTACCTGGCCGTCGCCGTGCCGGCCAATCTCTGGATCCTCGGCGCCGCCCTCGGCTTCAACCGCCCGGCCGGGCGCGACGCCGCCGCCCGCCGCCTCTTCCTCGTCAGCATCCTCTACCTGCCCGCCCTGCTCGCCGCCCTCGTGGCCGACCGCTGGCTGTTCTGAACCATGGGCGTACACGACCTCCCCGCCTTCAACGCCGCTCTCAACGGCCTCGCCACCGCCCTCATGACGGCCGGCTTCATCTGCGTGAAAACAGGCCGCATCAAGGCCCACCGCACCTGCATGAGCGGGGCTTTCCTCGTCTCGGTGGCCTTTCTCATCACCTACGTGCTGCACAAAATCCTCGTCCGGGGCGTCCACACCCCCTTCGAAGGGGAGGGCCTGATCCGCGGCGTTTACTACGCCATGCTCATTTCGCACATCCTGCTCGCGATCGCGATCGTGCCCCTGATTCTGCGCACCCTCCAGCTCGCCTTCCGCGGTGATGTGCCCCGGCACCGCGCCTGGGCCCGGTGGACATTTCCCCTCTGGTACTATGTCTCCATCACCGGCGTGCTCATCTATTTTTTCCTCTACCACTGGTTCGCGACCTGAGCCCGCCCAATTATCGCCTTGAAAAACCCGACCCGCCTGCTGGATTTAGCCCACCCACCCATGCCCGACGTCCCAACCACCGTCCGCCGGCGAAGCCGCGGATCTCTCCTGCTGTTTCCGATTCTCGCCACGCTCCTGCTCGCCGGCTGCACCGGCATGCCCGAGCACCTCTCCGGCCACCAGTCCACCTTCGTCACCGAAGGCCCCCTGGCCCGCATGCAGCTCGACCTCTTTTATGTCACCCTCTGGGTGACGACGTTCATCTTCATCACCGTCGGCGGCGTGCTCGCCTACGCCCAGATCAAGTTCAAGGCCAAGAAAGGGGAGGAGCGCAGCGAGCCGCCCGCCCAGACCCACGGCAACCCGCTCGTCGAGCTCGGCCTCATCGTCGCCTCCATCGGGCTGCTCGTCATCATCGCCATTCCCACCGTCCGCGGTATCTGGTACATGGAGACGATCCCCTATGACGACGAGGACATGGTCGAGATTGTCGCCACCGGCTACCAATGGTGGTTCCGCTTCGACTACACCGACCTCGGCTTCACCACCGCCAACGAAGTCGTCATCCCCGCCGGCCGCAACGTCCACTTTCACCTCCGCACCAACGACGTCATCCACAGCTTCTGGATCCCCCGCCTGGCCGGGAAAAAGGACATGATCCCCAACCGCGCCAACTCCATGTGGATCCGGGCTGACGGACCCGGCTACTACTGGGGCCACTGCGCGGAGTTTTGCGGCGAGTCCCACGCCAACATGCGTTTCC
>REEB01000033.1 GCA_007695295.1 Puniceicoccaceae bacterium
CAAATGGGCTTATTCGCATTTCTTGCTCGATGACACGGATCGTGCCGGGGCTTTGTTGCGGACCTTTCTCCGCGACTTTCCAGAGAGCAACCTTGTCCCGGAAGCGCGCTATCTGCTTGCCCGCTGCCTTCAGAAACTCGGACGAGCCGAAGAAGCGCTTGCGGAAACGCTCGAACTTCTGAGGAGCCAGGAGAGCAGCGACCCGCTCGAGGAAGCCAATTGGCAATATTGGCAGCGGATGGCAGGCAACCCCATCGCGAATGAATTCTACAGGCAGGGAGATTACCTGCGAGCGCTTGCCATCTATCAGGCGCTGGCTCGATTGGACGATAGTCCCCAATGGCTTTGGCCGGTCGTTTACCAGATTGGTTTGAGTTTTGAGCGCCTCGAGCAACCGGCACGGGCGATAGAAGCCTACGCCTATCTCCTTGACGAAGGGGAGAATCATCAGGGGGCGTTGAGTGCGAACCTGGAAACGATGATCGAGATGGCGCGTTGGCGGGAAGAACATCTTAACTGGCAGGTCGAAAATGACAGGCAATTGGCCGGCTTGCTGAAAGTGCCGGGGAGAATCTCCGGTGGAAACGAGGAATCCACCATCCAAACAGAAAGAATACCATGAACCTGACCGAAACATTAATCGACTACGAAGAGAAGTGCCTGGCGCTCTATCAGTTTTTCCTGGAGGAGAACCGCCAGCTTAGAAAATACGGACGGCTTCCGGAAACATTGCTTGCCAGAAAAAAATCGATCCGCGAGCAGATCGACGACTACATTGTCACGTTCCGTGAAATTCGGGACGCCGGGATTCAGGAACATCACCGGGCGTCGATTCGAAGGATGCGCTCGACGATGATGAAGATCCTGACCCTGGATCGGGAGAACGAGCGTCTCATGCTTGGCGAGTTCCGCACCGCGCCTTCGGCTCCTGCGCCTCAAGTTGCCCAGGCCTATGCGCGCGGAGCGCACGCCGCCTGAAAGACCTCCTTAATTCACTTTTCCAGATAATTGGTGATTACCAGTCCCAATATTATTTCGGAAAAAAACCCCTTCCGTGGCGACGGAAGGGGTTTCATTATGCAGCCGGGATTAGCCGAGCAGCCGAAGAACCGACTGCGGCGCCGCGTTTGCCTGGGCGAGCATCGCGGTGGCCGACTGCTGCAAGATGTTGTAGCGGGCGAATTGAGTCGATTCCTGCGCCACATCCACGTCCTTGATCCGGCTGTTCGCCGCCTCGAGGTTCGTGCTGTTGGTGACAAGCATTTCCGACGCGAACTGCAGGCGGCTGGTGCTCGCGCCATTGTCGGCCCGCGCCCCCGCCACCTCGTTGAGCGCGTCGGTGACGTCTTCGACGGAAAGATCATCAAGATCCGTCGCCCCGGTGATCGCTGTCAGAGCGGTTTCCAGATCGAAGAGGTCAATGTCCATTTCCTGGAGACCATCTTCGGAGGTGACCACCGTGAGGGTGTCCGTGCCGAACAGATCGTTTCCATTGAATTTCGCGTCCACCAGGCTGCCCAATTGCTCCTGCAGGGCGGCCAATTCGGTATCGTAGTGCGCCTGGTCGGCGGGGGACTTGGTGACATCCCCGTGAAGGACTTTCAGTTCGGAGATTCGGCTGAGGATGTCCCCGGCACTCTTCAGGGCTCCATCCTGCGTCTGCAGAAAGGATACCGCATTGTTCAGGTTCGTATTGACCGCTTCCGTTCGCCGGATGGCGGCGTCCAAGCGCATCGAGACGGCCAGGCCGCCGGCATCGTCGGCCGGACTGGTGATCCGCGAGCCGCTCGAAAGCCGGGCAAGGCTCTTGTTGAGTTGACTCGTGTTGTGGTTCAGAGCGTTCGCAGCGCCGGTGGCTGCCGTATTTGTGTTAATGACTAATCCCATGATATCTATCCTTGATCTATGTTGCGACATCCGTGTCGCACGACGGCTTTTCTTGCTGAGGCGCTCGTCGGCCTCTTCCCCGGCATCATTGCCGGTTGCCTATTTAATCGGTCGATTTGCACGCGGCTTTAGGAAATTTTTCCAAGAAATGCACCGGCTTAAGTTCATCACCGGAAAACCCGATCTAATATAGAACGAACCCTTCAGGGAAATTTGTTATGTCCGGAATTCAGTTAACAGGTTTGGCGAGCGGTTTTGATTGGAAGTCAGTGGTGGACCAGTTGATGGAACTTCAACGGCTGCCCATTAACCGGCTCCGCGTCGAGCAACAGGCGAACTCCAGGCAGTTGACCGGATTCTCTGACTTGACGGCGAAACTCGGCGATCTTCAGACGTCGCTCAATACCTTCAGTGGCGATAATCTTTTTGCGCGAAAGGTCGCGAGCGTTGGAGGGGGGGAGGCAAACGGCTGGACGGCTGCGGCTTCGCCTGCCGCAACGGCCGGCTCATACGGCTTCGATATTCTCAAGGTGGCTACGGCAAGCGTCCGCGAAGGAGCGACCAACGTCAGTCGGCCTCTCTCCGAAAGCGATGACGTCAGCGAATTGACCATCGCCATGGGGAATCTTGGCATGGCGGTCGGCGCGGGGGAAATCACAGTCAACGGGGAGCGCGTGACGGTTGACCCGTCGGAGTCGTTCCAGGATCTTTTCGACCGGATCGAGTCCGCCACCGGCGGCGAGGTGACCGCGCGCTATGATGCCGACAGCGACAGAATCGTCCTCGAAAGCGACAGCGAGATCGTACTCGGATCGGCCGCTGATTCCAGCAATTTTCTGCAGGCGGCGAAACTTTTTAATAATGGGACCGGAACAGTGGCAAGCCATGGGGCGCTCGGCTCACTCGATCAGGCGGAGACGCTTGCTTCCGCCCGCCTGGCGACAGAAATCACGGCGGTTGACGGTGAGGGGACGGGAGCCTTCAGCATCAATGGTGTGGAATTTGAATACAATTTGGGGGAAGATCGCATCAAGGACATTGTCCAGCGCGTCAATGCTTCGGCGGCCGGGGTGGAATTGATCCACAACCCGGCGGAAGACCGTTTTTCCCTGAGGAACACCGTGACGGGCGATCTGGGCATGGCGCTCTCGGAGGCGGAGGGAGGTTTATTGGCGGCTCTTGGTCTTACGGGCCCCGAGTCTTCCCTGCAGCGAGGAGATAATACCGAGTTTCGAGTCGACGGCGGAAATATTCGCATCAGCCAAAGCAATACGCTGAACGCGGATGCGCACGGCATCGCCGGTTTGAATCTCACGGTTGGTTCGGCCGGAAATCAAACGGTTGAGATCGCGTCGGACTCAGAGGCGGTGCGGGAGCAGGTCGATGAATTCGTGTCTCGGTACAATGCCGTGCAGGAGTTGATCACGAGGCAGACCCGCGTGGAAACAGGCAATGACGGGGAAGTGAACACATCGATCTTTTCGGGGAATCGCGAGATTGGCTCGCTCTCCCGGGATCTTCGCAACGCTGTTTTCGTGGCATCGGAAATCCAGGATGTCGGTGTTCGACGCCTGCAAAACTATGGCGTGGATTTCGCCCGCGGAACCAACCGTCTTGAAGTGCGGGACGAGTCCGTGCTGACGGATGCGATCAGCAATCGTCCCGACGAATTGCGCGACCTTTTTATGACGAGCGGGACTGGCCTGGTCGATCGCCTGAAGGCGACGACCGACAGGTTCATAAGTGCGAACGGAACGGCGCCGCGCCAGTCCGAACGCCTTCAGGCGCGCAACCAGGATCTTGATCGACAGATTGGCGACATCGAGCGGCGCCTGCTTCAGCAGCGCAAGCTAATGGAAAGCCAATTCCTCGCCATGGAGCAGGCCCAGAGCCGTATTCAGCAGCAGATGGGAAATCTTCTGCGGATGTTCGAATCCTGATCGGACTCGTCGGCCGTTTGCGGTCGCCGGGCATCCCAAGGTCTTGTATCAAATTACCCCGCTAAGCATCCCGCCGGGCTTAGGCTGAATGGCACTGGTTAAGCAGGTGATCGTCTGAGAAACCGAATCGAGAACAAGATCGCGCTTCGGCTTCCTGGAGGGCGGCGCTCCCGCGCCGCCGCCGTAAGGTGTGGCCCCGGTGGCACCCGCTGCGAAGGGAACCGGTTACCACCTCCGTCCGGGACGAAATCGGCCATGCGGGAGCATGGCCCTCGTGTGCCCGGCATGGGCAATAGTCGATGCGTTTCGATTACGCCAAAACGAATTTTCGGGCACGAAAAAAGCCCTTTCCAAAACGGAAAGGGCTTT
>REEB01000032.1 GCA_007695295.1 Puniceicoccaceae bacterium
GAGCAGCGCGACATTGGTGGCCGGATCGGAGCCGATGGCTTCGGCGAGGTACTGGATGCCGTTTTTCTCGATGAAGATGCGGCCGACGAGCTGATCGGTGGGGATGGAATTGGTCAGGACGAGTCCTTCACGAGAGATGAAAAAACCGGAGAAGACCAAGAGGGAGATCTGCGGATCCTCTCCCTCCTGTTCCTCGACGAGGGCGACCTTGACGCGGACAACGGCGTCGGCATGGCGCTGGTACAGCTCGACAAGGCGGGATTCAAGCTCGATTGGGGCGGAAGCGTTGGCGGCGGGAGTGAAGAGCGGAAGCACCGCCATCATCCCCGCTGTGAGCAAGCACCAGAGACGTGATTCCCGGAAATACTGCCGGGAAGGCCGGGGGCCGGGGCGCATGAGCGTCAGAATTCGAACACCGGCTGGATCATTGCCACCCGGCGGTCGGGACTGCTCAGCTTATTGACCACGAAAGTGCCACGGTTGCCGGAGTCGGCGGTAAGGGTTTTCGGGGAGGAAACCGTGGTAAAACGGCGGTTTTGGTCTTCCACCTTGGCGAAAACCTCCATGGCATAGCGGGCTTCGGCGACCATGGGGGCTGCCGATTCCGCGGCGCGGGCGGTTCGGATTTCCGGCTGGGCCACCTCAATGGCGTGGAGATAAACGGTGCTGCCGGAATCAGCGGGGGCAAAGCCAGCCGGGCCGCTGGAAAACCGGTCGACGGCCACAAGGGTGATGAGGATCGCGCAGGTGGCGCCGATGGCGGTGGTGGATTTGCGCAGGCCGAAGCGGGCGAAAAGGAAAACCCGCTCATACCACGGCTGGGTGCGGACGAGGGCGGCGAGCTGGCGGCGGCGCAGCTCGCGGTCGAAAGAATCCCAGAACTCCTGCGGTGGTTGTTCCCGGCGCTTGAGCTGGAGGAGTTGCTCCAAGGTGGGGCGCGTGGTTGGATCCGATGGGTGATTGGGCATAGGGAAAAGTTATTTCAGGTACTCCTGCAGGTAGGACTGCAACTGCTGCTTGGCGTAATGCAAACGCGAGCGCACGGTTCCTTCCGAGCACCCGGTGATTTCTGCGATTTCCTTGTGGCTGAGGCGGTCGATTTCGAACAAAGTGATGACAGTCCTGTGTTTGTAGGACAATTTTTGGAACGCCTCGTTCAATTTTTCCTGGAGTTCGTTGACGAGGGCGGACTTTTCGGTCTGCTGGCCGGAGGCGAGCGAATCGAGCCATTCACCGGAGTGATCCTCCTCCACGATGCGTTCGAAGCTGAAAAACCGGCGGAGGCGGTTTTTCCTCAGGTGAGTGAGGGTGGTGTTGAGGGCGATCCGGTAGATCCAGGTGAAAAAGGAGGATGCGCCCCGGAAGCGGTTGATGGACTGGAAGGCCTTGATGAACGTCTCCTGGGTGAGGTCGGAGGCGTCTTCCCGATTGGAGGTAAGGTTGTAGACGACGGAGTAGATGCGTTCCCGGTATTTGTGGATGAGCAGGTCGAAGGCGGCCACATCCCCCTCCTGGACGCGCTGAACAAGATCGAGGTCGGCATCCGCCTCGGCCTTGCGCTCGGGGGTTCCGGCAAGCAGCTTGCCGACTGTTTTGGCCACACTCATGTCGCGGATTCGTTTCAAGTAAGATGATGGCGGATGGGGAAACTGGAAAGCGAAAAACGGAAAAAGAAACCGTCCGGCGCTTTTTTGGAACGGAACCCGGGAGGCTCGGGGAGGTCTGCAGGGAGACGTTCTTTCTCCCTATTTCGGCGTGCCGCCGCCGGGTAATAGGCCGATGTTTGGTTCCCCGGTAACTTTCTCGAAAAATTTAGGGACTTTTCCCTATTTCAGCGCTTGCTTTTTTTCGGTATGCTGTTTTGCATGCTAATGGTTCTCCTGAGTCTGATTGGAGTGATTCATCTCGCCGGCCTTCTCTTTCTGGCCCGAGAATTCAGAAATGCTCCCGCAGGGTTTCAGGATGAAACCGGATTTCACTTTGTTACGGAGGAATAGGAACGGTTTAGGGGCTTCCGGTCAAAAAGCCCCCTTTTTTTAAACAACGGGTTCCCCAGGGAGCCCGTTGTTTTTTTTGGGAATCGGGCTAGTCTCGGCGATGGCCCAGCCCCGCTCCGCATCCGGACCTGCCCCGAAGTGCCGCCGTCTCGTTCTCGTCTTCGGCGATCAGCTCGATGAAACATCCGCGGCCTTCGACGAATTTGATCCCCAACGCGACCGCGTTTGGATGGCCGAGGTGGACCGTGAGACCTCCCATGGGTGGTGCCACCGGCAGCGGATCGTTTTTTTCCTCTCCGCGATGCGGCATTTCCGTGATCGTCTGCGGGAGAAGGGATGGACGGTTGAATACACTGAGCTGCCGCCGCGCCGCTCGGAGGATCGTGCTCCCGATCATGCCGGGCTGTTGGCGTTGGATTTGAAGCGATTGCGGCCCGAGTCGGTCGTCTGGGTGCGGCCCGGAGACTGGCGGGTGCGGGAAGCGGTCAAGCGGGCGGTTGCAGAGGCGGGCCTTGAGTTGGAAGAGCGGGCCGACCGGCACTTCTACTGCCGGGTGGAGGAATTCGAGGAGTACGCAACGGGCCGGACGCTGATGCTGGAATACTTTTACCGCTGGCTGCGCAAACGGGAGGGCATCCTGATGGACAGGGCCGGAAAACCCGTCGGCGGCCGTTGGAACTACGATGCCGACAACCGGGAGACTTTCGGCAAAAGTGGTCCCGGGCGGGTGCCGCCGGTTCCGCGATGCCGGCCCGATGGACTGACCCGGGAAGTCATGGAGTTGGTCGGGGCGCGTTTTCCGGACCACCCCGGGACTCTGGACGGCTTTGACTGGCCGGTGACCCGGGAGGAGGCGCGCAAGGCGCTGGACGATTTTCTCGAAAACCGGCTGGGGGGTTTCGGGCGCTACGAGGATGCCATCTGGGAGGGGGAGCCGGTCTTGTTCCACTCGCGCCTCTCCCCGCTGCTGAACGTGAAGCTGCTCAATCCGCGGGAGGCGGTGGAGGGGGCGCTGGAGGCCTACGAGAAGAAACGGGCGCCGTTGAACAGCGTGGAAGGCTTTGTGCGGCAGATTCTCGGGTGGCGGGAGTTTGTCCGCGGGATCTACTGGACACGGATGCCGGACTATGCCGGCCACAACCACCTGGGTGCGGAACTGGCGGTGCCGGCGTTTTTCTGGAACGGAGAAACCGAGATGGCCTGCGTGCGTTCCGCGATGAACGATCTCCTCCGGGAGGGTTGGCTGCACCACATCCGCCGGCTGATGGTGTTGGGTTTGTTGGCCCAGCTCCTCGGGGTCCATCCACGGGCCTTTCACGAGTGGCATCTGGCGATGTATCTGGATGCGGTCGATTGGGTTTCCCTGCCGAACGCGCTCGGGATGAGTCAATTCGGCGACGGCGGCATCGTCGGCACCAAGCCGTATTGCGCCAGCGGCAAGTATATTCAACGCATGTCCAACCACTGCGCGGGGTGTCGCTTCGATCCCGCTGAAGCCCTCGGAGAGAACGCCTGTCCCTTCACCACCCTGTATTGGGATTTCCTCGACCGACACCGCAAGCTCTGGGCAAAGAACCGCCGGATGGTCTTCCAGTTGAAAAACCTCGAGCGCAAACCCGACCGGGAGTTGGCTGCCATCCGCCATGGGGCGGAGCGGCTGCGGGAGGCTTGGGGCGGACGTTACGAGCCCGCTTGAGCTGCGGCGGCGCCTTGCGGGTCTCCGGATCCGATTCTGATGGAATCCAAAACCAAACAAGCCGTTCACTGGGAACGGCTTGTGAAAGTGGCGGGATAGACGGGACTCGAACCCGCGGCCTCCTGCGTGACAGGCAGGCGCTCTAACCGACTGAGCTACTACCCCGTAGTCGGAAAACGGATCATCGTGGGTTGGGGTGGGACCAAGTCAAGCGGGGAAATCGGAGAAAATCCGAACCGGAACAGCGGCTGACCGCCTGCGAAGCGCGGGCCGCAGCGTTTCCTTATGAAGGGGGTGGGCGGCTCGAGTCGCGGTAGTGGAGCCAGACGAGGCCGAGGAGGATGCAGGTGTTGCGGAGGATGAGGAGGCCGTAGTTGGCGGTCTCGGCGGAGAAGCTGCCGAAGCAGCCGCAGGAAACGTCCAGTCCCCGTCCCCAGGTGATGGCGAGCACGGTGATGAAAACAACGGTGAGGCCGGCCAGGACGAG
>REEB01000098.1 GCA_007695295.1 Puniceicoccaceae bacterium
CATAATCGACTTATCGAGTGCACTTCTGCCAGCCGCATCGATGAAGAATCATCTGGTTACGGCGCAGGACCTGCGGAAGAACGGGAAGTGGGATTACGATTACGAGAAGGATTACGGGCTAGGAAAGGGTGTCCCAATGGTGAACTCAGGAAACTGCGGACCGGCCCCTTGGCCGGGATCCCGGACGACCGGCTCGAAGCGGGCGATCTGGAGCTGGAGAAGCTCGGCCAACAGCACGGCCTGGCCTTCGCCGCCTACCTGCTCTTCGCCACCCTGCAGGAGATTGTCATCCAGCACCTCGCGGAATAGCCCGGCGCGGGGTCCGGCGTTTGCTGTAGTTAAATCCGGATACGCTGGTTCAGCCGGCTGCGGCGAGGGTTTCGCGGCAGGCCTTGAGGAGGGTGTCGATGTCCTCCGGAGTGGTCTTCCACGAGCACATGAAGCGATAGCCGCTTTCTCCGATGAAGTTGTAGACATGCCAGCCGTTTTCACCGAGGCCGTCGGCGAGGGCCGGAGGGAGCTGGGCGAAGACGGCGTTGGCTTCGACCGGGCAGAGGATCTTAACCCCGGGCAGGGCGGCGAGTCCGTCGGCGAGCCGGCGGGCGGAGGTGTTGGCGTGGCGGGCATGGCGCAGCCAGGCGCCCTCCGCCAGCATGCCGACCCAGGGAGCGGCAAGAAAGCGCATCTTGGAGCAGAGCTGGCCGGCCTGCTTGCAGCGGTAGTCGAACTCGGCGGCGAGGGCGCGGTCGAAGAACACGACCGCTTCGCCGACGGCGAGTCCGTTTTTGGTTCCCCCAAGGCAAAGCACGTCCACACCTGCTTCCCAGGTGAGGGCGCGGGGCGGCAGGTCGAGCGAGGCGCAGGCGTTGGCGAAGCGGGCACCGTCCATGTGCACGGCGAGGCCGTGGCGGCGGGCCACTTCGCTGATCCGCCCGAGGTGGTCGGGGCTGTAGACAGTGCCCAGCTCGGTCGGCTGGGTCAGGCTCACGACCCGTGGCTTGGGGTAATGGATGTCGGTCCGGCGGGTGACCAGCTCCTCGATCGAATCGGTATCGAGTTTTCCATGACGCCCGTCGCCGAGAAGAATCTTGGTGCCGTTGGAGAAGAATTCGGCCGCGCCGCACTCGTCCTTTTCCACGTGCGCTTCCCGGTGGCAGATGACGGAATGGTAGGACCGGCAGAGGGAGGCGAGGGCGAGCGAGTTGGCGGCGGTGCCGTTGAAGACAAAGAAGACCTCGCAGTCCTTCTCGAAAGTTTCTCGGATGAGGTCGGCGGCGCGCTGGGTCCAGGCGTCCTCGCCGTAGGAGGGGAGGAAACCCTCGTTGGCTTCGAGGAGGGCGGCGAAAGCCTCGGGGCAGATGCCGGAGGTGTTGTCACTGGCGAAATGGAAGTGGCGGGCTTGACCGGGGAGATTGCGGGAGCTGCTCATGGCGGGAAAAATCAGTCACGCCCGTGGCGGGGGGCGGAGGCCTCGGAATGGTGGCGGAGGCGGAAAATGGTGTCGAGGATGACGGTGAAACCCTCGCGCAGGCGCGGCCGCAAGGGGGCCTCGTCGAGCAGGGCGCGGGCCTGGAGAAAAAGCTCGAGGGCGCGGTTTTCGATCGCCTGGAGGGTTTCGCTGCGGCCGAGGGCTTCGGCGAGCCAGGCGCGGTCGCGCGGGCCGGGAGTGGAGCCGAGCAGCTTCTGCAGGCGGGCCTGTTCGCGGGCGGGGAGTCGTTCGTGGAGGTGGCGCAGCCAGAGGGTTTTGATGCCGGTGGTCCAGTCGTCGCCGGGCGGGCCGCCGGGGTCGGCGAGGCCGCGGAGTTCATGGAGGTCGTTTTCGAGCTGAAAGGCGAGGCCGAGCGGAGTGGCGAGCCGCCGGATGAAGGTGCGCTCGGCGGCAGGCGCCTGGCGGAGAATGGCGGCCAGCATGAGGGGCGCTTCGAAAGTGTAGCGGGTGGTCTTGCCGTGGCAGATCCAAAGTATTTGGTTTTCGGTTACGCCCGAGACCGGTTGGGCGGCGCTGAGCAGTTCGGCGACCTCGGCTAGGCCGGTGCTGCGGATGATTTCGAGGAGGTAGCCGAGGGCTTCGGGGCCGGCGGGGGCGGGAAAGCGGGCGGCGAGAAAAAGCTCGATGGCGGCGGTGTGGAGGAGGTCGCCGGCGACGAGGGCGAGGGAACGGCCGCTTTCGGGCGGGACGCCGCAGGTTGCCTCGAAACGGCGGTGGAGGGTGGGGCGGCCACGGCGGGTGTCGGCCTGGTCGATGAGGTCGTCGTGAATAAGAAAGAAGGCGTGGAGCAGCTCGAGCGCGCCGGCGGCCCGGAGGGCGCCGCGGGCCGGGGGGGTGCGGCCGCCGAAGGTCTGCCAGGCCGCGAGGAAAAGCCGGGGCCGGAGGAGCTTGCCGGTGGTGGAGAGGTGGTCGCGGAGGGTGTCGTGAAACGCGGCCGGCAGAGCGGGATCACGGCAGCGGTCGAGCAGAGCGTCGATTTCGCCAAGCAGGGCCTCGGAAAGAGAGTCGGAAGTCGGGCCGCCCGCACTGGCGGCGGAGAAGCGGGCGGATCGGCGTGGCGCGGGCATGGCAACCGGGATGCCCGACGTCACCGGACGGGTCAACGCGGGATTCCATTGCCAGCGCAGGTGGCGGGAGCCAGTGTCCCCGCTGACCGACAATCATGGAACGCCCGACCGAAGCCCCGTCGCCTCACCGCCATCTCGAAACGCTCCCGGTTTCCGAACTGCTGGACCGCATCAACCGCGAGGACCGCAGCGTGCCGGAGGCCGTCGGCCGGGAGCTGGACGCGATCGCCGCGCTCGTTGAAGCACTGGTGGGGCGGCTGCGGGCGGGGGGGCGGATGTTTTATCTGGGAGCAGGGACGAGCGGCCGCCTCGGGGTGGTCGATGCATCCGAACTGCCGCCCACCTACGGCGTGCCCCCTGAGCTGGCGATCGCGTTGATCGCCGGAGGCGACACGGCGATCCGCCGGGCGGTGGAGAAAGCCGAGGACGACACCGAGGCGGGCTGGAGCGACCTGCGGGAACACCGGGTGGACGCGAACGACTTCGTCATCGGCATCACCGCCTCCGGGACCACGCCCTACGTGGTCGGTGCGCTCAAGGCCTGCCGCGCCGCCGGGATCGCGACCGGCTGCATCACCAACAATCCCGGATCACCGGTGACGGCGGCGGCGGACTATCCCGTGGCGGTGCTGACCGGACCGGAGATTGTCACCGGCAGCACCCGGATGAAAGCGGGCACGGCCCAGAAGCTGGTGCTGAACATGATCAGCACCTGTGCCATGATCCGGCTCGGACGGGTCCGCGACAATCGCATGGTCGACATGCAGATCACCAATGACAAACTCACCGAGCGCGCCGTGGGCATGGTGCGCGAAGCGCTCGGCGTGGACCGCAGCCGCGCCCTGGCATTGCTTGACGCCACCGGCAGTGTGCGCGCCGCGATCGACCGCGGCCGGGAAGACCCTTCGTGCTGACGCCTCCTCCTCCCCGACCCCGCCGCCGGTTTACGATCCCGATTCTTTTACTTGGCGCAGCGCTGCTTCCGGCGACAGATATGGGGGCAGTGAATACCCGCCCCGAACTCCATCCCTTTCCCGAAAATCCGCGCTTCTGGGCGCTCGACGGCCGGCCCGTGGTCCTCCTCGGGGGCTCGGTCGAGGACAACCTCTTCCAGATCCCGGACCTTGAGGCGCACCTCGACCTCCTCGTGTCGGTGGGCGGCAACTACGTCCGGGGGACCATCTCATCGCGTGATCCGGGTGATGTCTGGCCGTATGAAAAAACCGGCGGCGACGGGCTCTACGACCTGGAGCAGCCGTCGGCCGAATACTGGCGGCGGATCGATCACTTTCTGGCTTGGACGGCCGCGCGCGGCATCGTGATCCAGTTCGAGCTTTGGGATCGCTTCGACTATGCCCGCGGGCCTTGGCGGGACAACCCCTTCAACCCGAAAAACAACCGCAACTACACGGCGGAGGAGTCCGGCTTGCCCGAGCGGATCGACACCCATCCCGGCCAGCGGGAAAGTCCGTTTTTCCGCACCGTGCCGGGCTTGGAAGACAACGCCCTCGTGCGTGGATTCCAAGAGGCCTTTGTGGATGAATTGCTGCGGCGGACCCTGGCCTGGCGGCACGTGCTCTACTGCATCAGCAATGAGACCAACGAGTCGCCGGTTTGGTCGGGCTATTGGGCGGACTACCTCCGCCGGCGGGCCGATGAAGCCGGGGTGCGGGTTTACCTGACCGAGATGTGGGATGCCCACGACATCACTGCGGCCGAACACCGCGCCACTTGGGAGGACGTGGTGCGCTACGACTTCCTGGATGTCTCGCAAAACAACCACCAGCGCGGACGGGTGCACTACGAGCGACTCCTGGCCTTCCGGAAACTCGTTTTCGACTCGGGGGCGCGTCCGCTGACGCCGGTCAACAACGTCAAAGTCTATGGTGCGGACAGCGGCCCGCACGGCAGCGGCCAGGATGGCTTGGAGCGGTTCTGGCGGGCGCTCTTCGGAGGGGTGGCGGCGGTGCGATTTCACCGGCCGCCATCCGGACACGGACTCGGACCGCTCGCCCAGGCCCACCTGCGCAGTGCCCGGGCGGTGGTGGAGGCGGTGGACTGGCTGGCGCTCGCGCCGGCCCCGGAGCGGGTGCGATCGGCCGCGGAAGTGGAGGCTTATGCGATGGCGGGGCGGCATGGTGTGGAGGTGTTGCTGTTGCCTGCGGGCGGCCGGGCCGAGGTGCGGGTTGGGCGCGGGCCAGGCTCCGCCATCGGGGTGCGCTGGCTGAGGATTGCCGATACCGAGTGGATCGAGGGCGGCAAGGCCACCGCCGGTCCCGAGGGTTGGGCCGAGCTGGCGAGTCCGGAGGCGGAGGGCTTCTGGGTGGCCGTGGTGGGGGAATGATGGCCCCGGCCAGTTTGGCGCAGCAGCGCCGTGGCCGTGGGGCATTGTGACCCGCGGGGCTGCGGCCCGGTTGGCTCAGGCAGTTGATAAGAGCGTTTCCAACTAATTGGTGGAAAGAGAGATGCCGACGAGCGGATCGCACTTGCGGCCGCCCGTTCGCCAGGGTATGAAACCTGCGCCGGGGAATCAAAAAAGCTGATACACCATGGATCCCAATCGACTTACCGAAATGTCCCGAGCCGCCGTTCTGGAAGCCCAGAGCGAGGCGCGGCGGCGCAACCATCCCGAAGTTGACACCCTGCACCTGGCCCGGGCTCTGGCCGGCAAAGAAGGCGGGGTGGTGGAGAGCATGCTCAAGAAACTGGGCCTGAGCGCTTCGGCCCTGGTCCTCAGCCTGGACCGCGAACTGGACCGCCTACCCGCGGCCAGCGGCAGTGTGGACACCTCCAAGCTTTACGTGACCCAGGCTTTCAACGAAGTGCTCTCCCGGGCGGAAAAGGAAGCGTCCAACCTCAAGGACGACTTCATCAGCGTGGAGGTTTTGTTTCTGGCCCTGGTGCAAGTGGGCCGGCCGGATTCCCTCAAGCAGCTTTTTGCCAAACTGGGGATCGAGCCGGGCAAACTCCTCGATGCCATGCGGCAGGTGCGCGGCAACCAGCGCGTCACCACGGAAAACCCCGAAGCCACCTTTGAGGCGCTCGAGAAGTATGGGCTCGACCTGGTGGAGCGGGCTCGGCTGGGCAAGCTTGATCCCGTGATCGGGCGCGACGGCGAGATCCGTCGTGTCATTCGTATCCTTTCCCGCAGGACAAAAAACAACCCCGTCCTGATCGGCGAACCCGGGGTGGGAAAGACTGCGATCGTGGAAGGACTGGCCCAGCGCATCGTGCGCGGCGATGTGCCGGAGGGACTCAAGGACAAGACCGTTTTCTCCCTCGACATGGGGGCGCTCCTCGCGGGAGCAAAGTACCGCGGTGAATTCGAGGAGCGGCTCAAGGCGGTGCTGCAGGAAATCCGCCAGGCCGAGGGCCGCATCATCCTTTTTATCGACGAACTCCACACCATAGTCGGCGCGGGCAAGGCGGAAGGCGCGATCGACGCCGGCAACATGCTCAAGCCGATGCTGGCGCGCGGCGAGCTCCACTGCATCGGGGCGACCACCCTCGACGAATACCGCAAGCACATTGAGAAGGACGCCGCCCTCGAACGCCGCTTCCAGACCGTATTGGTGGATCAGCCCACCGTCGAAGACACCATTTCGATCCTGCGCGGGCTGCGCGAACGCTTCGAAGTCCACCACGGCGTCCACATCCAGGACAACGCGATCGTCTCCGCGGCCGTTTTGTCCAATCGCTACATCTCCGACCGATTTCTGCCCGACAAGGCGATCGACCTGGTGGACGAAGCCTGCGCCATGATCCGCACCGAGATGGACAGCATGCCGACGGAGTTGGACGAGTTGACCCGCCGGGTCATGCAGCTCGAAATCGAGGAAGCGGCCTTGCAGAACGAGAAGGACGAGGCCAGCCGCCAGCGCCTGGAGGCACTGCGCAAGGAACTGGCCGATCTCCGCGAGCGCTCGGAGGAGCTGCGCCGGCGCTGGGAAAGTGAAAAGGAGGAGATCGGCAAGGTGCAGAAACTGCGTGAGCAGATCGAACAGACCAAGCTCGAGATCGAGCGCGCGGAGCGGGCTTACGACCTCAACCGGGCGGCCGAACTCAAGCATGGCCGCCTCCCGCAAATGGAGCGGGAGCTCGCCGGGCTGGAAGGCGCCAAGCGCGAAACCGCCCTCCTCAAGGAAGAAGTCTCACAGGAGGAAATCGCTGAAATCGTTTCCCGCTGGAGCGGGGTGCCGGTAAGCCGGCTGCTGGAGGGCGAACGGGAGAAACTGCTCAAGCTCGAAGACATCCTGCACCGGCGCGTGATTGGCCAGGAGGAGGCGGTGCGCTATGTCTCCGAGGCCATCCTGCGGGCCCGCTCCGGAATCAAGGATCCCCGCCGCCCCATCGGCAGTTTCCTCTTTCTCGGACCGACCGGAGTGGGCAAGACCGAGCTGGCCAAAACCCTCGCCGAAGCGCTTTTCGACAGTGAGCACAACATCGTGCGGCTGGACATGTCCGAATACATGGAAAAGCACACCGTCTCGCGCATGATCGGCGCCCCGCCCGGCTACATCGGCTACGACGAGGGCGGCCAGCTCACCGAGGCCATCCGCCGCAAGCCATACTCGGTCATCCTCTTCGACGAAGTCGAAAAGGCCCACCCCGATGTCTTCAATGTTTTGCTGCAAGTGCTCGACGACGGCCGGGTCACGGACGCCCAGGGGCGGACTGTCGACTTCAAGAACACGGTCGTGATCATGACCTCGAACCTCGGCGGCCGGCACCTGACCGAGCGGATCGGCCCGGAGGGCATCACCGAAAGCCTGAAAGAGACCGTCATGGCCGAATTGCGCGCGGCTTTTCGGCCGGAGTTTCTCAACCGCGTCGATGAAGTCGTGCTCTTCAAGCCGCTCACCCTGGAGGAAATCGAGCGGATCGTGGACCTGCTCTTGGCCGACCTCAACCGCCGTCTGGAGGAGCGCCGGGTGGTGGTGGAGCTGGACGAGGAGGCCAAAGCCTGGGCGGCCGAGAAAGGCTTCGATCCCGTGTATGGGGCCCGGCCGCTGCGGCGCTTTTTGCAGCGGACGCTGGAGACCTCGCTCGCCCGCGACCTCATCGCCGGCCGGGTGGAGGATGGCCAGAGCGTGCGCTACACGGTGCGGGGCGGCGTCCTCGCGCCGGTCGAGGAGGCGACGGTCTAGCGGGGGCCTCCGGGGTTCTGGAAGACGACCGGCCTAATTCCGCCCGGGCGGCGCCCAAGGATCAGTGTTCCGGTGATGGCGCGTCGTGATCTTCGCGGAGCAGGACGAGCAGGCACAGTCCGGTGATGGCAAACATGCGGAAGGCGGCGTCCTGGCCGTTCCAAGTGCGTGACTGCCACATCAGAAACCATTCCCCGCCCACGGCAAGGAAGGCGACATACCAGAGCAGGAGACTGAGGGTGAGGCCGGCGACGGCCCATGTTTTGGCCCGCTGAAAGGCGGCCGGCGAATCCTTGAGGCGGCGGAGCAGCGCAATGCCGCCATAGCCGCAGAGGGCGCAGGCGGCGGCCTCCCAGAGGATGATGGCCGCATAAAAGAGATGGTGAACCCAGGCCGCCTCGATGGCGCGCCAGAGAAGCCGGTTGCCCTCGAAGGTGGTGGACATGTTGAGCACGTTTTCGACGAAGGCGAAGTTGGAGCCATAATCGAAGAGGTTGTTCTTCACCACGAGCAGCAGGTAGAAGGCGGTCGCCAAGACCAAGGAGATCTGACTGAGGCGGACGATCATGGCACGCGGCGTGCCGCAAATCGCCGGTCAAGTCAACCGCAGGCCCCGCCCTCCGGTCGGAGGCGGGAAAGGCTCACCCGTGGCAGGAGGGCGGGCAAGGCCCGTTGCCAGGCTGCGCGGAGGCAGGTAACTCCCTGCGGCAGAAACAGTGTAGTGCCGGCTGAATGACACCCGGAAGCCGAACCAAAAGCAGGATCGGGCAAGTATGGAAACCGGCAATTAAGGCGGCCGGCGGAGTGCGTCAAGCCGGAGGGATGCTTTTATTTTTTAGCAAATTCTGGATTGAATGGATTTGATAAAAAAAACCAGTGGTTGCGTTGACTCTGCGGAGAATAGGGATAACGCAAGCCTACCCACCCGAGGTTGAATTCGCCTTGGATGTGCACAGAGGTCGGCGAGTGGATGAACCCATTCGCCCCGCATTCTCAAACAACAACCAACCCCCATCCAACTCATATATATGAATCTTGTATTAAGAACGGCCGCAATGGTCGGATGTGCTCTCTTGGCCGCCCTTGCCACAGCCAGGGCGAACACCGTCACCCTGACTGCGGCGATTTCGGGCATTCAGGAAGTGCCCCCGGTGAACTCCGGCGCAGCCGGGTCGGCGGTGATGCATTTCAACCCCGCTGACCTTTCGTATACCCTGACGGTGAACTTGGTCGGTCTTGAAAACGAATTGACCATGTCACACATTCACGAGGCTCCCGTTGGAGCCAACGGGCCGGTGGTCAACAATCTCGGCGGAGCGGAGGCGTATTTGATCGTCAACGATGTCAACTACATCGGCACCTTCAGCGGGACCTACGCCGGGGATGTGGCCGCGCTTCTGGCCAACGGCGCTTATCTTAACTTTCACACCGATGCTTATCCCGGTGGAGAGATCCGCGGCCAGCTCTTTGTCGATTCCGGTGCGGCGCCGACGATCAAAAACCTCTCCACACGCGGTTTCATTGATCCGACGGTTGGAGAGCGCTCGGTCCTGATCGGCGGTTTTGTCATTGAGGACCATCCGGTGACCCTTTTGCTGCGAGGAACCGGTCCGAGTCTCGGCCCTCTGGGTGTTCAGGAGCCCATATCTGATCCGTTGCTCGTTCTCTACGACAACACTGGGACCGAAATCACCCGCAACGACAACTGGAGCGATGGAGGCCAGGGTCTGGCCATCAGTTCAACGGGCTTCGCCCCCAATGCCGAGACCGAGTCAGGAATCCTGATGTCCTTTGCGCCAGGCATCTACACCTTCCACCTTCGTTCGAAAGGAGAAGCGGGAATCGGGCTGGCGGAGATCTATAATGTCGGTCTCAAAAACGTGGTTGATTCACTGGTGTCGGCGGATGATTTCGAGACTTTGGTAACGGCGGTGATCGAGGCCGGCTTGGCCGGGGTTCTGATCGGCCCCGGACCCTACACGGTTTTCGCACCCACGGATGAGGCCTTTGCCGCTCTGCCGGATGGCACCCTCGAGGATCTGCTCACGGAAGAAGGTTTGGCCACACTGACCAACATTCTGCTCTACCATGTCGTCCCGGCATCGGTTTTCTCAGGTGACCTGGTTTCGGGCGAAGTGGAGACCTTTCTTGGCGCCACGCTTGATGTGGTGGTTTCGGAAGACGGTGTCACGGTCAACGGCGCCTCCGTGGTGGAAGCTGATTTTTCCGCCTCCAATGGAGTCATCCACGTCATAGATCAGGTCTTGCTGCCGCCTGAAGCCCCACCTTCCATCGTCGAAGCGGTCTTGGCCGATGATGATTTTTCGGTTCTCGCCACCGCACTCGGAGCGACCGGGTTGGATGAGGTTTTGGCCGGTGAGGGGCCGTTTACGGTTTTCGCGCCGACCAATGCGGCCTTCGACGCGCTGCCGGAGGGCACCCTTGATGACCTCCTCGGCGAAGAAGGTCTGGGCACGCTGTCTGGCATTCTCCTTTACCATGTCGTGGCGGGCAAAGTCATGTCGACGGATCTGTCCACCGGGCAGGTTGAAACCGTCGGTGGCGCTCTACTCGACATCGTGGTCTCTGAAGAAGGCGTGACCGTCAACGGTGCCATGGTGACCACGGCCGACATCGAAGTGGCCAACGGTGTCATCCACATCATTGACGCCGTTCTGCTTCCGCCCGAGCCGCAGAGCATCCTCGATGCTGTTTTGGCCGACGAAGATTTCAGCACCTTGGCCACGGCCTTGGCGGCGACCGGGTTGGATGAAGTTTTGGCCGGTGAAGGGCCGTTCACCGTGTTCGCCCCGACCAATGCGGCCTTCGCCGCGCTGCCGGAAGGCGCCCTTGATGAATTGCTGGCCGAGGAAGGACTGGAAACGTTGAGCGACATTCTCCTCTACCATGTTGTCGCGGGCCTGGTCCTTTCCACCGACCTGGAAACGGGCATGGTTGAGACCGTCAACGGAAAGTCGATCGAAGTGGTGGTGGGCGAAGAAGGCATCACCATCAACGGGGCGCTGGTGATTACGGCCGACATTGAAGTCGCCAACGGCGTTATTCACATCATCGAAGAAGTCCTCATCCCGCCGGCGGACACGATTACTGAAGCGGTTCTCGGTGCGGAGAACTTCACCACCCTGGCGGCCGCGCTGCTTGCGACCGGACTGGATGAAGTGTTGGCGGGGGAAGGGCCGTTCACGGTTTTCGCGCCCACCGACGACGCCTTTGACGCCTTGCCCGAAGGCACGCTCGAAGACCTGCTCGCGGAAGAAGGCCTTGGCACACTCACCGATATCCTGCGCTACCATGTGGTGGCCGGCTTGGTCTTCTCAACGGATCTTGAGACCGGTACGGTGACCACGGTGCTCGGTGAAACCCTTGACGTGGTTGTTTCCGAAGAAGGCGTGACCGTGAACGGGGCCATCGTCCTCGAAGCCGACATTGAGCTTTCCAACGGCGTTGTCCATGTGATCGACGCGGTCCTCCTGCCGCCGGCGGAGCCGGAAGAATAATCGACCGAAACAGTCCCGGATGCTTCCGGGACAGGAAACGATCAGCGGCGGGCCTGGCGGCCCGCCGCTTTTTGCGTTTGGCGCAAGGCAAGATTCAGCCCGCGAGCGGTTTGCGCAGCTTGCGCGTAATGCGGGATCGGACCCATTCGCCGAGCAGGTCGAGGACGGTGACGACGGCGAGGATAAAAAGCAGCACGGTGGCGAACTTCTGCCAGTCGTAGTATTCCTGGTACTGGTACAACTGGACACCGACACCGCCCGCGCCGACGTAGCCGATGATGGCGGCGGAGCGGATATTGTACTCCAGCATCCAGAGTGAGTAGCTCCAGATAAGCGGTTTGGCGTGGGGCCAGAGCCCGTGTTGGAAAGCCTGGACGGCGCCTGCGCCGATGGCCCGCAGCCCGCGGGCGATTTCCACATCGACTGATTCGAAAGCCTCGCTGAAAAACTTCCCCAGATAGCCCATGCTGTAGAAGGTGAGCGCGATGACGCCGGCGAGGGGGTTGGCGCCCACGATGGCGACAGCGATGAGCGCCCAGATAAGACTGGGGATGGTGCGGATGGCATTCATCGTCATGCGGGAAATTCCGACCACCCAGCGCGGGGAGATGTTTTGCGCGCCCATGACGGCGAGAGGAAACGAAAAGACGATCGCGAAGGCCGTCGCCATGACCGCGATCTGAAAGGTTTCCACGAGAGCGAGGAGGGTTTCGCCGGTGATGGAAAAGTCGGGTGGGAAAAAACCCCCGGCGAAGCGGGAGAAGCTTTCCCAGTAGTTGATGGGGCGGCCGGAGCCCCGGACTCCGGGGGCGGAGAAGACGACCGCGAGCAGGAAAAGAAGCAGCGTGACGTTGAGGACATTGAGCCGCTCATACCACGGCAGCTCCGGCGGCGGCTGCGGCGGGGGAGGCCTTTCTCCGGGATCGATCGGCGGATCCGGAGCCTTGGGCAGGGGGGGCTGCGTCATGCCGCGGAGGGCGGGCGCCCGACTTGGCGGATGTGCCAGCCCTCGGGGTTCATTGGATCGAGGCTGAGCACGTAATCAGCAAACCGGTGCACGAGGTCGGGGTTGTGCAATACACAGAGGATGGTGCGCCGGTGGTGGAGGGCTTGCTGGCGGAGGATGCCGAGGACGCGGCCGGTGAGGTAGGTGTCGAGGTTGGAGACCGGCTCATCGGCGAGAAAGATCTCCGGCTCCTGGAGCAGGGCGCGGGCGATGGCGGTGCGCTGTTGCTCGCCTCCGGACGTTTCCGAGACCCAGCGGTGCAGGTAACGGCCGAGGCCGAGATCCTGGAGGATGCGGATGGCGTCGTGCCGGTCACGGCGGCGGAAGCCGAAGAGCGTCTGCCACCAGGCGTAGCGCCCGAGGCGGCCGCAGAGGACGTTGTTGAGTACGGAGTTGTTGGGCACCAGCATGTAGTTCTGGAAAATGATGCCGATGCGGTTTTGGAAGGCGTGGGGTGGGTGGAGGCAGTGGTGGCAGCAGCAGTAGACAACCTTGCCCTCGGTCTGGGGAATCATCCCGGCGAGGCAGCCGAGCAGGCTGGATTTGCCGACGCCGGAGGGGCCGACGACGGCGATGAGTTTGCCGCGCGGGACCTGCCAGGTCATGTGGCGGAAGAGCCAGCGGTCGCCGCGCTTGAGCCCGAGATCGGTGACGGTGAGGTGGTGGGGATTATCCTCCTCCGCGGGCTGCGCGGGATGGCCGGCGCAACACTTCTGCCTGCCGGCGGCGGCAGGAGGTGGCGACTCAAGGCCGGGCGAACTCGAGGGCATCAGCAATGGACTTGAGGTGCACGGCGGGGTCGACCTCGATGAGGCGGCCGGTGAAGAGCCGGTCCCGGAGGCCGGTGTTTCCGGCCTCGTTGAGGGAAAGGAGGATGCGGCGCAGCTCGGCTCGGGCTTCCTCGGGCAGTCCGGCGCGGACGACGATGACGTGGGTGGGCACGGGGCCTTGGGCGGCCACCTTTTTGAGCCGGGCGCGCTGATCGGCGCTGAGGTGCTTGTCCCGGTCGAGCACGTAGTCGCTGACCGCCGCGGCCTCGGCGTCGCCCTGGAGAACGCGCTCGACCGCGGAGACGTAGCCGGTGCCGAAGATGACATTGCCGGGGCCGAAAAACGACTCCACGTCATTGCGGTGGTTGATGAGGCCTCTTTCGCGCAGATCCCAGAGCGGGATGATGTAGCCGGAGGTGCTGCTGCGGCTGCTGAAGGCGATGCGCCGCCCCCGGAGATCCTCGACGGAGGCGTAGGGTTTGTCGGCCAGGCTCAACCAGTAGCTCTGGTACCACGTTTGGCCATCGATCTCGCCGGCGAGCAGGACCTCGCCGGCACCTTGGCGGCGGGCTTGGACGGAGTCGGTCGAGCTGACGAAAGCCAAGTCGATGGTGCCGTTGTGGAGCCCCTGCACGATGACGGCGGCGGAAAGCGGCACGATCACGTCGGTGCGGAGGCCGGTTTCCTGGCGGAGGAATTCGGCGAGGTTGCGCCGCTCCTGGAGCATGGCCTCGGGATCCTTGTCCGGCTTGAGGGCGAAAACGAGGGAGGACAGATTGCCGAGCGGCGGTGGTTCCCGGGCCGGTAGGGCGGTGCCGGCAGCAGTCACGACGAGCGCAACCAGAAGGGTGAAGAGAGCGGGTCTCATGGTCTGGAGTGAAATGAGATCCGGTCTCAGATCAAGCGGAATGCGACGCTTGACGGAGAATGGGGGCGTATTGGCCGAAGCGAGCGACTGATGGGGGTCGGTTCTGGGTTGCCGCGGGATGGGTGCCCGGATCAGGCGGGGCCGTTCTCCACTTGCCGCGGGGGGCGGGGATGTGAAATACAAACGGGATGACGCTCTTGGAGCACCCTTTGTGCAGGACCTGCGGCCGGGGCTATCATAGGATTCTCCGGCCGGTGCCGGCCGGGCCCGGGGAAACCGAGCCGCCGCGATGAAGAACCCTTCCTTCAACGAGCCAACCTCGGACCTGCTGGAGGTATTTCGCCGCACCCGGCCGCAGATCCCGTTGGATCCGCGGGAGAGCACGCTGGTCTGGATGATGGCGGTCACGCTGGTGTTTCTGCCCTGGGCTCTGGGGACGATGCATGCCTGGAGCCAATTGACGGGCTTCGTGCTCGCCCTGCTCTGTCTGGTGGTGGCGGCAGTGCCGCGGGAGGAGCCGGATTATGGTCCGGGTCGGCGGCGGCCGGCCTGGCGGTGGCGACTGTTGCTGCGGTTCCCGGTTTTCTGGGCGGGCCTCGTGGTGCTTGGGTATGTACTGGTGCAGACGCTCAACCCCGCCTGGGTATTCCGGCTGGATGGGGAGGCCGGGGTTTGGTGGATGGAGCAGGTGGAGAGGGTGGGGTGGCTGCCGGCGGGTGTGGAGGCGCCCTTTGGCCGCTATGGCGGGCATCGGGTGTTGTTGATCCTGGGAACGGCCTGGATGTTGGTCTGCGCGTTGCGGATGGGGTTCACCCGGCGGAAGTCGTTTGTCATCCTCCTCTGGGTCTTGGCCCTGAACGGCCTGCTCCTGGCCGGGTTGGGATTGGCCCAGATCACCAGCGGGACGGACCGGATCTTCTGGATCTATGAACCCTCGAATCCGCGCTTCGTGGCCTCCTTCATTTACAAGAATCATGCCGCGGCCTACTTCAATCTCGCCCTTGCGGTCGCCCTGGGGATGGCGGTGCATCATTTCTTCGAGGCCCGGCGGCGGCTGAAGCGGTCGGATCCGAGTGGTTTTTTCATCCTCATGGGCATCGTGATCGGACTGCTGGTGGTCCTCTCGCTCTCGCGCATGGGGACGATCCTGGCGGCCTTTCTGCTGCTGAGTTTTCTGGCCTGCATGTTCTATGGGCTGTTTCTGAGTCGGACGGCGGGCGTGCACAAAGCGATGGCCCTGGTGCTGCTCGTGGTCGCGGTGGGGCTGGGGGCTTTCGGGGCGAGTCGGCTGGACCTCGGCGCGGTGGTGGATCGCTTCGAGACCCTCTCAGTCGATATCGACGACCGATCGACTACGATGCGGTTGAAGGCCTATGAGGGCTCATTGCGGATGATCCAGGATCGCTGGATCTTCGGCTGGGGGGCGGGCAGCTTCCGGTATCTGTATCCGCTCTACCAGGACCGGGAGTTTGAACGGACCTACTTCGAACGGCCCCTGTATTGGGAATTTGCCCACAGCGACCTGCTGCAGTTCCCGCTGGAGTACGGCGTGCTGGGTTGTCTGCCCCTGCTTTTTATCTGTGGGTATTGGATCTGGGTATTCTTCCGTTGGGGCGGTTACCGGCGACCCTTGGGGGCCTTCATCGGCCTGGGGTTGCTGGCCACGGTGGTGCACAATGCGGTCGACTTCCAGTTCCAAAATCCGGCGGTGCTGGCGACCTGGTCAGTGCTGCTGGCCACGATCGGGCTGATGGCGCGGTTGGAACGAAGCGTCCGCCGGGACGGCCCGGAAGGCGCGGGTTGACGGCCCGACGCGATCCGGGGGTGGGCGGGAAAGGTCACAGCCGCAGCAGCTCGGTGCGGACGAGCCCGAGGAGGTCGATCCACTTTTCCTCTTCCATGAGTCGGCGCCATTTCGTCCGGTCGAGCTTGCCGACGAGTTCCCAGAGGGCGGCGTTCATGTCGAGGTGTTCTTGGAAAAAACTCTCCATGGCGAAAATCCGGGGGGAGGCGTCGGTGGTGAAGTGCCGGGCGTAGTTGTACTCGCGGGCGTAGAAGAAAAACTCCGCGGTCTGGACGACATTGCGGGAGGCGCCGGTGAGATCCCAGTCGAACTCGCCGTCGTTGTCGTTGGTGTGGATGTAGAAGTCGATGCCGCTCTCGGCGCAGAGGGCGATGGACTGGGCGGGGTTTTCCGGTGCGATGAGGGCATGGCCGAAGTCGATGGTGACCCCGAGGTTGGCGGCCTGGGCGTCGCGGATGGCGAGGACGGTTTTGGCGCAGTTGTCGAGCAGGCAGTGGACGCGTGTTTCGCAGCGTTTGTACTCGAGGAAGAGCGGGATTTCCGGCCGGTGGGAAGCGGCTTCGGCGATGGAGTCGACGAGGCGTTTCCAGGCCTTGGGGTAATCGATCTGGAAGAGGTTGTCGTAGCCGTCGGAAAGGGGGCAGCAGGTGACCAGCGGTGCCCCGACGGTGGTGGCGAAATCCTTGGCCTGTTTGATGAGGTCGACGGCGGCGCGGCGATCTTCGTCGCCGGGGCGCGAGATCGCGCCGGGCACCCAGCGGGTTTCTTTTTTGATGTTCGCGTTGATGGCGGCGAAGGCGAGGCCGGCATCCTTCATGAGCTGGGCGGCGGTGGCGGCTTCGCCGGTTTCGTAGGGAAAGACGACCTCGAGCCCGGAGACGCCCCTGAGCTTTTTGGCGATCGCGATCCGGCCCGCGAGATCGGTGGGCTGGTGGTATTCCGAGAAGCGGTCCTGGGTCTTGCCGAGGAAGGCGCTGATCAGTGCTTGTTTCATGGATACAGGATGGGGATGGGATTTAGTCGACGATCTTGGTGGCGCGGACGACGGCCGGATCGGCGAAGCCGTCGAGCCCGTCGCGCACGCAGGTGGAGAAGGAGTAGAAAACGGCGCCTTGGGGACCGGCTTGGAACCAATGCGGGGTGCCGGGCGGCAAGTGGAGCTGGTCGCCGGGAGCGAGGAGGACCTCGTGGCGCTGACGGTAGACGGCATCCTTGCCGGCGGGGACAAAGCCGGCGCGGAGCGTGTCGGGCCCGGGGATGTAGAAGCGCAGCTCGCCCCAGACGGCACGGATGTGCTCTTCTTTGCCCGGGTCGTCGCCGACCGGCGGGTGCCAGTGCTCGGGCTCGGTTTGGTCGGGGAGGAGGACGAGGACCTTGGCGCTGATCCGGTCGGAGGCGAAGAGGGTGACGATCTGGACGCCTTCTTCGCGGATGCGGCCGAGGCCGAAGTCGGCCACTTCCATGGCCTCCAGTTCGGCTGCGGTGACGAGCAGGTTGGAGCGTCTGATGAGGGCGGCGCTTTCTTCGCGGACCCGATTGAACTCGGAGCGGGTGATCATGGGCGGGGGTTGGACTCGGGGTGAAGGGGTGGGGTCAAAGGCCGCCGGTGATTTCGCGGACGCGGTCGAAGAAGGCTTTTTTCCAAGGGTCATTGATCGACCAGTTGACGGGCAGCGTCTGGAATCCGCTGAGTTTGGCGTAGTCGGATTCCCGCGGCCAAGTGCGCCAGTCCATGCGCTGGTCCTTGTTGCCGCTGCCCCAGCCTTGGTGGTAGAGCCCCCAGGAGGCGCCTTCGGCGAGGGCGGCGTCGAGGTTGTCGATGAAAATGCCATCCTCGTTGACCACGATCGGGCGGGGGCGCTTGCGGTAGGCGGCGGTGGCTTTGATGGCGCGGATCTTCTCGCGGAGCTGGCCGGCGGTGTGGTCGTTGCCGTGGGGGAGGGTGACGTCCTCGGCCTCGAGCCAGTCCTCCGGCGGGATATCGCCCACCTTGGGGAAGAGGCTGCAGCCGACGAGCAGGCGGCGGCCGTCCCGCTCAACAGACTGGACCTTGCGGATGAGCCCGGCGGTTTCGGCGATGGTGAAGGGGTTTTTCCAGTGGGCGCCGACCTCATTGGCGAGTTCGAAAATGAGGTTGCGGTGGCCGGTTTCGAGGAGGCGTTCGGCGGTGCGGATGAGGATGTGCTCGGTGAGGGCGCGGTCGGCGATCTTGCAGCCTTCGACCCAGTAGAAAGCACTCACGATGGCGACCATGCCCGCTTCGTCGGCGGCCCGGAGAACGCGGGCGAGGCGGTTCCAGTAAGCGGGCTTGATCTCGCCGTCGGCATCGAAGGCGGAATTGCGGTAGCGGTCGTAGATGCCGGGCGTGTAGACAGAACCGCCGCCCTGGAGCCCGAGGGTGAAGGCGAGGAGACCGTGGCGCCGGTAATTGGTGAGGGCGGCGCAGAATTCATCGGTATTGCGGTCCGGATCCCATTTCCCCGTGTCCGGGTACGCCCAGACCTCGCGGGTCTCGGGGCACTCGTCGTCGAAGATCGCCTGGATCATCCGGGAGTTGAAGAGCAGACCCTCCACGGAGTGGCCGAACCAAGTGCGGCCGACGTAGGTCGGCTGGCCATTGATGAAGAAACGGGAATCTTGGAGGGTGAGCGAAGTGGGCATGAAGGGGTTGTGTGCGTTTGGGCGGCGATTGTCGAACAGCTCGGTGACTCAACTAAGGTTTAGTGTATAGCCGGGGTTAGCAAAGGGATGAACCCTTGGGTTGCCCTATCCGTGCCCGCCCACCCGCAAGTTCTCATCAGCATGGGGGAAACTACTGCGTCCCACTGCGGCTCCCGCTGCCCACCCGGCTACATGTAGGTGATTTGATTGCGCACGTTTTTCCGGTTTCGCAGGCAGCAAAGATTAACAGCACCCTGCAGAGGAAACCTGATTGAGTCTGTGGGAGTTGTTCGATGGGCGCCTTTGAGTTTTTCGGGACTGGCCGCCGGAAGGCCGCGCCGCCTTTGTTTGCCGATCGATGGTCTGAGGGCCGGCCCCGCCCCCACCGTCTGATCTCGACCTTGCCTGAGATTTCACGTACCGGATTTGATCAAACCTCCTCCTGCTCCTCCGCTGCCATGACCTCTCCCTTCCTCCGCTCAGCCACTCGGGTGGCTTTCGCTTTCCTCTTCGGAACGCTTGGCCTTTGGATTGGCCCGCCCGATGGCCGTGCCGCATCCTCGGCGATCTATTCGGACGGCCTGCAGAACGGCTGGCAGAACTGGAGCTGGGCGACGGTCGACATTGGCGCCACCGAACCGGTTTCGACAGGTGTGCACTCCATCCAAGTCGATGCAGGTGGTTGGGAAGCGGTCTACTTTCGCCATAATCAGTTTCCGGTTGCGGGTTACCAGGCGATTCAGCTGCGCTTGCACGGTGGTTCCGCCGGAGGGCAACTCCTGCGTGTGCAGGCCGTTCTCGGCAACAATGGAATTGGAACCGCGGTCAACCTCCCGGCACTGGCGGTCGGTGGCTGGACTGTGGTCACCGTCCCGTTGACCGCGATGAACAGCCCGGCAGTGATCGACGGCATCTGGCTGCAGAACCGCACGGCCGGCACTCTGCCGCACTTTTTCGCGGACGAGGTTGTGCTGTTGCGCGACTACCCGGGATGGGCTGTGGGAGCCATCCCCGATGCCGCCCTGCGGGGTCCCGGAGTCGATGCGGATCACGACGGTGCCGCCAACCTTCTGGAGTGGGGAATGGGCAGCGATCCGGCTTCACCCGCCTCCGTCCCATCCTATCGCTTTGTGGCTGTCGAGGGTTCTGACGGGCAACAGTATCCGGCAATCCAATACGAACATCCCCTCACCCGGGCGGCGGTTCCGATCGGGGTGGAGCGTTCCGGTGATCTCTCCATTTGGGCGACCGGACCTTCCCAACTGGCCTTGGCGGATGACGTCGTCGATCTGGCCACCGGCTTGCGCCGGGTGACCGTGCGCTCGACCACGCCGCTGTCGGAACGCCGCAGCGACCACTTCCGCCTCGTCATCCCCACGGAAGCCGCCGCGCCCGGTCCCCTGGCGTTGGCGATGCCTTTCCCGGCCGCTTCCTCCACGATGATTGCTTATCCTCCGGCCGGCAGTCCTCCGCCTCCGCCGCCGTCGGAAGTGGATGTCTCGGCCTATCCACCGCATGCGGTCCTGCCGATCTTCGGCGAGACCATCCCCGGTCTGCCGCGGGTGACGGGCCGGATCCATGTGGACCAGTTCGGCTACCTGCCCGATCTGGCCAAAGTGGCGGTCATCTCCGATCCGCAGGCCGGCTACAACGCCCATGAGTCCTATGAACCGGGAGCGACCCTGCAGGTCCGCCGGCGTTCGGATGGTGCGGTGGTTTTCAGTGCTGCTCCCACTCTTTGGAACGGCGGCGCCACCCATGAGGACAGCGGCGACCGAGGCTGGTGGTTTGACTTCAGCTCCGTCACGACTCCCGGCGAGTATTACATTTATGATCCCGCCAATGAACGCCGCTCTCCCGTCTTCCGCATCGGCGATGAGGTCTACCGGGACGTGCTTCGGGCCGCCGTCCGCACCTTCTATTACCAACGCCTCGCTGTCCCGCTCGAGGAACCCTATGCCGAGCCCCCCTGGACGGACGCCCCCGGCTTTCCGCAGGACGCCTGGGCGCGTGATGTAAACGCGAAAAACGATCCCGCCACCGCCCGCGATCTTGCCGGAGGTTGGATGGATGCCGGCGACAGTAACAAGTATCCTTCCTTCCTCGCCGAGGTCATCCATCCGCTGCTTTACGCCTGGAGGGCGCACCCCGGTGCCTTCGGTGACGACTTCGGCATTCCCGAATCCGGCAACGGCCTCCCCGACCTGCTCGACGAAATCAAATTCGAACT
>REEB01000031.1 GCA_007695295.1 Puniceicoccaceae bacterium
GGGGGGGGGGGGGGGGTGGTGCAAGCGCCCATGGGGGCGGGAGCATCTTGCCCCGGGGTTTGTAACTAGGGGGTAGAATGATGCCCCCCCTACTCTGGAGGATGCCTGTGGTTGGGCGGGTGCGGGATCAGTTGGGGGTCGCGGCGTGGAGAAGGAGGAAGAGGCGGCCGGAGGCGGGGGCGGGGAGGGTGAGTTCGACAAGTTCCCAATCCGCATGGCTTTCGACCACGATGAGGTTGGCGGTGTCGGCGGGCTGCCAGTCGTGGAGGGTTTCGGAGACCAGCGGTGTCAGCACGACTCCGGGGGCCTCGGAGGCGCGGCGGTAGCGGAAGGTGAGGGCGCCGGTTTCGGGGTTGGGGGCATGGAGGCGGGGGAGGTCGGCGGCGGTGGCGGAGCGGGGGTCCAGGCCGAGGGCGTAGGCGAGCAGGTTGGTGAGGTCGAACGGGCCGTTGCGGTCGAGGGGCCCGCGCCGGTCGGCGGGAAGGGCGCCGAGAAGGGGCCAGGCGTAAAAGCCGCCGGTCGGAGTCCAGGTGATTTCATCGAGAAAGGCGGCGCTGATGGTTTGGGTTGCTTGCTGAGTCCGGGAGTATTCCCAGCGGAGGGTGTGCTCGCCGTCCTCGGTTATTTCAAGGGTTTGCATCGCCCAATTCACCGAGCTCAAGGGTTCACCCGGCTCGCCGTTGTGGCTGAGCCGAAAGGAGCCTACTACCGGACTGGAGGGGACAAAGCGCCAGAAGGTGAGGATGCCGGGGCCGGTGACGGTGGTTTCGATCCAACTGATGCTGTTTGGATCGGTGTTGCCACTGCGGGCGGCGAAGGGACGCCCCGGACGGGTGTATTCGCTTTGCAGATACCAGTCCGCGTCGCCGCCGAGATGGAAAATGAGACCGGACGGGCTCAATCCATCGAGAAGCGAGCGAAAGTGGGCGGTGACGCTGCGGTCTTCAGTCATGGTGATGGTCTGCGGGTTTTCCATGCCGCCGAGGTCTTCGGACCAGTGGTGGAATTCAAAGCCCCGGTTGGGAACAGCGGTCAAGACCACGGGATCACCGACAGCATAGCTTTCTACCTGGGGGAATACGTCAATGGTGCCGTTTGCGGCGGTCAAGGTGAGGGTGTGGCGGGGGAGGGTTTCGGTGAGGATTCGTACGAGGCGAGGACCCCGTGGTGTGGAAGCTCCGGTGGCGCCACCGAGGAGTGCCAGGCCTTCGGCTTGCAGGGCGATGGTGTTGACATGACTAAGGCCGATTGTGTTGACGAAAGGAGGCAGGCTGGGTGCCGCAAGAAAGGCTGCGTCCAGGCTGCCGTCGGGGTGGAGACGGGCGGTGCCAGGGCGCATTATGCCGTCGAAATTCTCAAACGAGCCGCCGATGAGGATTTTGCCGTCGGTCTGCAGGGCGAGGGACCGAATCGACGAACTGGCCCCCGTGCCCGGATCGAAGGAGGCATCGAGGTTGCCGTCAGGGTGGAGGCGGACGATCCTTGGGCGGTCCTCTCCGTCGAAGCTGGTGAAGTCGCCTCCGAGAAGGATCCTGCCGTCGGCTTGCAGCGCAATGGCGTTGACGGTCGCATCGGCCCCGCCTCCCGGATCAAAGGAGGGGTCCAGGCTGCCATCCGGGTTGAGTCGGGCGATCCGATGACGGGCTGTACCACCGAAGCTGGTGAAGTCGCCTCCGAGGAGGGTTTTCCCGTCGGGCAGCAGGGCGATGGTGTTGACCACGCCGTTGGCACCCGTGCCGGGGTTGAAAGCAGGGTCGAGGCTGCCGTCGGGATTGAGGCGGGCGATGCGGTTGCGTTGGGCCAGGTCGAAGCTGGTGAAGTCGCCGCCGATGAGGACCTTGCCGTCGGACTTGAGAGCGATGGCGTTGACCGGGCCGTTTGCCGCCCAGCCGGGGTCGAAGGAGGTGTCGAGGCTGCCGCCGGGGTTGAGTCTGGCGATGTGGGGGCGGATGGTGCCGTCAAAGAAAGAAAACCGTCCGCCGATGAGGACTTTGCCGTCGGACTGTAGGGCGATGGCGTTGACGGAGTCATTGGCTCCGGCTCCCGGGTCAAAGGAGATGTCAAGGTTGCCGTCGGGGAGGAGGCGGGCGATGCGGTTGCGTTGGGCCAAGTCGAAGCTGGTGAAGTCGCCGCCGATCAGTGGCTTTCCGTCGGGTTGCATGGCAATGGCACGGACCTCATCGTTTGCTCCCTGCCCGAGGAAAAAGGAGTCGTCGAGGCTGCCGTCGGGGTGGAGGCGAACCAGAAAGGCGCAGTCCACGCCGCCGAAACGAGTGAAGTGCCCGCTGACGAGCAGTTTTCCGTCGGATTGAAGAGCGATGGCTGTGATCCTGTCGTTGGGAGCATCGCCGGGATCGAAGGAGCCATCCAAGCTGCCATCGGGGTGGAGACGGGCGATGCGGGGGCGCACCGTGCCGTCGAAGGTGGTGAAATGGCCGCTGATGAGGATTTTTCCGTCGGGCTGCAGGGTGATGGTTTCGACCACGTCGTCGGCGCCGGTGCCGGGGTCGAAGGCGTGGTCGAGGCTGCCGTTGGGGTGGAGGCGGGCGATGCGGTTGCGGGCCGTGCCGTCGAATTTGGTGAAAACGCCACCGATGAGGACCTTTCCGTCGGGTTGGAGGGCGACGGTTCTGATCCAGGCGTCGGCGCCGGCACCGGGTTCGAAGGCGTGGTCGAGACTGCCGTCGGGATTGAGCCGGAGGATGCGGTTGCGCGAAGTCCCGGCATATGAAGTGAAGCTTCCTCCCACCAATACTTTGCGATCAGGCTGCGGGGCGACGGCATGAATACCTTTCATCCAAATACCGCTCATCCAGCTGGTGCCGGATGAATAATAATGCATGCCAAAATACTTGGCAAAGTTAGGGTCGCGAACGCCATCGGGATAGTAACGTGCGAACACAATTGAGGGTTCTGACGACCCCGGAATCCATTGGGGTCCAACCATGAACGCCATGCCGTCGGGCTGCAGGACCAGGGAGCGGATGTTGCTCATGATGATGCCGGCCCCGGGATCGTATTCCGTGTCGAGGCTGCCGTCGGGATGGAGGCGGGCGATCCCGTTGCGCACGTTGCCTTGAAGGGTGGAAAAGTTTCCACCGACATAGATCGAGTCATCGTCTCCGAGAGCCATGGCATCAATGGCGCCGTCGAGGGTGGAACGGTGTGCGAAGGAGGCATCGATCGCTCCGGGCGTTTGACGGGGTTCCCAGACGACCTCGTCGAGGAAGGCGGCGCTGATTCCCTGGCCTGTGGTGCTGCTTATTTTGAATTCCCAGTGAATGGTGTGAGGCAACGGAAGATCGATTTCGATGGTTTCCATGGCCCAATCCGCTTCTCCGGAGACCGACTCAATCAGGGTGTCACTGGTTGCATTGCTGACCCGCACTTCAAGCAGATCCAGGTTTGCCTCGGATGAAACCCTGCGCCAGTAAGTGAGGGTGCCGGGGCCGGTGACGGTGGTTGCGATCCAACTGGTGCTGTGTCTGGTTGTGTTGCCGCTGCGGGCGGCAACCGCCCGATAGGGGCGAGTGATCTCGTTCTGCAGATGCCATCCTTTATTCCCATCAATTTGCAAAAAAAGACCTGACGGGCTGATCGCATTGAGCGGACGATAAAACCGAGCCGAAACGAAATGGTCCGCACTGATGACCAGCTCTTTGGGGTTGCACAGGCCGACAACGTCACCTTCCCAGGCCAAGAAGGAGTAGCCTTCGTCGGGTGTGGCGGTCAGGAGGACGGTTTCGCCAAGGCTGTAGGTTTGCTGGTCGGGGTCGGCACTAATCGATCCGTGCCGGGCTTCCCATGCCAGGAGGCGTTGCGTCGTGGGTTCGTCATGGAGCCGGGCGATGTAGCTGCGATGAGCACCGTCGATTCGGTTGAACCTTCCGCCGACGAGGACTTTGCCGTCGGGCTGCAGGGCGATGGTGTTGACGGTGTTGTTTGCACCCAGGCCAGGGTCGAAAGAAGTGTCGAGGCTGCCGTCGGGATTGAGGCGGGCGATGCGGTTGCGTTGGGCTAGGTCGAAGCTGGTGAAGTCGCCGCCGATGAGGACTTTGCCCCCTGGCAGCTTGGTGATGGCGTTGACAGACCAGGAAATTTAGCCGGGGTTGAAAGCAGGGTCGAGGCTACCGTCGGGGTTGAGGCGGAC
>REEB01000030.1 GCA_007695295.1 Puniceicoccaceae bacterium
ATCAACGCCGGGCGAACAGAGCATCAGCAGGAGGCGTTCGCGGTCGGGGTCGTTGGCCGCCAAGTCCATCCACTCCTTGAAGCGCAGCCAGGTGAAGGACCAGTCCCGGAGGAGGCGCCGGTCCCGGGCGCCGATGGCGCGATGCCGGGCGAGGATGCGGCGGAAACGATCCTGGAAATCGACGGGCCGGCCGAGGAGGGGACGGATTTCCTGGATCAGCTTCCAGAAGACGCGCAGCCGACCGGCGGCCGGCCCGGCTCCTTCCGAGAGGGCGGGGCCGGGCTGCTGGGGCCGTGATGGGGAGGCAGTCATAACGGCGGACCATGGCAGTCTCCGTGCAATACGACAAGCCGGGCCTCGGACGGAATCGAAGGGCCCGGCCGCGGATGCGGCCGACCGGCCCTTCCGGCGGACCTTGACCCCCGCCGCATGGGTCGGAAACTACCGGCATGCTGAAGGGAATTTCGCCGCTGCTGAGTCCGGAGCTTCTCGCCCTCCTTCACCGCATGGGCCACGGCGATGAGCTCGTCCTCGCCGATGCTCACTTTCCCGGCCACTCCATCCACCGCACGGTCCTGAGGGCGGACGGACTGGAGATTGCTCCTTTGCTGGATGCGATCCTGCCGCTCTTCGAGCTCGACGGCTACGTGCCGGATCCTTTGGCGATGATGGCACCGGTGGAGGGGGACACTCTGGACCCGGAGGTCGAGCGACGCTACCGGGCTGCGATCGAGCGCCACCAGCCGGGGGCACCGGCGATCCTGCGCCTGGAGCGCTTTGCCTTCTACGAGCGTGCCCGCGGGGCCTTCGCGGTACTCATGACCGGTGAGACGGCCAAATACGGCAACCTTATCCTCAAGAAAGGCGTGACGCCGGCCGGCTGAAGGCGTCGCCTGGCGGGCGGACACAAAAAACCCCCGGGCGTGCCGGGGGGGAAGGGGATCCGCAGAGCGGAGACGGTCAGCGCGAAAAATTCGGACTGACGGTGTTTTTCTTGCCGGGTTGGGCGGTGTAGTTTTCGCCCAGACTCCACGTGAGATCGTTGATGAGCAGCTTGAAGTCGAAGGGAGCGGTCGCGGCGCTGGTGCTGTAGGACCAGACGCTGCTGTCGGCGCACTCCATGGGAATGCCCTCCTCCCAGCTCATGCCGGGGCCTTCGCCGCGGATGAAAAGCGAGTTGCCGAAGCCGACATCGATTTCCGCCGCGACGGTGGTGGCGGCGGCCTTCTTTTTCGCTGGAGCTTTTTTGGCGGGTTCCTTGACGGCTTTGGGCGCGGCCGGTTTCGCGGCAGCGGGTTTGGTGGCGGACTTGGCGGCGGGCTTGGCCGCCGGTTTTGCGGTCGATTTTGTCGTTCGTTTCATAGTGGGTTTGTTCTGGTTGTTCGACGGACGGTGGCAGTGAACTCCAAAGATGCTGTCCTTGTCCTCTGGTTTGACAACAGCATTTTCGGGACCAGCTTCCGGACGCTGACGATGTTTCCGACCCGTAACTTCCCTACAGCCACCACTGACCGGAGCGGTTTATCCGGTGGCGAACGGATCGTGTTGTGGCTCTTCGGCATCTGGACGCTGGTGGGGTTGCCGGTGATCCTCTTCGACTGGGAGCTGCCGTTTCCGGGTTATGCAGACCTGGTGTTCATGGTTTTGGCGGCCTCAGTGGCCACCGCGGGCTGGATACGAGCCTTCGGGCTGCGCTCGGCCTGGCGGTGCTTTCTCTGGGTGGCGGTGGTCTCGGCGGTGGCGGAGGGGGCGGGCGCCGTGACCGGGGTTTTGTTCGGCCCCTACCACTACACGGAGAATTTCGGTCCGCGTCTCTTCGGCATCGTGCCGCTGGCGATCCCGCTGGCCTGGTGGGTGATCATGGCGGCGGGGCAGTTCGCCGGATCGGTCTTCGCTGGTTCGCGTGGTCCGGTGGTGGTTCTGCTGGCGGCGGTTTTCGCGGTGGTCTTTGACCTGCTGCTGGAGCCGGTGGCCTTCGGGATCCGGGAGTACTGGATCTGGGAGCAGGCCGGTCCTTATCACGGCGTGCCGCTGCAAAACTTTTTCGGCTGGGGCGTGCTCGCGGTGGTGTTGTCGGCCGGGTTGTTGATTGCAGGGTTGCCCCCGCGGGCATTGCCGGCCGAGCGAAATCGGCGCACGCTGCTGCTTTTTCTCCCCGCTTTTGCAATCGCGTTCGTCTTTACGGTGACCGCGGCGAAGGCCGGCATTGTTTCTGCCGTGGCGGCCGGGCTGCTGGTGATGGCTTGGCTCGCGGTGGCGCGGGTGTGGGAGGCGAGGCAATGGGCTGGAAAAGTTGAGCGGGCCGCAGCTCCTTGAAGCAAAGCCTTAACTTGTCTATCTTAGGTCTGAATAGCGAAATTCGGGCCACGTCGGTGTGGAGTTTCAACTCTTGCGGCGCTGTGCCAAGGGGAAGGTGCGATCTCATCCCAATTCTAAAACAGGAAATAATGCTTTACATTCCGATTTAAGGTTTCAGAGTTTTTGGACGTAGCCCCCTATCAGCCCCCACGCTTTTCGGAGAGTGCCGGAAGAAATCGCCAGTGCAAATGCGGTAGCGTTCGAATATCACGCCCTCTTGGTCCCTTCGCCAAGAGGTTGAGGATTGGCCTATCAACTGATTCGAAATTTGATTTCTTATCCGCATTTACTCAAGCGATATTTCCTCCTCATACCCTGTCATAGTTTCAGTTCATAACCGTTCCCATCCGCTTGATCAGAAGCAACAACCCATAACCCCGACCCAGAGCATGAAGCAAGTCGTTCTCTCGATTGCCGCCGCATCAACAATTGCAATAGCGTTTCCTCAAGGTGGCCCCTTGACACCTCCAGCGGGTGCGCCTGGCCCAACAATGAAAACGCTGGACGAAATCGAGCCAAGAATTCCGCTGCTTGCTGGATCGCCCGGAGTTGCCATCGATGCAACAGGAGGAATCACCATTTCCCAGAGTGGATCCTATTACCTGACCGCGAATCTCATGATGAGCTCTGCTTCGTCGGATGGCATACGGGTTCAGGCCAGTGGGGTTACCGTTGATCTTGGCGGTTATTCAATTATCTTTCAAGGAGAAGGATTTGGGGCTGATGGAATACATCTGAGCGGATCCAACGTAACGATACAAAACGGGCATGTCGTTTCCACAACGACAATGGATGACGGTATCTTTGGCCTGGGCGGCTTTCGCCATGGCGTGTACGGCACAGGAGCCAACACTACGGTTCGGGACCTCACCGTCAGGGGTGCAAGAGAAGCGGGCATTCTGTTTACAGGGAGTGGAGCTTTGGTCGAAGCTTCATCGGTCTCAATCATAGGTGTAGAAGGAATTGTTAATTCCAATGGTGTTGTCGAGTCCTGCACTGTTCGTTGGACTGGCGGTCCTGGAATCGTGGCAGCAACTGTCGTTGGCTGCGATGTGCGAGACACAATGGGCATTGCAATCTTTGCCGATACGGTCGCTGACTCAACTGGAAGAATCAATTCCGCTTCTGAATCGACCGCAACTGGAATTTATGCTTCAATAGTTAAAAACAGTGAGGGCATCTCCCCACGTGGAGATGGAATCAGGGTATCCCAAATTGTGGTCGGGAGCTATGGACAATCATTGAGGGGAAACATCGGCCGAGGCATCGTGAGTGTTAACGGCAGCGTCATATCCTCGGTTGGGAAATCGGCAGGTGGGCATGGCATCCAAGCATTAAATGTCATTTCGAGCAATGGCTCCAGCTCCGGCGGCCAGGGAGACAGCTCCAGCGGCATTTTTGCAGGCGGCAGAGTCCATGGTTCATACGGGAGCGCTACTGCAGCAGGCGGTGGCCCCGGCATCAGTGGCGGCTTTCTTGTCTCCGAATCTGTGGGCCGATCTGGAGGCAGTCATGGCATCATGGCTCGGCCGGCAGGCACTGGCCCGGACGGATTTGGAGGCATCGTGACCGGGTCCTATGGCGTCAGTACCGCGAGTAACTTTAGGCATGGCATATACGCGCGAGTGGTGAGTCAATCCATGGGTTGGGCGGATGGCGGCAATGGCATCAACGCTGAATTTGTCTCGCATGCCTGGGGGAGGGCAGCTTCGGGTGGAAGCGGCGATGGCATCAACGGAGTCATCGTCAGTTACAGTCAGGGGGAACGCCCGGTGCAGCATCCCAA
>REEB01000095.1 GCA_007695295.1 Puniceicoccaceae bacterium
GGACGCCCGGGGCGTTGGCCAGGCCCAAGACCCCGGCGGGGCGGCGGGGGGGGGGGGGGGCGGGGGGGGGGGGGGCGGCTTGGGCGGAGCGAGCGCGGGCCGGGGCGCCGTTGCCCTGGGCGAGGGCGTCGAGGTCGGCTTTGGCGGTCGCGATGAACTCCGGCGCGAGGGTGAAAGGGATGTCGCTGACCAGCGGCAAGCCCTCCGGGAGGGCCTTGAGGCAGAAGAGGCTGTCCCGGTGCGGTGGGCCGACCACGATGTCGATCCAGGTGCGGCCGCTTGCCACCAGGAGGAGGCAGGGGACTTCGGGATCGACGCGGGTGCGCAGGAAGCGGATCCAGCCCAGCAGCCCCTCTTCGAGGGAAAGGCCTGGCAGGGGCAGGCGGATGTGCTCGCCGCGGCCGTTGCCTCCTTCGGCTTTGGCGGAAAAACGACCACTGCGGAAGCGTTCGAGTTGGTTGCCCATCTGGTACCAGGCCCGCCAGAGCCCGACCCGGTCGGCGCCGAACTCGGGTTGCTTCAGAAAGCTGTCGAGCCGGTAGTGCTCCGGCGGCGCCGGAGGCAGGGCGTCGGGGGTGAGGTCCCGCCGGGCGGCCTCACGGGCGGCGTCGAGGGCGCGGACGACGGCGGGAGCATCGGCCGCATGACGGCAGGCGTTTTCCAGCTCATCGAGCCGCGGCAGCAGCCGGCCCAGAGCCGCCTCGGGAGCAATGCCGATGACATGAAAACAGACCCCCATGGGGTAGCGGTCGCGACCCTTGCCGTCTTTCGAAGGCCAGAGCTTGCCGAGGAGAAACTCGCCCTTGCGGTGCCAGAGGAAAAAATGCCGCAGCTCGGGCAGGAGGCGGTCGGGGCCGAGTTGGTCCCAGGCGGCCGCATCGACGAGCCCGCCGATGCCCTGGATGTAGAGCAGGCTGCGGGCGGCCGCGAGGGTGTCGGTGTCGAGGCCGAGGTCTTCGATGTGGTCGTTCCAGCCCGGGTGCTTGCCGAAGGCGCAGAGGTACACCCGCTCCCTCCCGGCCCCGGCGGGCGGGGTCTTGAGAAAGGACCGGTAGAACTCCAGCGACTCGGCCATCGCGTCAACGCGCCGCGGCGGTCTCCCAGGAAGGCCAATCCTCGATCCTGGCCGGGAGCGCGTTTTCGAACTCGAGGGAGATGAGCAGGTGGCGGGGCTCCCCGTTGCCGGGCCCCGGAATGTCGAGCAGAAGCTGCCAGACCTTGCCATCCTCGGAACGCCGGTGGGCGGCGTCGTGGAGAAGCCGGATCGGACCCCAGGCGCCGCTGAAGGTGACCGAGCGGTCGGGGGCTTCACCATCGAGGGAGCGGAAAAACTGGAAGACCAAGTCCTGCTGATCGGCGCGGAAGCGGGCGGCCGTCTGCTCGGCTTCCGCCCGCAGGCGCAGCCGGTCGAAGCCGGTGACATTGAAAATGGGGAAAATCGTCTCCGCGGCGGCGGCGAAGTAATCCGTGCGGCCGGCGAAATCCGCGAGGGCCTCACGCTGCTGGCTGACGCCCGGTACGCGCACGACTACGGCGGCGGGATTGCCGGCGGGCGTGAGCAGCGAGCGCTGGATGCCGGCCAGGCGGTTGATCTTGGCCGCCAAGTCCTGGAGGCCGCGCCGCTGGCCGGAGGGGATTTTCTCCAAAGTGTCGGGCACGAGATCGTTCTGCACCTGGGTGAGCAGCCGGCCCGCCGCCGCCACGGCCTCCCGGTCCATGATCTGTTCATCATCGGGAGCGATGAGCGGAAAGGCCAGCAGGCGCCCCAACTGCTCGCGCACCCCCTGATCATAAACGGCGGCGAGATTTCCGAGACGCTCCCCGCCCGAGACATCGAGCAGTGAATCCACGGTGAGGCGGAATTCACGCGCCCCGGGACCCTCGTAGTCGGCGGCCTGGCGGCGCACCCGGTCCATGCCGCCACGGGATTCCTCCAGCAAGGCACCGAGCCGGCCGGACAATTCATCGATCGGCAGAGCCTCGGCATCGGCGAGGCCGAAAGCGGCCCGGTAAACCGAACCGCGGACCATGAAGAGCGGTTCGTCGTCGGTCCGGTGGCGGCTCAGCATGCGTTGGTCGAGGTCGGTGAGGGCGGCGGTCTCCGTCTCGCGCAACGGCGGGGCGAAAGCGTCTTCCAGCTCGGCCCGGCGAGATTCGAGCCGTGCATGAACCTGGGCGGGCCAGGTGGCGGCGCCGGCGTTGGCGACCGCTTCGCCGGATTCCTCCCGCAAAATGCGCTGGAGGCGGCCGATGGTGGCGGCGACCTGGCCCCGGCCCCGCTCGACCTGGTGGGAGAGCCCGCGCTCAAGGGTGAACCAATCATCCCCGGTCAAGGCATCCTCGAGCGAACGACGATGGAGTCGGGCGGCCTGATCGTAGGCGGCGATGAACTCGGTGCGGGCGGCGGCGAACCGGTCCGGAAACTCCGCTCCTCGAAACTCCCGCGCCATCAATTCAACCAAGGCGGCCTCCGCGGTCTCCAGGCGCAGGAGCGCCCGCCGCAGGTCGGTGATGGTGGTCATGTCCTCCCGGACGGTGGCGGCGGTTTCACCGACCGAGGAAAGGAAACCGTCGAGGGCGGCCCGGATGGGGCGGTCCTCCTCCAGGGTGGCGTGGGGAGAAAGCCAGGCCGGCGGCCATTCCTCCGCCGCGTCGCCGCGGACTGAATACATGCGGGCAAAGAGTTCGTCGAGCTCGGGACGGGCCTCGCCGCCGGTGACAAAAGGCATGAGACCGGCGACCGGCCGGAAGTCCTCCGGCGCCCCGGCGCGCCCGCCCCCGGGGCTGCGGTGGGCGGCGGCCCCGATCCGCAAGAGCACCGCCAGGGCCTCGGTCGCTTCCCCGCTCCAGCCGGTGCGGTCGGGATCATCGAAGCGCTGCCGGGCGGCATCGACAAGCGGGCCGAGCACGCCGCGCTCGAAAAGTTCGCGGCGCGCCTCCTGGCGGTCCCGCTCCCCCACCCCGCGTGACAGCACCAGGAAAGGCCGGAAGACCGCCGGGGTTTCCAGCCGGGTGGTGGCAAGCTCATCCAGCCGGAGGTGAAACTCCGTCAAGGAGAGGTCGAAACCCGGGACCTCGGAGTCCTGGTTGTTGGTGAAGGCGCCGTCGCGCTCGGAGACGATCCGCGGGCTCCAGTAGCCCCGGTGCCAGTTGTCGGGGTTGGCCGCATAGGCCCAGTAGGGGCGTTGCTCGCCGACCGTGCCGCGCAGGGCGCGGGCCCCGATCCAGGAAAGCCCCAGGAGCAGAAGCAGGCAGACCGCCCCGGTGCCGAAAAGCAGGGCCCGGCGGCGGAAGAGCAGCTTCTGGGTGTTGCTTGCCCGCGTGACCAGCCCCTGCTCCTTGAAAACCTTTTCGGTGAAGAGATCGCGCAGGAAGAAGGCCTTTTCCCGCTCCCAGGCCTTGCCCTCGGGAAGGCTGTCCACCTCCATGCCGAGGGCCTCGGCCAGCTCCTGGTCGAGCGCCTTGCCCTCCTGCATCGAGGAGCAGAGGTAGATGCCGCGGAGAAAAAGCGGCTTCTGCGACCACTCCCCGCCGGCAAAGAGGATCTCCAGGTACCGGCGCAGCCGCGGCATGAGCGCACGGATGCTGCCGGGAAACGCGTAGAGCGCATCCACTTCCTCGATACGGCGCCCGCGCGCATCGCGCGGCACGGGGTCGGCCAGCAGCCCGAGCCGGCGTTTCTCCACGCTGTCGAGGACCTCGGTGAAATGTTCCTCGACCGCCTCCGGGCGGAAGGGGGCGTCGAGCGGATCCGGGTTGGCCCAGCCGAACATCTGGTGCTGGAGCTGCGGATCGGTCAGGTCCTGGAAAAACTCGCGGAAGCCGGCGATGAGGTCGCACTTGGTGAGGATGACGAAAACCGGGAAGCGGATATCAAGCATCCGCTGGATGTCATCGAGCTGGGCGGCGATCTGGCGGGCTTTTTTCTCGATCTCCTCGGCGGTGTCCTTGATGAGGCTGTCCGCGGGGATGGCGAGGAGGAGACCGTTGATCGGGCAGTTGGGCCGGGCCTTGTTGAGGAGACGGAGAAACTCCTTCCACTCATTGGTGGCGCCGGGCTTGACCTCCTCGAAGAGCAGCCGGCCCGCCGTATCCAGCACCACCCCGAAGTTGGTGAACCACCAGTTCATGTTGATGGTGCCGCCGACGCCCTGGAACTCATCCTGCAGGCCGGGCGGAAAGCCGATGTTGCTGTGGCGGATGGCCTCGGTCTTGCCGGAGCCGGGCTCGCCGACGATGGCATACCAAGGCAGACTGTAGAGATCCTTGCCGGCGGAGCGGAACTTCTGGACTCCGGTTTCGAAATTGCGGCGGAGGTCGTCGAGCCGCGCCCGCTGGGCCGGGCCGCTGATGGAAGACGGCGCGGCGGTGTTGTGCTGGCTGAGGGCGGAGTCCATCCGCTTGGCCTGGCGGCGCGCGCTCCACTTCAGCAGCAGCAGGTAGAGCACCAGGACCAGGCCGAGCACGACCAGCCCGATGGCGAGAAACCCGAGCAGGACCGGGTAGTCCCGCGCGAACATGAAAACGAGGGCAAGCAGCGGCAGGGCGACCATGCCGCCGACGATGGCTTTGACCTGACCGGGGAGATTGAGCAGCTCTCTCATGGTTGGGTGGTGGGCGGAAACTCAGTCCACCAGCGGTGCATCCTGGGTGCGGATGGTCTGGACCGCTTCGGAAAGATCCCGCGAAGCGAAGTGAAACAGCAGCAGCATGCTGAAGAAGACGACCAGGGCCAACCCGGCAAAGAGAATGCCGAAGCCGACCAGCTTGGGCGCCGGCGGTTCGCAGAGATTGGCGGTGTTGAGGCGCTCGTAGGCTTCCTGGCAGAGCCGGGCATGGTGGTCGGCATCGATGTACTTCCGCACCCGCGGCAGGAGATCGCGCATCTTCTGGCGCAGCAACTCCGGCTGGCCGAAATAAACCCCGGTGAAACCGAGCCCCAGGCAGGTGTAATAGAACGCCAGCCGTTCGGAGGCGGCTTCTTCGGTGTCGTTCTGGGCGATCTCGAGGTGATCGAAGAAGGCTTCGTCGCCGGCCAGCTCATTGTGGTCGTAGGCCAGCCGCTTCTGGTCCCACTCGCCGCTGCAGCTCGCACCGGACTCCACGATCATGGAGTCGATGAAAAAAAGCAGCGGCAGCCGGATCTTCTCAAACTGGGCCTTGAGGCGGGGATCGGAGGCGGCGCGGTTGGCGATCCGCTCCAGCAGCTCGTTGACCTCCGCCCGCACCGTCGCATAGCGCACCGCGCCCTCCGCGCGCGCGATCCGGTTCAGCCGGCAAACGTATTGGAAAACAGGTTCACACAGTTCCAGCAGGGTCACTTCAGGATCCTTGGTTGGCGGGGACGGTCATGTAGAGCGTAATCGCGTAGTCGGAGCTTTCCATGCCCGGCCAACGGATGGCCGCGGAGCATTCCTTCTCCAGCATCTGCCAGCGCGGGCCGCTCTCCTCCACGAGGACTCGGAAGTAGTGGAGGCCGGTCTGCGCGGGCAGCTCGAGCGGGGGAATCCGCTCCTCCTTGAGCCGGATCCCACGGACCGACTTGGTCGCGAAGCTGCTCGGCATGAATTTGAAACGGTCGCCGTCTTCGACCAGCGAGACGAGCGCGCGCGGCTCCTCGGAGGTCTTGATGCCGAGAAACCAGGCGTTGGGCTTGCTGAAATGCTCGGGGGTGAATTCCGCCGCGAGAAAGTCGTCCTGGCGCTTGAACCCGACCTTGAGAAAACTCGGGGCGACCGATCCGCGGAGGCTGTCGCGGATCTTGCGCTCCAGTTCCTTAAAGGCGGTCAGGGGGGTCTCGTGGCGGTAGGGCGGGATTTCGACGTCGTCGCGGTCCGGGGAGAGGGCCGCCAACTCCGCCTGCAACCGGCGCAGCTCCAGGTAGACCGCGAACGGGCTGACCGCGGGGGCGGTCGAAAGGGAGGGCAGGACGGCGGCGTGGGCGTTGAGGATGCGCAGGCGCATGAGCTGCTCAAGCTGGATGCCGCGGAGCTGCTCCATGGAAAAGCCGCCGCGGTTGATCTGCACGACGAGCTCGCGGCGGCTGGCCTCAACCTGTTGGACGAGGTCGCGCACGATCTCGCGCAGGCGGGGCGAAGCGGCCAGGTGCAGGCAGGGGGGCGCGAAGTCCTGGTCGAGCCGCGGCGTGCCGAGGGCGTCTCCGGTCGCCGGGACCACCCGGAGCAGCGGGAGGGTTTCCATGCCGGCGAGGTCGTCGGTGGAGAGCGCGAGCCGGGCGTTGATCCTGCGGGTATATACCGGTTGCGGGTTTTCACCTGTATTCTCATCGCGGATACTGGACTCCTGGAGCCGGTAGAGGAGCTTGACCCGCGGATCCGCCTCCTGGCCGGGCTCGAAGGCGTTGGCTTTCTCCGCGTCCCAGAGCGGCACCGCCAAGACCACGTTCAGCCCCGAGGTCTCGCCGGCGAAGGCTTCCTTGATGTCGAGCGGCCCCAGTTCGGCGTTGCCGGGATAGTGCACAACCAAACCGGAGGGCATGACCGCGGTGAGGCGGTTGCAGCGCACCCGGAAGTTGGTCAGATCGTCGCCGGAGACGGCCGCTTCAATAACCCCGTAGGGGAAGGGACCGCTTTGGCGGCGCTCCCAGGCGAGCGAGTCGAGGACCCCGCGCTGGAGCTGTTGCAGGTGGTGGGGCTGGAGGAAGAGGCCTTCGTGCCAGTGGATCTGGTTGATCATGTGGTCGTGGAAGTGGACTTGCCGCCGGGGCCGAGGACGAGTTCTTCGGCGTAGCCGACGATGGCCTGGTGGATGTCCCGCTCGACGGCGGCTTCCTCCAGTTCACCGGCGAGTTCGCAGAACTTTTTCCAGCACTTGGCGTCGGGACTGGTGAGAAAACCGCCCGGCTCGAGCTTGACCAATTCCCGGATGGCTTCGGGTGAAAAGCGGCCGGCGGTTTTGCGGGCATAGCCGCGACCGACCGGGCCGAGGGCGCCGAGCAGCCCGGCGATGAGCTGGCGGGAGCTTTCCAGTGCCTGGGCGACCTGGGCGAAGGAAACCTCGGCATCGCCGGTCAGGTAGCGGCCGGTGAGGGTGCGGAAATCGCCTTCGCCGGAAGCGTCGCGGCGCAGGCGGGATCCGGGGGCGAGGTTTTTCCAGATGTTCCAGACGAGTTGGTCGAGCGTAAGGGTGGTTTCAAGAAGCTGCAGGAGCAGCCGGTTGGCGTGGGAAGCGGCGACCGGTTTGCCCGCGGGGAGGCGGAGCCGGCGGCGGAAATCTTCCGGCAGATCCGCGCTGCCGCCATCGCCTGCAGCCTTGACCAGACCGGCCTCCGCCAAGGCGGCCGCGAGCGCGGCGCGGCGCTCGGGATCGAGATTGGCCGCGCGGGCGCCGAGTTCGCGGACCAGTTTTTCGACCGGCCAGTCCGACGGCGAGGTGGCGGGGGCGGGCGGCGGTTTCCCGCTCTCCGCGGTCTCCCCTGTCTCCGGCAACAGAGCGGCGAGCGCGTCGAGGCAGGCCTTGCGGTCATCGGGTGCGAGACCGTCGAGCGCGCGCTCCATTTCTTCTTCCAGATAAAGTTGGCGGGCGTCCGGCTCCTCTTCGGCCCAGCTCGCCTGCACGGCCCGCAACCGGGCCGCCAATGCCACCGCCCACTCCCGCGAATTCGGGCTACCCGTTTCCATCCCGCCAAGGGTTCGGCACCCTCCGCCAAAGGTAAAGCAAAAAGCCGGAGCGGAATCTGCCCTGATTAGTTGAATACATAAGACTGATCCCGCACCAGCCGCACCAGTTGCCAGCCCGGCGTCGCCAGCGGGGCGGCGAAGGAGAGCCGCACTCCGACATCCGAGTAGCCGGAGCGCCCGCGGCCCGGAGGCAGCGGCACCGGCACTTCCGGGTCGATCTCCGGCGCCGAAAGGGCGGATCCGCCGGCGACGTAGAACCGGCCTGCCTCCGGATCATGCAAAAACTCGGCGACATTGCCGATGAGGTGCTGAAAGGGTTCGTCGGGCCGAGCATCGACGGGCAGAAACCAGAGCACGCCATCGTCACGCTGCGTGGCCGGCACGGCCGCGGCCCCGGTTTGGATGCCCGGCATCACGCCCGGCCCGAAGGCGTCGCTGTCCGGCCACAAGGCGACCAGGGGCTGGAGCCGCTCGACGGTCGCGGCGATGTGGGCGTGCTGGCGGCTCCAGGTCGCATCCCGGAGGTTGGCATTGGTCGGCGCGCCGGCGACCCGGTTGCGCTCCAGCGCCGCCCGCCAGACCTCCGGCCGGAGCAGGGAGCAGCCCAGCGACTCCGCAAGCAGACGGAAAACTTCGGGCGGCAGGTATTGGATCGGGAGCGACAAATCATCGGCCCGCCCCGGATCGATGCCGGCGGGATAAAGCTCAACGGCAAACCACTCCGGCCAAGGTGCAAACCAGTCCTCAACGGGCGCGAAGCCTCCGCCCGGTCCTTCCGGCACCCAGGTTCGCGGGCCCAGGCGCGGATCGTTGCCGTCGAAGTCCCGCATCTCCACAGGGAGGCGCGGACGCAGTTCCTCCCACAACCCCTCCTCCCAGGCCCAGTCGATGAAAAGGCCCACCGACAGCGCCGTGCGCGCCACGTAGGTGATGCCTTCATCGGTCTCCACGGGGAGAAACTCGAGCAGGTAGCCGGACCAGCTCACGGTGTAATCTTCGCCATAGGGATCGGTTTCCAATGTCCATCCGCGCGCCGCCGGACCGGCGGTCGAAAGGTCGACTGAAACCGGCGCTCCCTCCAGCTCGAGGTCGCGCAGCGAGGCCGTCAATTCCCGGGCGGGCGTCAGATCCCGGGCCTCCCCCAGCCCGCCGAGATCATCGAGCAGCCGGTCGCGCTCCCGGCGGACCAGATCCAGCTCGGCCCGTCCCAGGACCCGCGGCGTAAGGGCCGCGGTGGCGCGATAGAGAAAGTGGTTGAAACGCTGGTTGGCCGGCAGGTCCTCCACCTCCACCCCGAAAGCCTCCATCCGCGCGAGCGCTCGCTCGAGGGCCTCGGTCTGCCGGACCCGGCCCAGGTAATCGAGAAAACGGCTCCGGCTTTCGGCTTCGAGCTCGTCCCGTACAGCCCCGCCGAGCCGCGGACCGAGGCGGGCGGCCAGGCTTTCCTCGCGCTCGAGATCCTCGGGTGTGGCCGGCCACTCGTTGACCGCTCCCAGCCTCCGCCAGGCCTCCATCCGCCGGGCCAGCGAAAGGTCCTCGTCATCCGCCCAAGCGAGGAGTTGCCCGGCCTCGGCCTCCGCCTGCATCGTTTCCAAAGCGTTCAGCTCCTCAACCATTCCGGCGACCGCCGGTTGGTCTGCCAGGGAACGGAACAGCTCATGCCCGGCCCAGCGCCCGGCAAAGCTGGAGGGGAAACCACCCCAGGAAACGGCGGTCTCGATGGCGTTTTCCAGCCGCACGAGGTCGGGCCCGAGCCCGGCGGCGTCCTCAAGCGTCTGCCGCCAGCCGGCGACCAGCGGACGGATGGCGTCGCGGGCGAGGAAATCCTCGGGTTCCAGGTCGGAGGGGGGAGGTCCGGGCGGCAAGGGCGCCACGACCTCTTCCACGACGGACTCGCGGCGCTCCCGCAGGAGCCGGGCGAGGGCTTCCGCGGCCGCCCCCTCGGTCGCCTCGGGGGAAAGCGCGGCCGGGGGCACGGTCCCATCCAATTCGGTCAGAAAGGTTCTCAACCGATCGACCCCGCGGCGGAAGTCGAGGAATTCCCGCAGGTCGGGAAAGGTCGTTTCATCCACGCCGTCGAGGAGGGCGGCACGGCGGCGTTCCCATTCGCGGTTGAGCGCGGGTGATCCGGGCAGGGTCAGGTCGGAGACTTGGGCGAGCCACTCGCCGATGTCGGGCCGCTTTTCCTGCAATGTATCGAAAACCCGGTTACGCAGTAGCGTGAGCTGCCGCTCCAGTTCCTCAAGGCGGTCGGCCAGCCGGGCGCGATGCCGCACCACCCCCGCGACCTGCTGCACGCCCGACACTTCGCTCAGGAAGCGGGCGATTTCGCCGCGGAAGGCCTCGGCCTCCGCTTCGCCGTCGAAGACATCGAGCTCCGCGAGGTCCTCGCGGATGCTCCCGAGGATTCCTTGCCAGCGCTCCACCGCCGCCAGCCTCGGATCCGGATCGAGAAAGGCAAAGTCCTCCACGCTGCGAAGCCAGGTCCGGATCGATTCCCGGGTGGGAGGATCGGTCTCCAGTTCGTCGACCACCTCCCGGCGGAACAGGGCCCGGTCCGTCTGTCGGAGAAAGCGATTCGAAGTCGCGACCGTGGCGACGTCTCGGACCAGTTCCTCGGCCTCCGCGAGGCGGGCGGCCAGCGCCTCCAGGCCGGGCGGTTGCTCGAGGGTGGACTGCACGAAGGCTTCGAGGCCGCCGAGGAGCCGGTCCTCGCCGGTGGCGAGGTCCGCGGCCAGGCTCGTCAACCGGTCGTATCCGTCCAGCAAGGACACGCCCCGGGCAAGGGCTTCGTCGCGATCGACCAGTTCGCGCCAGAGCCGCCGGCCCATCGGCCAGGGCCGGGCGAGGGCGCCGACCTCCCCCGCGGGGGCCTCCCAGCCGAGTTCCAGAAAGCGCCCGGAGAGTTCCCCGGTGCGGTCGAAACCCGCCCACGATTCCAGGCCCGCTTCCATCCGACCCACCATCCGCACCGCCGCGGCGAGGCGTTCCCGCGAGGCCCGGCGGAAGGCGCGGCCGGGCGGCGTGTTGCGAAAGAGGAGCGGATCGCCGCTCGCCTCCACCACATCGAGGGGATTGAGCGGCAGGTTTTGCTCACGCCGTGCCAGGAGGGGATCGCGCAGGGCCGCGGCCAGCCCGGGATTGCGGGTCCAGAGGGGATGCTCCGGATTGCGCCCGACCTCCGTTTCGAGCGCACGCAGCCAGTCGTCGTAGGCACGAAAGTAAGTGCGCCACGATTCCTCGACGGCGGCAATTTCCTCCTGAGTCAGCTCCTCCTCCCGGGTAATCCAGAAAAAGATCCCGACCGCCACGGCCAGCCCGGCCGCGAGTACGCCGGCCAGAAGAGGCCCTTTGCGGGATGGCGGACGGCCGAGCCGGCTCACCTCCGCACGGATCTCCTCCCAGGATGCTTTCGCAAGGCGCCCGTCGGGATCGAGCAAGGCGGTGCAGAAGTCCTTCCAGTTCTCCGCGGCCGGTCCGAGATGGGACCAGTTTTCCTCCCGCGCCACCGTCCTCACCGTCTCGCGCAGGGTTTCCCGGCGACCGGCGAGCTGATAGATAAGGCGCCCGAGCGCCTGCCGGTCGGCCCGGGCGCTGCCGTTGTCCTCGGCGGCGGGATCGGCCAGGAGCCACCGGCGCTCCTTCAGGCTGCCCTGGCCCGCGAAGAGCACATTGGCGGGCCGGAGATTGCCGTGCCCGCGGCCGGCGCTGCTTTCAATGGCTTCGAGGGCGTCGATGATCCGCCCCACGACCGCGGCGAGGGAAGGTCCGTCCCACCGGAAGAGACGCTCGATGAAGGTTTGCAGGGAGCCGTCGCAGACCGGTGCGGCATACCAGGCGGTTGCTCCGTCGCGGCCCCGGGCCAGAACCGGAAGCCAACCGCGGCCGTTCTCCCCGAGCGACTGCTGGAGCGCGGCCGCGCGCTCAAAGCCTCCGAGCGCCGGATCGTCCTCCGCCCGGCCGTGCCGCAGCTTCAGAACCGCCGCTTCACCGGTGGTGGTGTGCCGGGCGTGATGGACGCCGCCATGTCCGCGGACAACAATCTCGCCGACCAATTCATATCCACCATGGATCGCCATCGGAAGCGCCGGAGGAAACGGCGGGGCCCGGCCGCGGGCCGGATCAGGAGTCGCCCCTCACGGGAGCGGGAATGGAGGATACGCCCGTGGGTGAGATTTCCAAGGTGATCGTTGAGGGACGGGCGCGGTCCCAGCGATCACCCCCCAAGGGCACGATCAGCCGCCGGGAATCAATCGCCCCTTCGCGGTCCTCCATATATCCCGGGAGGTCGGCCAGGACGACGATGAAGCTGACATCCCGCCGCTGCCAGCGCTGCCAGATTGGATCGTTCGCCGCCAACACCGGTGCATCTTCCCCGTCGGGACCCATGAGAAAGGATTTCCGCTCGGCGGTGGCGCGGAAGGGGTCGCCCGGAGAAAAGTAATCATTGACCGACTTCGTCCGCCAGCGGGCCACTTCGCTGGCATTGACGCCGACGAGATCGACTTGGATGGAGGCCCCGGCATAGGCGGGATCGACCACAAGGTTGAAGGCCGGCTGTATCGGCGGCGGGGTGGTGGCGCAGCCGGCGAGCAGGAGCACAAGAACGCCGGCGGCGGCGGGGAGAAGGCAACGGACAGGGTTGGGCATGACAGGCATGGGTTGGTGACAATGCGTTCCGCGATGGCGGATGCATCCAGTTTCGCCCCATTTCGCGGGCTGCATCAAGCAGGAAGTAAGACGGGCTCAGTCACGGAAACGGCGCACCAGCTCGCGCAGCTCGGCGTCCGCCGCCGGCTCAGGGAAGACCGCCGCCGCCGAAAGGGCGCAGAGCCGGTCGAGTTCTTTCAGAGGCTCCTCGAAGACCGCCGCCGGCCGCGTCGGCGGAGCATCTCCCGGCCCGCGGCGGAAGCTGGCCGGCCCGGCCCCCGGGATGGTCCGCACAATCCACGCCACCAGGCCCCACCAGAGCGACCCGGCGATCGCACGGCTCGCGCCGGCCGTCTCACCGCCATCAAGGAGGCGCGCCGGCCCGAGGGCTTTTTCCCAGCGGGCGTCCTCCCCGGCCATCCGGCGGACCGCGGCGGCCGCTCCGGCGGCGTCCACACCCGCTTCGGCGAGAGCGGCGGCGAGGCTACGGCATTCGTCCATGGCTTCGGCGAGGGTGTTGCCGTCGCTGACCAGAAAAAACTCCGCCACGATGACTCCGAGGGAGAAGAGGTCGCAGGCCGGTCCGATTTCGGGCAGGAGGTCGGCCTGCACTTCATCGATGGAAACGCCGAGCAGCTCCTTGAGGGCGGTCGCCTGGTTGGCCGCAAAGGTGGTTTCGACGGAGCGGAAGCGCACTTCGCCGGGTCCGAGGCCTTCCGCGGGCGAGACCCGCGCCACCACCGGGAGCGGTTGGCCCGCCACCGGCAGGACCACGCGCAGCAGGTTTCCCGGAGCGGCCTTGAGCGCTTCCCCGGCGGCCAAGGTGCCCTCGAGGGCATGGCGGCCGCCGCCGGTTTCATCGAGCGAACGCAACCGCACCGAACCGACGGCCGAGCGGTGCTGGATCGACGCGTCGAGGCGATAGACCGAGCTGGAGAGTTTCACGGGGTGCCGGTAGCCGCCGCCGCCTTCCGCGGAAAGCCCCGGCAACCGGACGGCGGCCGGCCAGCCCGCCAACTCCACATGCGCCGTCCACAACCCGGGCAACCCCGTCCCGAGCCTGCCGAGGCCAACCCGGAAGGCGGACGGGGTGAGATCGAGAAACGGCGCCTTTGCCAACCGCACCGCCGCCTCCACCCGCTGCACGAGCTGCCGGGCCATCAGCAGCCGCAGATGAAAAGTCTCGGCCAAACGGGCCGCCGCTCCACCCCGGGCGCCGAAAACCAACCCCACCCCATGGCGAACGGCTTCGGGATCGGCCAACACCTCCCAGCCGCCGGCCGGTACGATGGGCTGTTTTCCCATGCCGAGGCCCTTCCAGGCCCGGCCCCGCATCAGACCCGACCACGCGCCCAGCGCCAGCGGCGCCAGCCAGCGGAGGGCGAGGCGGGAGGAGCCATCGGTGAAAACGGTCCCGTCGTCACCCGCTTCCGCCGTTCCGGAACCTTCGCGCCATTCCGGCGAAGAGCCATCGGCCCAGCGGACGGTGAGCGCCGGAGGCGTTTGGGATTCCCAGGATGTTGCGGGCCAGCTTTCCGGCGCCGCCGCCCGCCGCGCCTTGATCCGGTCCGTCCAGCCGCGGTCCCAGGCCGCCCGGTCGACGCTCCCGTCATCGGGCGGTGGCGGCTGAATCCAAATCTCCAGCCAGCGGTGAATGCGGTCATCCCGGTCGATCAGCGCGCCCAGGAGCACCCGGGCATCGGTTTCGAACCGCAGCACCACCAAGCGGCCGGAAGCGGCTTCCGGTATCCGCCGCAGCAATACAGCCGGCCGGAGCAGCGCATCCTCTGGAAAACCCGGCAGAGCCGCCGCGGTGCAGGCGGCCTCCGGCGTGGGGACAAGCGGTTGGTTCGAGGCCATAGGGCGCCCGCAGCAGAACCCATCCGCCCCGGCCGCGCAAGACCACTTTCCGGCGCGGCAACCGTGGTCTCTTCTGCGGGCCGCGCACCTTCGCCGATGCTTGCACCCGGGGCCGGGTTTGCCAGGATCGAGCGCACCCCACCGCCAACCCGCACCAGCCATGGACATTTCCTTTTCCTTTCGCAGCTCCGGCCAAGCCCGCCCTTCCGATCCCGATGACGGTCCCCGGCTGCGCGTTATCCTGGCCGGAGGGTTCGCCTCCACCGCCGCCGTCCCGCTGGAGCGCGTCACCATCGACAACCTGGAGGCGGTTTGGAAAAAGCTCCGCCCCAGCCTGCCTGCGGTCGGCCCGGTGGACCTGCCGCTGCCGCTCGCTTCCGCCGAGGATCTGCATCCGGACTCGTTTCTGATGAAAATCCCGACCACCGCCCGGTTGCTGCAAATCCTCGGTGGCTTGCGCAGTGCGGGCGATCCCCTGCCGTTCATCCGGGAAGCGGAGCAGCTTCTGCAGACACCCTCCGCTTCAAACGCCCAAGTGGCACCACCTCCGCCCTCCCTCGAGCCGGGGGCTTCCCCGCTCGACTCCCTTCTCGGCAAGCCGCTCTCGCCGGCAGCCGCCGCCGGTCCTTCGGCCGTCGGCTCGTTTATCGCCTCCGTACTCAGGGACCATCCCTCCCTTATCCCGGACCGACCGGAGGCGGCGGCCTGGGCCGCGGCGGTGGAGGAAGCACTTTCGCTGGCCCTCGCCGCGATCCTCGGCGATCCCGCGTTCCGCGCGCTGGAAAACCGTTGGCTTGGCCTCGAGTGGCTCATCCGGGAGCTCGATCCCGAAGCACCGGCGGAGGTTTTTCTCTGGTCGACCGCTGAGGACGAGGCCGCGCCGCCGCCCAACCTTGCGCCCCCCGGCGACCCCGTGCCGGGTCTGGTCGCCCATGTCGAGCAACCCGCCGATCCCGAATTGTATTTGAAATCCCTCGACACCGTCGCGAGGGCCGCCGCCGGAACCGGCTGGCCGGTGCTGACCGCACCCCCGCCGTCGATCTTCGGGCAGCCGGACTTTGCCTTTCTCCAAGACCAGCCCTCGGGAGAGATCGCCGGACTCGTCTCTTCCTCCGAGCATGCCCGCACCCTGCTGAACCTTGGGCGTCGGGCGCGGGTCGTACCGATTGTGCCGCGGGTGTTGTTGCGGACGCCCTTCCGGCCCGATGCCGACCCGCTTGAATCATTCACCTTCACCGAGTCCACCGATACCCTTCCCTGGGGTTGCGGATGTTTTGCCGCCGCCCTCTGCGCGGCCCGGGATTATGCCGGCGAGCCCGATGCGGCCGGCATCGGCGAACTTCCCTGGTTCGCCGCGTTCAAGGACCGCCACGGCAGCGTCGAGGCCATCCTCGGTGAAAACGCCGGCGGCGTCCTTGCCGGAGCCGGTTTTCTGCCCCTCATGGCGATCCGCGGCCGCAACGCCCTCCGCATCGCCGCCGGACCGCCCCGCTGACCCGGGATATGGGGCCGCGCCTGGGTTGTGCGGCGCGCTCGGCGAGCACGCCCTATCGCAGACGGGGTCAGTCCCCTATTCTTGACATTTCTCTTCGCTCCGAAGACGCGTCCGCCCCGGCACAGAAGATTCCGGACGAAGCCGGACCCGCCGTCTTCGGCGTGGAGTTTCCACAACGTCCGCCATGGTGCCCCATGGCGAAAGGACAGGAAGGACATGTACGTCGGGCATCCCAGAGGCCCGGCAGGATATGAGCCGGTGGTGCCAGCCACCTGAACCCGGCCCGGTCCCGCCATCCGCCCCGGAAGGTCGGCGGATCACGGCGTCTGGCGGGCATGACATCCGGCGCGCCTCCGGCGCTGTGCTGTAACCGAAAACACACCGACACGGCACATCGTGTGGTATGACCGGGAATTGCGGAGATTGCGGCGCGCTCGGCGAGCACGCCCTACCTCGAATGGTTCAGGCCGGCGCCTCGACGCACAGATCGGGCGCATGAATGCGGCCTTCCGCGACGATCAGTCCCACTCCGCCCCGGGAGAGCAGGCCGGAAGCATCTTTCGCTTCCAGCACCACCGCGCCGTTGATGCGGGCAACCAGCGCTTCGCCGCGCACCGTGAGCCCCAGTTCGACCGGTTCATTGAAATTCCACGCAAAGGGTGCGGCAGCGAGTTCGACTTCCTCGTGACATACCCGCACCAGTCTCGCACGGCCATCGGAGGAAAGCAGGAGCGCATGATAACGTCGCAGGCCCCGGACATGCGCGGCAAGGCCAAACTCCAACGCCACCACGGGCGTGATCGTTGCCCTGACGGTCAGGTCGCCCCAATTCTCGCCGCCGGTGTGGACGAGGCCTCGGCCGCGATTGCGCATCAGCATCAAGGAACTGTCCCGCCAGCTCATGAAGTTGTCGACGTCGGCAATGAACGACTTCAGCCAGGGATCGGGCGATCCCCAGCGGGGGTGGATGCTCTGCGGACGAGTGATCACCAGCCGGGGTGTTCCGCTCCAGTCGAGACGGTCGAGCCGGACAGTGGCCCCGGTGGGGCCGGTCAGCCCGAGGCCGACCTTTGCGATGGGGGCACCTCCGGAGTCAGGCACGGTCCAGACCAGATCACGGGACTGCGCCGGGGCAATCGTTTCCTCCGGCCCTTCTGTCTCCACTAATCCGATACCTTCCGCTCCCCCGCCGTAATGCCGGACATAGAGCCGGACCCCGACCGGGGCGGTGTTGCCCGCGGCGGCGGCAATGGTGGCGGTTACTTGCTGCCCCGCATAGAGCGTAGGGGTGGCGGTGACGCCATAGCCTCTGCCTTCCAGCTCCGATGGCGGCAGGAAGGTGCCGACTTCGGCGTCGGAACGCAGGCCATGCGCGAGCACCGTCAACTCAAGGCCGCCCGGCACCGGTGCGACGCGCGTTTCCCTGGGACAAAGCTCGGATGGCGCAAAGCCGTGAGTGCAGCCGTGGAAGAGAAAGCTGTAGCGCACACCGCCCTTGGGCCGCTCCGGCTCCGCCCCAGCCAGAGACCGACCAAGATTGGCCAGGTGCAGCGCGAGATTGGCCGCATCCATCATGCCCCAGTGACCGTCGCCGGCGGGCAAATACAAACGATCGTTCACCGGCGTGCGCCAGTCGTAGCCGGAGCGGAAGGTTGCGAGGCCGTTGCGGATGCCGAGCAGGCAGCCGAGGTTGCCGGAATTGCAGTCGGTGTCGTAGCCGGCGGTGTTGACGATCATCATGGAGCGGTCGAATTCGCCCCCGCCATAGAGCAGCCCGAGGAGGATGACGGCGTGGTTGGAAACCATCGGACAGTTGGTGCCGTAACGTTCGTAGCTGTAGTGCTCCTGGATGCGGCCGAGGGTCCGGCGCCAGTCGCCATCCTCCCGGTGCCAGCGCCGCAGGTCGGCGGTCATGGCGGCGATTTCGCAGTCGGCGGGAATGAAGGTCTGGGAGCGGTCGAGCAGCGACTCGATGTCCGGCTCGGCAAAGGCCAGCGCCTCCATGACCGCGAGCGCGACCGCTCCGTGCACGGCCTCACCGTCATGGCTGACCCGCGCCGCCTCCGTGGCCAGCCGGGCCGCCTGCTCGGGTTGGTTGGGAGAAACCAGCGCCCAGCCATCGATAAAAATTTGCGCCCCGATTTCTTCGGCCACGGCTTTGCCGTTGAGCGCAATCGACCCGCTCTCCGGCGCGGGAATTCCCGCCGCCAAGCGCAGCCAGGCCGTGTGCTCGGTGGACATGCCCATGCCGCCCCACCAGAGGATGTGCTTGTTTTCGGCAATGTAGTTAAGCCAGCTCTGGCCAATCTCCCGGGCGGTGATCTGCGCCCCGGAGTCATGATCGAGCAGCGCCCGGATGAAGGTGAAGGTGCCGGTGATGTCGTCGTCGGTGACAATCAAAGGAACGTTCTGGTCCTCGTGCACATAGCGGCGGATCTCGCCCCAGCGCCGGGCGATCGCCTCATGGCTCCATTGTTCGAAAGGACGGCCGAGGTAGACGCCGATGAGTTTTCCAAGCACGCCGGCATAGACACGCTCGGCATAGTCAGGGGGGAGGGGTTGCTTCATGGGAAAGTCGATTCGAGTTCGTGGAGATAAAGAAAGGCTTCGGCGGCGTGCCAGGTGTGCGGGAGGGCGATTCGCCGGGCCTCCAGTCCGGGATCGAGCGCGGCCAGAGCGCTGTAGTCGGCTTCACTGGCCTCCGCCTCCCAAGTGAGGGGCGCATTCATCCGGAGCAGGTCCAATGGCGGCGGACGACCGTGAAAGTGATCCTCGGCCCAACCCAAGTAAGGATAGCGGACGCGGGAGGCGGCGTCGAACCCCGCTCCGGGCACATGCTGCTGACGAAAATCCCACCAGAAGAGCGCACTGTAGTTGTCCGGCTGCGACGGAATGCGCCAGTCGCCGTCGTCGAGCCCGAGCGCCCGCAGGCCGAAGAGCAGCCACTTGGTCTGGTAAACCGGATGGGGCGCATAGTCGGATAGGCCGGTCAGGTGCCCGTCGGTGGCATGCTCCGGCAGCGTCCGCAGAATGGTCTCGACGAGTGGATGGCCGCGGTCGGAGACGAGGGAAATCAGGTAAAGGGCCTGGCCGAGGTTATCCGACTCGCGGTGGCCCCGGTTGTTGCGATCGAACGGCTCGCGCAGGCCCGCCACCCAATCCTCGATCAGCCCGAGATTGCCGGTTTTCTCCAAAACCATGGCGACCATCGCGCTATCACGGTACCAAGGCTTCGAATACACGAGACGGTTGGGCAGCGGCGCACCGCAGGGCAGGTTGACGAGGATCTCGTGGTGAAGCTGCCGGAGCCGGCCGGCGTGGGGATGCCCCTCGAAACCAGGCCAGCGCCCCCCGGGCCGGTCGTCGAGGCACCGCACGGCCCCTCCCTCGTCCAGCCAGAGCCCGTTTTCGTCTTCGTGGATGACGACCTGCGCCCCAGCGCGCGTCTCCAGCTCCACCCGGGCCGCGCCACCGTCGATGGATTCCCGCACCGTTTCCCACTGGAAGCCGTGCCCTTGATCGGCCAACGGCCAGAGCGCACCGGCGCGGTAGATCCAAGATCGGCGACGACCGGTTCCAAAAAGGAGAAAGGTGCTTTCGGACAGTGGGGTCACAGGCTCCGTCCCGGTCGGCGGCACGGATTGGCGGGCAGGCTCGGTGATCTCCGGCCTTTGTTCAATCTCTATCAACGCAGATTTTATCCACAAGCAGGCGGTTGCAGTAGAACAACTTATCCAGTGTGGCGAATATTTCGCTTGGCCGCGGCTGGCAAGCGCGGCTAGTCGAAACCCCTATGACCGACAACCACCGCGAGCTCTCTCTGCTTGCTGCAGCTCTTTTTGCGCCGGTATGCTGGGCTGCCGGCGCCGAGATTGTGCCCAACGCCCTTGAGTTGGAACTGGCGGAGCTCATCCGCAACCACCCCGGCCAGCAGCGCCCGGAGATGATACACAACCCCATCCTCCACCAAGTCGCCCGGGCCAAGGTCGAAGACTTGGGTCGAAGGGATTACTGGAGCCACACCGATCCCGACGGCTACGGCCCCAACGTCACCGCCGCCCTCGCCGGCTACACTTTGCCGGAGTCCTGGCTGGACCGGAACAACCGCAACCAGATCGAGGCCCTCGCCGCCGGCTATCACACCGCCCAAAGGGCGCTCGAAGGCTGGCTCGCCTCGGATTCCCATCGCCGCCATGTCCTCGGCGAGTCCGACTTCCACCGCACCCAGACGCACTACGGCGTCGGTTTTGCGCGCGTTCCGGGCTCCACCTATGTCCGGTACTTCGCCTTCATTTCCGCCCCACCGGACCCCCGCGAGGCCATCCTCGAGCCCTATACGGTCTGGCTGTTCGCGCATTTCACCCCCCGCGAGATCGACCTGTATGGACATGACCATGACATCACCGGCAATGGGGTGCCCCGGCTGGTGGCTTTTGCCCTCGACCAGAATCCACATGCGGGGGCGGGCCTGCCCTCGCCCCGCCTGCACCCGGTGACGCGCTGGATGGAGTGGACGCTTCCTTTGCGCGAGGACCTGGGTGCGGTGGATGTTCGGGTCGAACGCGCTCTCCATCCCACCGGCCCCTGGATGACTTCCCGAGTCTTTCGCACCGGCAATACCTTCACCCTCCCGACGGTGGACGGAGCAGGCTACCTGCGACTGCGGGTGGAACGGCTGATGAAATAACAAAAGGCATCCGGGGGCGTGCGGCCGGCGGCGG
>REEB01000238.1 GCA_007695295.1 Puniceicoccaceae bacterium
GGGGTGCGGTTTTTTTTGTCGGGTGACCGGTGGTTTCGCTCCGCTCAACCACCGGCTACACGCTGGCATCCCTCCGGGATGCTAAAGCCAGCGGGGCGGGGGTGGGTTATGAGTAAGGAGTAATGGGTAAAGCGTGATGGGTGGTGGGTGACCCCGCGGTCGAAGGAAGATTAAAGTAGCGGGAGCATCTTGCTCCCGGGCGTCGGGCCGGGTAGGTCCCGCCGTCTGACGACGGCAGCTACGGGGTGACGTTTGGCCAGGAAGGGCTTCGTCAATCCCCGGCCGGGGCGGGGGGCTGGAGGAGGGCGGCGACTGAGCCGAGCGTCTGCTTGAGGGTGCTGCTGGTGCCGGCGCCCAGCCGGCGGTCGAGACGGCGTTCCACCGCCCGGCTGGTCTTGAGCAAAATCTCCATGGCCGCTTCCCCCCGCGGAGTGAGCCGGACCCGCTTGGCGCGGCCGTCTTCCGGGTCGGATTCGAGGGCAACATAGCCAGACTCCTCCAACCCGGCGATGAGGTAGGCCATGCTCTGCTTGGTGAGGTCGCCGGCGCGGGCGAGGTCGATGATGCGCGAACCCTCGGGCGCGAGATGACGGAAAACGACTCGGTGGGCGGGGCGGATGTCGGCAAAGCCTGCCGCCGCCAGCTCCGCATAAGTGTGCTCGGAGAGAGCGTCGTAGGCATGGCGGAGGGCGGCGCCCAAGGTGGTGTGGCGGTCGGGAAAACCCGCTTGGGTGGAAAGGGGACGGGAAACGGCGGCAGGCATGATTTCGTGGCTTGACAGTGGTCAGACAGTCTGTCGATATAGGTCAGATAATCTGTCTTTATGAAAATGGAAAGTCAATCCCTTCATCTGGTGCGCGGCGGCGACGCGGCGGAGCTTTTGGTCTTCGGGGTCCGGGTCCGGATCCTGGCGGATGGTGCGAGCACGGGCGGTGTGCAGAGTGTGGCCCGCTTGGAGTGCGACCCCGGCCAGGGGGCGCCGCCGCACCGTCATGAGCAGGCGGAGTCGTTTTTTGTTCTCGAAGGAACGCCCGAGTTATTCGTCGGCGGGGAGTGGCGATCCCTAGCGCCGGGGGATTTTGCGCGGGTGGCGCCGGGGGAGGTGCATGCCTTCCGCACTGCCGGAGCGCAGCCGGCGACGCTTCTGAACTTCGCCACCCCGTCGGGCCACGAGCATTTCTTCCGGGAGGCGGACGCGCTCTTTCGCTCCGGGCGGTTTTCTCCGGAGACCGCGGCGGCGGTCTGTGCCGCCAATGGGATCACGCTGGTGATGGAGTGAAACTGCCGGGTGCGGAGGCCTGCGCAGTGAGGGGGAGTCAGCGTGCCTCGGCGACGGTGATGGCGAGGACGGCGGGGGCGCCCCAGCGCTGGCCGCCGGGCGCGTAGGCGAGGTCGATGGTGCGGATGGTGCGGTCGGGGTGGGGATTGGTCCACTGCATCTGGTAGAGCGTGATGCGCTGGTCGCGCGGGCCCTCGGCCTGCCAGGCGACGGCGGCATCGCGCAGGGGGCGGGGCTCGTTCTGGAGCCAGGAATCAATGCCGAGGCCGAGCTCGACCGGGACGGTGGCACGGGTGCCGTCGGCGTAGTGGATGGTGTATTCGAAAATGATGGGAGGCTCGGTGGCATCGCGGGAGGGGCGCCAGGTATCGCCGGGGAGGAGAGTGTGGAGGAAGAAGAGGGCATCAGCCCGGCGGTTGACGGGGATGCCCTCGACCCGCTCGTGCTCCTGCTGGATGCGGTAGCGGGGATGGCGCAGGAGGATGCCGCTTTCGAGGGGCGAGGTGGCGAAGTCGCGGATGAGGTAATCGACCCCGGCAAAGCGCTGGAGGCCCACGGGGAGTGCGCCGAGGTCGGCGTTTCCGACCGGGAAACCCTGGGGGCGGGTGAGGTAGAGATTGGCGACGGTGTCGAGGGGGACGGGGTGGCTGGCCATGTTGACCCCTGGGACGACGAGGGTGCCGCCGGCGAAATCCGCCCCGAGGTTGCGGAGCAGGGTGGCGGTGACGGTCTGCTTCTTGGCGGCGTTGGCGGGGTTGGATTCGCTTTCGAGGATAGCGTACTGGTTGAGCAGGATGCCGCCTTCGCCGAATTGGTAGCGGACGAGCCCGCCGATGTTGAGCAGCGGCCGGACATGCCGGGTGAACTCGGGCGGGCGGGTGACGCGGATCCAGAAGTTGTCCACCCCGATGACGTCGGTGGTGCCACGGGGATCCCAGTCGGCCAGCTCAATGGTCATGCTGCGGGCGGGGACACCGGGTTGGATGGAGAAATCCTGCCTGCCCTCGCCCTCGAGGTCGAATTCCTGGGTGGTCGCGGGATCGCCATCGAAGGTGAGCCGGATCCGGGTGACGGTGTGGTAGATGGCGTTGGGCACGATGGAGAAGCCGGTGACGGTCTCTTCGCGGGGAAACTCCACTTCCCATGAAGTGGGTGCGCCGCGGTGGAGGTGGATGCTGAAGATCATCCGCCAGTGGGTGTCGGCGAGGTAGCCGTTGACCATGTTTTCGGGCCAGGTGTCGTCGCCGGGGGGTTCGGTGGCCTCGCGCTTGAAGTAGGTCGCGGGGGGCAGAGTGGAAAACGGGGCGATGTCGTCGAGGTCGACGACGTAGTCGAAGGCGTCGTCCACGGGCCATTCGTCGCGGTTGTGGACCTGGATGCGGCGGCCGGAACTCATGACGACATCCGCCAGTGACAGGCCGGCAGTGAGCGGATCGGGCGAGGGCGGGAGGAGGACGCGCTCCATGCGGAAAGGCCGCAGGAGGTGCTCGTAGCCGACGAGCCGGTTGAAGTCGGCGAGGGTCTCGGGGGCGACGCCTTGGATCATGAGCCAGCCGCCGGCTTCGCACCAGGCGCGGACAGTGTCGACGTCGCCGGCGAGGCGGCGGAGGTTTTCCGGGGTGGCCTGGGCGACGACAACCCCGTAATCCCCGCTGCGGATGGCGGCGAGGGGGTCGTCTGTAGTGGTGGCGTTCATACCGAGTCCGGTGAACATGCGACCCGCGGGCGTGGCCGGATCAACCGCGAGAGCGACCGGGTGGCGGACGAGCCGGTAGCCGGCGGCATAGGCGAGAAGATTGTCGAAGAGGCGGGTGGCGGCGGGCTCGCGGCCGAGTTTATCGCCGACGACGAGCTGGCAGAAAACCATCAGACCCTCGTTGACGGCGGCTTCGGCGAGGGCGGTGAAGCCCAGCTCGGCATCGCAATGGACGAGCGAGACCGCACCAGTGGTGGGTTTGCGGTAGGGGTTTTTGTAAACCACCTCGCCGTCGGCCCAGACGAAAAAGTCGTCGCCGATGAGACCCTCGAAGGCCGGATGGGAAGGATTCTGGAGATGGGCGATGCGGCCGACATGGCGGCTGAGGTCGAAGTTGGCGGGCACGGCCTGGAAGTGGAGCGGGTGCTCCTGCTCAAGGATGAGCATGCGGTTGCCGGCGGCGGCGAGGGCGAGCCAGCGGGTGTCGGTGGCGGAATCGGCGGGGATGGCGTCGGGCCCGACGACGAGGAGGCCGAAGTGGTCGGGGATGGCATCCATCCCGGCGACCGCGGTGAAGGCGATGCCGCGGGATTCGAGCCGATTGATGACCCGGCCGGAGGGATCCCAGACGATGAGCTCACCGTCCACTTCCGGGAGCGGGCCGGCCTCGGGGTTGATGATATGGAGCGGCTTGGTTTCGCGGAAGACCTCCTCCCCGCCGCGGCGGGCCATGATGGTGAAGCCGCCGGTGGAGCGTTCCGAGACCTCGGGCACGGTGAAGTCGACGACGAACTCCTCGGCGTATCCGGGCGTAACCTGGAATGTGCGGCTGCCTCCATCGAGGCGACGGCCTTCGACCTCGAAGCGCCACTCGACCTCGATCGGGTCGGCGTGGCGGGTGTCGTTGAAAACCCGCAGGGTGCGGGTGATGGATTGGCCGGCGCCGAAGGTCCAGTTCCATTCGCGGACAAAGACCGCCACCGGCTGGAACGAGAGATCGTAGCCGCGGCCGGCAAAATCGCTGCCCATCCAAAACTGGAAGGCGGCCACCCCGCGCCAGCGGTAGCCCTCGGCAAGCCAGCGGCCGATGGTGGCGATGGCGGGCTGCGCCTCGGTCTTGCCGACGAAGGCTCCTTCGCCGCCGACGGCGGCGAAGCCGGCGGGATTGCGCCCGGGGAGGAAGGCGGTTTCGCCCATGAACATCGGCTTGGCCTCGAAATCGATCGGCCAGGGATTCCAGCCGTCGCCGAGGTTTTGGCGGGCGAGGGATTGCTCGATGGTGTAGGCCTCGTTTGGATACTCGCGGTCGTTGACCTCGAAGTAGTGGACGCCGTAGGTGGGGAGGGACTGGTCGCGAAGGGCGTTGCCGCCGCCGATGACCTGGCTGCGGGTGGGATCCTTGGCGGTGAGTTGCCGCGAAGCCTCGCGGAACTGGGGCTCGACGGAGTCGAGCATGCCGAGGTTGCGGCCGTTGATGTAGATGATCTCGTTGTCCAGCTCCCAGATGAAAATGGAGGGGTGGTTGCGGAAGCGGTCGACGCGGCTGTGCATCTGCCGCCGCCAGTTGTCGAAGAGGGCGGGGTTGTTCTCGCGGAGGTTGTAGCTGGCGTGCTGGCCGTCGAAGGAGCCGATGTTCTGGCGAACCGGCATGCCGACCTCGTCGAACCAATGGAGGGCTTCGCGGTTGCGCATGCCGGCCCAGTCCCACTGAAAGCGGTGGCGGAACATGTTTTGGCCGTGTTCGGCCCAGCGGTCGCGGATGGCATCGAGATCGGCGGTGGCGGGGGCGCCGTAGTGGGTGAGATCAGCGCGGAAATTCCAGCGCAGGCCGTTGAGGTAAAACTGGTTGCCGCGGACCTCCCACTCGCGGAAGCCGAAGCGGGTGGTGGCGGTGTCGAGGCGGCGGTCCCCGGCGTGGAGCTCGATGACCAGAGAGTGGAGGCGGGGCCGGTCGGGCCACCAGAGGTCGAGCGATTCGGGGCGGTTGGCCTCGAGCCGGATCGTCTCAGAGCCTTCCGGTTCGAGGGTGACGGTACGGGTGGGAAAGGTGAGGAGCGCGGAGCCGCCATCCGGCCAGGACTCGACCCGGCCGTGGACTTCGACGGTGAGGGGCCGGCTGCCGGGGTAGCTGAGGGTGGCCTCGGCGACGAGGCGGTTGTCGCGCACCGATGTGGTGACGACGGTCGGGCCGACGTAGGCCGGGCCACTGGCGGTGAGGGTGGCGCCGTCGAGGATGCCGGTTTCATCCGCGCCCTTGACGGGGAAATCCAGCCGCATGGTCGTGCCCTGGTTCTGCTGGAAGAGGGACATGGGGATGTAATTGTGGTGGCGCAGACTGCGGCCTTCGTTGTCGGGTTGAAGGGCGTAAAAGGCGTCCTTCATGACGAGGACGATCTCGTTGGTCTCGCCGGGCCGGATGAACCCGGTCACATCGGGGGTCCAAAAGCCGTAGACGATGGCTTCTTCGCCGACGCGCCGGCCATTGATAAAGAGGGTGGCGACGAGGTTGAATTCGCGCAGGTCGAGTTGGAAGCTGCGGCCGGCGAGATCGGCGGGCACGTCGACCCGGGTGCGGAGCAGGTAGCGGTGGTTGAAGGCGAACTGCGGCAGCCCCCGGTTGCGGTCGCCGGGCACCTCAAGGGCATACCAATGGAGCCGGTCGAGTTCGGGCAGTGTAGCCACGCCGCGGGGACGGCTTGCTTCGTCGATGGGACCCTGTTCGTCCCAGGCGGCGAACTGCCAGAGACCGTCGAGGTCGACGGAGGCACGCTCCCCGGGCGCGGCGGTGGGGAGGGAGAAGACTTGGGCGGCGGCGCGGTCCTCGCGGTCGGTGCGCCAGGCGGTCGAGTCCGGCCGGTGGTGGTGGTTGGGCACGAACGGCTCGGGCGAGACGACAAGGGCGTCGGACACGTAGCGCACCGGGAGGGTGCGGACTTCGCCGCGGTCATTGCTTCCGGTACGGCGGGTCAGGCGGATTTCGAGAGTGTTGGACCCGGCGGTGAGTTCGGCTTCGCCCATGCGCGTCCAGCCGATCGGATTCCAAAAGGCGGTTTCGACGACGTCGATCGACGGGTGGTCCTCCGGGTTGTTGGCTGTCCAGGAGCCGCCGTTGACGCGCCATTCGAACGGCGAGCGGACGTTTTCGAGGCCGACGCGATTCCAGAGTTCGTGTGGGCCGGATTGTGCGGCCTCGAAGGTGTAGCGGAGGATGAGGCCCGTCTCCGGGATTTGCCTTTCGGCTTGGGCTGGCTCGAGAAAGACCATCAGGGCGCGGCCCGCGGAGAGCAGGTCGGCCTCGTTCCAAGCGCCGATGGAAGCGGCGGCGGGTCTTTCCTCGGCCGCTTCGGCTTCAATCCAGATCGGCTCGGCCTGGGCGGTGAAATCCAGTACAGGGAGCATCAAGGACAACGGAAGCAGACGGCGAAACTTCGCGAAAGGGGCGGGCAACATGCCTCCGACCCTAGATGGGCGGGATGGGTGGACAAGCCGCCAGCCAGTTTGCGGGAGGCCTGGGGTTGGAATTCAAAGCGGATTGATCGGGAGAAGGCCGTGGATTCCGGATTGAGGGGCGGTTCAGCAGCGTTCAGCCTGCTCCCATGGATGCCCCCTTTCCCCCTGCCTTTTCCGGCGTGGTGCCCAGCCTGACTCAAAGCGCCGACCTCGGTCCGCCGCGTTCGGAGTGCGGTGTGGGCTGCCTGATGCCGTGGTGCGGCCGGCTCTACGTGCTCAACTACGTCTCCCACCGCCGCCGCACCGGCACCGGCACCGGCCTGCGGGTCATCGGGGAAGACTTTCGCATGGAGCGCCATCCTGCGGCGGTCGACGGCACCTTCGCCAATCGGTTTGTCCACCACCCGACGAATACGATGATCATCGGTCCCCATCTCGTGGATACGGAACACCGCGTGCGGACGGTCCCGGAACTGACCGACATCCGCCTCTGCGGGACCGCCGTCCACCTGAAGGAACCGGAGCGCCTTGTCTACATGCTGGGGATGGAGGGCGAGTTGTTCGAACTCGATGTGCGGACGCTGGCCGTACAGCGCCTTTTCGATCTGACCGAGGTACTCAACACGCCGGGCGAGGGCAAGTGTCACTTCAAGGACTGCATCACCGGCGGCGGGCGGCTGGTGGTGGTCAACAACGACTACAGTGAGCCGGATTTTCTCGGCCGGCAGAGCGAAGGCACCCTGGCGGAGTTTGACGGAGAAGCGTGGCGGGTGGTGGACCGCCGGCCCTACGTCGGCCTCGGCGGGCTCGGACCCTATGGGCGGACCATCTTCGCCTCCGGCTGGGACCGGGCCTCCGCGCTCCTGACGGTGTTCACGGCCGCGGACGGGCAATGGCGAACCTATCGCCTGCCCAAAGCTTCCCATTGTTTCGAGCACAAGTGGCAGACGGAGTGGCCGCGGATCCGGTCGGTCGAGCACGAGCGCCTCTTGCTCGACCACCATGGGATGTTTTATGAACTCTCCCCGTGGGCTTTCGGCAACCGCGTCTGGGGCGTCCGGCCGATTTCGACGCACCTCTGGGTGCACGGGGATTTCTGCACCTGGAAAGGCTTGCTGGTGATCGGGGCGGACAATGCCAGCCACGACAGCGGCGGCAACGTCACCACCGCGGAGCCGCAGTCGGGCCTCTGGTTTGGCCGGACCGACGATCTCTGGAAGCTCGGTCCGCCCAAAGGCTGGGGCGGGCCGTGGTGGAAATCCCCGGTCAAGGAGGACGCGCCCTCCGACCCCTACCTGCTGACCGGTTTCGGCAGCAAATGCCTGCATCTCTTTCACGAAGGGGAGACCGCGGTGGCATTCGACCTCGAAGTCGACGCGCTGGGCGACGGCGCCTGGAAGCGCTGGAAGCGTTATCAAGTGGCGCCGGGCGAGGCGGTGGTGGAGTGTTTCCCGCCGGGGTTTTCGGCGCACTGGCTGCGGCTGGTTCCGCGGGGCGAGACCGTGGCGACGGCCCAGCTGCACTACACCTGACGGAGTGGCCCCGCCAGAGGTCCGGCCGGTGCTTTAAGTATTGGGATAATCGATACGGCGTTGACCGCGGCGGCCGGAGGCTTCGGCCGGGGTGATCTCGGCGGGAGGTTCGCCGATGCGCTCGAGCCAGTCGAGCAGGCGTTCGCGGAAGTGCGCGCGGACGGGTTCGTGGGCGGGCGAGTGGACGAGGTTGGTGAGTTCGTAATCGTCGGTCTGGAGATCGTAGAGGTGGGTCTCGTGGTAGACGCTGGCGTGGGGCCGGGACTTGAACTCCTCCGGGGCGGTGACGGCGTATTTCCAGCGGGCGGTGCGGAGGGCGCGGCCGGGGGGCAGGCCGCCGTCGCCAAACTGGATGAAGGCTTCGGCGGGATTCACGTGGTGCGCCGCCCGGGAGCGGGGGTGGAGGGAGCGGCCCTGCATCGTATCCGGGATAGGGATACCGGCGCTTTCGAGGAGGGAGGGGGCGAGGTCGACGAGGCTGGCGGGGCCGTTCTGCTCGCCGCCCCCGTCCCACCCCGGTCCCCAGAGGGCGAAAGGGATGCGGACGGAGGACTCGTGGGGGCTGCGTTTGTATTCGGCGTTGCGGGTTTTGAAGTGGCAGCCGTGGTCGCTGATGAAAGCCACGATGGTGTTGTCGGCGAGGCCGGTGGACTCGAGGGCGTCCATGATGCGGCCGAGGGCATCGTCGAGCCGTTTGACCATGGCGCAGTAGCCGGGCCAATGGGCGGCGTTGCTGCCGCCGAGGGCGCGCAGGTCGGGCGGGACCCAGCCGCCGCGGAAGGTGTTTTCCATTCCGTGGGGGGCGGGGTAGCTGTCGTCGGTGTTTTGGTGGTGGGGTTCGAGGAAGGAGAGGCAGAGGAGGAACGGCTCCTCGGGGCTGCGGGCACGCTCGGCGAGGCGGCGGATGGCGGCGTCGGCGAGGGCGTCGGACCGGTAGCCGGGGAGTTGGACGGGTTGGTCGTTTTCATCCCAGAGCTGGGCGGAGTAGGGGCCGCTGACCAGTTCGATGGCATTGCCGGCGAGCCAGTCCTGGTAGCCGCCGCGGTTTTCGCGGGGGACGGGGCCGTCACCGGTGCCTTCGGAAAGGTGCCATTTGCCGATATAGCCGGTGCGGTAGCCGGCTTCGCCTAGGATTTTGGCGAGGGCGGGGGCGTCCGGCTTGAGGCCGGGGCCGTTGCGGTGGACGCCGGTGGTGGTGGCGTACTGGCCGGTCTGGATGCAACTGCGGGCGGGACCGCAGACCGGCTGGGGTGTGACGGCTTGGCGGAAGAACGTACCGCGGCGGGCGAGGCGGTCGAAGTGGGGGGTGAGCCCCATGGGGTTGCCGTTGAGGCCGAGGGTGTCCCAGCGCTGCTGGTCGGTGAAGAAGATGAGGATGTTGGGATGCATGGGGAAGTGCGGGCAGCGTGGGCCGGAGCGGAGCCGAGGGCAATCCCTGCCGGGTCGCGGCAGTGGGGAAGGGGTGGACGGCTGGGGGTGAAAATTTCCAAGCCGGGCCGGTGCCCAGCCTGTATTCCATTACCCTGATCTCCGGTCGGTGCCACTTCGGTTCCGAGGGAGCGTGCGACCGACCGTTCGCAAGAAACATCATTCTGTTATAAACCCGTAGGGTGAAGGTGTGAATTCCCGCCTGGGAAATGAGGGCAGGGAATCGGGAGTTGGACTTCGGCGAGCTCAGTCGAGTCGTGGGGTGGGCATGCGACTGGCTTATGCCGAAAGGGTGGAGAGGTAAATCGTCCCCGCTACACGATTGAGAGTTCAGGCACTCGCAACTTCGACATATTCAGCCTCTGAGAGAGGCTCCGGGACGATCTGTCCCTCTTCTTTCAATCCTTCCAAGTGGAATTCGATGGCCTCCCGGATCAGGGTCAAAACTTCATCCCGTGTCTCGCCGACTGCGATGCAACCGGGTAAATCAGGGACATAGGCTCCAAAAGAGGCATCTCCTTTTTCGATGACGACAGCGTATTTCATTTCTCTTCTTTTCCTTCTAATTGGGCCTGTTTCAGAATACTCTTAAGGGTTCCGACGGGAATCTCAAGACCGGACTTTCCTGCAACGGTGACTGTCCCTTTTTTTGCAGGATGCTTCATCTGCCGATGGCTTCCACGACTCCGGACAACCTTCCATCCGTCCTCGGCAAGTAGCTTCAGGATATCACGGATTTTCTTAGGTGTTCCTTCTCAGAACGTCGAGGGCAGGCACCAGTGACAACGCAATCTGTCACTTGTTGCATGCAGCGTCTCGTGTGTGCCCGGCATGGGCGCGGCGTAATCGGGATAAAGTCCCGCGTTCCATGAACCTACGGAAAACCGAGATACAAAACCCTGGCAACTGCAAAGTCGCCCTTCGGCCGTTCGACCCTTCGACCCTTCGACATGCTCAGGGCAAGCATGCTCAGGGCAGGCATGGTCAGGGCTGGTGGGGCTCAGTATCGTTAAGGAGGAGGCATGGAGAGAGGAGAACCCCGCGTGCGCGGCATGAGTAATGTAAAGGGAGCGGCTTGCTCCCGTGCGCGTCTTGGGGGGTGAGTAATGTGAAAGGAGTAACCCCGCGGTCGCGGGGCGGGTGGGTGACTCCGGGATCGCGGGGTGAGATGAGTAACGTAGCGGAAGCGCGGATGCGTTTTCGGAGGATCGAAACGACGGTGTCGTTCCGATATGGATGGACGGACTGGGGTTGTCGGTACCGAGAGTGCCCGCGGCCGATTGCGAAGCGAACAACACCGCGCCCGGTGCGGACCCGCATGCCGGGTGGTGTGGGACCTGTGACTGATTGGGTATGCCTGAGTCAGTCACGGGGACCCGATTTGCCGGTTCATTTGTCGGAGAGGTCGCGGATGATCTTCTTCGCCAAAAACTCGTTGATCTCTCAGTGACGCGGAACGGGCTGTGACATGCCCGTTCTGGGGTTGTGGTAGATGTCATGCTTCCCACCGTGACGAAGCAACTGGCACCCCATAGCTTCCAATTTCTTGATCAAGTCGATTCGCTTCACCCGACCTCGATCTCATCAACTTTTTTGATACCCGGGATATCATTTCCGGAAAACTCCCGGTAAAGATCCCGGAGATGCTCGCGGAGATCATCAAGATCCTCTCCCTGTGTCCAGTGGTCCGGATATTCGTTCAGGTAACCAAGGAATTTCCCATCCGTCTCTTTCCAATACGTAAATTGTTTTTTCATAAAGGATTTCCCTATATTCGTGTGTTCACGGTGCGGCGCTTGTTAAAACCTAATTCAACGCCCTTCCGGGTCAATTCTCGATTTCAATGCGGCCGATGTCGCGGAGTTGTTGACGAGGCTTGGTGGGAATCCAGCCTACGTTCCCGCGGCCGCGGGGTGAGATGAGTAACGTAGCAGGAGCATCTTGCTCCCGTGCGCGGTGCCGGGGCGGGGGTAGGCCCTGGTTTCAACCACTGATGAACACCGATGGACACTGATTCAGAGTGGAGAGACTCCGCGGTCGCGGCCGGGGAGAGGTGTAACCCCGCGGTCGCGGGGCGGGTGGGTGACTCCGGGAACGCGGGGTGGAGGTCCGCCTACGCCGCAAGCGGACTCCGGCGTGACAGCCTTCGCTCTCCGCGCCGCGGAGAGCGAGGGCTGCTGGCACCCCTGCCGGGGTGCTATTTTTTTGGTCGTGTGTCCGGTGGTATCGCTGCGCTCAACCACCGGCTACACGCTGGCATCCCTCCGTGATGCTGGAGTCAGCGGGGAGGGGGGTTGAAAAGCTGAAACGCTGTTCCGAGGAGCGTCAGCGACGACAAGACCGGGCGCGGAGCGAACCGGATCAACGCTGTTCCGAGGCACGGAGTGCCGACCCCGCGGTCGCGGGGAGGGGGAGTAATGAGTGGGGGGTGACCCCGCGGTCGCGGGGTGAGATGAGTAACGTAGCGGAAGCGCGGATGCGCTTTCGGAGGATCGAAACGACGGTGTCGTTCCGTTACGGATGGACGGACTGGGGTTCTGAAGAGCGCCAGCGATGACCCCGCGGTCGCGGGGCCGGACGAACCCGGAAGTTTCAACCACAGATTACACTGATTGCACAGATGAGTAAAGTAGCGGGAGCATCTTGCTCCCTTGTTCCTTTTTGGGTGGGAGTTCCCTGGGCCCGTTCAACTACGGGGAGCAAGCGGAAACCTGGTCTCTGATCGCTGATGGTTCGGTTCTGAGGGAGCGTGCGATCGAAGGATCGTCAGAAACACCGCTCCCATCGAGACGGGGGACCCGAATGGTGAGGCAATGAAATCACGACGGAGGCAAATGAGCGCAAGGAATCGGGAGGCGGACTTCGGCGAGCTCAGTCGAGTCGTGGGGTGGCATCGACGGGCTCATGCCGACAAGGTTGGGAGAGTTAATAATCCCCGCGACCCGATTCCGTTTTACTTTAGTATGGGAGTGGCGAAAGGAACCTTTGTGCTTGAACAGCCAAACCGGCGCGTTGCCATAGAAGCAGTTATTTCTTCAGAAATTTATTGCTGAGCGGCAATACTATTCCGAGAATGATTCCGAAACGAAATGCTGACGGCCAATCCACTACTCCAGACCCGTGCATTATTTGACTGTAAAGAAATGTCACAATAACTTCAGTTACAAACGCTATGACAAATATAGCGAAAAAACGACTTAATACGAAGGCAATTTTCATGGGATGACTTTTCTTATTCTGATTGTGGGTGATTATCTCTATTTCTGGGTCTTCCAAAGAATCCGTGGGTGAAAAGATGTGATTAGCGGTGCCATAGTCCTCCGCTGCAGGCAAGCACGATCCCGGCATAAACTCGCTGCGCTCGGCCCCGCAAACGGGGCACTTTCTGCGGGATCGTGCTTGCCCTCCGCTCCGGCCGATGGCTTGCGGGAAGGTGTTTTCTGGCTCTTCCCGTTTAGCTGTGGAAAAGACTGCTGGGGGCTGCTGAGAGCGTATCGGAGCATCAGCACATACTGTTGGCCGACTTCCGCCACCGCATCACCAATGCGCTGACCGAGGGCTTCAACTCGCGCATCCAAGCCCTCAAGGCCGCCGCCCGGGGCTTCCGCAACCTCGCCCACCACCGGGCCCGCATCATGGCGCTTTTGCTTTCACGGGACTAAAAAGAAAAAGCGTACCTAACTTCTGGTAGCCCGAATTTTCGTACAGCTTCGCGCCGGTATGACTGGCCAGAAGGACAGACGCGATCGCCCCGGCTGCGCGGTCGCCGCCCAACATTCCGCAAAGCAAAGCTCTTCCGATGCCCTGACGGCGAAAGGCCGGCTTGACATACATGTTGTCGCACCAACCGGAATCGTTCGCCTTGATGCTTCGAACCCACCCAACGATCTCCTCGTCGATGATGGCCACCCATTGCTGGAGGGGAGCGCCCATCTCCAAAAACTCCGCTCGAAGTGGACGCGAGCCGCTCGCCGAAGCCAGGCGCTCCGCCAATTCAACGGAGCCGACTCGATGGATGCTTGCCGGAGAAGACGGACGGGGAATGCGCTTCAGCGCATGAATCATGAAGGGTTCCGTTCGCCTCAGGCGGTATCCAAGCGCTTTATAGCCGTTGCGAATTCCGTCCGGCGATTCACCGGCAGGACAGATCGCGCAAATTGCATAGCGCCCCCGCGTGCGCTTTCGCGCGATGCGGTCAACCTCTTCCGGAGAAGCGGCAAGCGCCACCCATTCCTCGCTTCGATAGTCCCCCCGCTTTCTCTCCGCATCCCGCAGGACCCAAACCGGCCCCACCCGCTCGGCCAAATACGGATGCGTAAAGCTCCGCTTGAACGTGAAGCCCTCTACAAAGACCTCAATGGCCTCGGGGAGGGAAAGCGGAAATCCATCAAACCTCTACTCTGATTTTACCTTATTCATTCTTCTCCCTTCAACACATCCTGCGAAAAGCCGGGAATAGCACAATAAAAAGCGATGGCATTATCCAGGTCGCCGACCGGAAGAAGAGGCGATGCGGATGATGGGTTCATGGTTTTATGTTTGTTGTGATTGTTTCCCACGCTTGCGGGCGGCTTATTGCGCCTTTGTTAGCTCCTCAATAATGGTGTCCACGGTTTTTCCGAACCTGCTGAGGAGCCTAAACTCCTTCGTTACAACTGACACAAAGCTGTCAGGGGTGAACTCCCGACAGCACTTCACCGGTTCCATTGCATACCGTTCGTTTAAGCTATAACCATGCTGCTGCAGATCCGCTCCCGCTCGTTCCAGGAATAGCTTTTGAAAATCCTTCTGCCCAAACCCTGCCCGCGCTTTGCCAGTTTCGACATGAAGAACAAACGGCAAGCTTCCGCTCTCATGGTAGCTCTTCTTCATCCAGGTTTCGAAATGAACTCCATTTCCATTCTCATTGAACCATCCGGTCCGGAACACCTGGATTCCGGCCCCCTGAGGCTCGACTTCATTCGGATAAATCCCTGACGTCACACACCAACCCTTCGGTTTGAGCGCCTGGCCCACCTTGAGGTCCGATCGCGCTTCGGCGAACAGAGCGGCATAGCGTCGGTAAATTTCTGCGGTTTCCGGTTTCAGTTTCATTATAGGGGGGTGCTTTGGTTGAATCTTTGTTGAGTTGATACGCTGATTTTCTCGATCGCTGTCTCGGGCTATTTTTGCACGAACGACTTTTCCGCTTCGCGCAGCCTGGCTTCCAATTCTCTGTGTCCAGCGTGTTGTGCCCAGCCGGCGGGCGTACCGCGGAATTGCGTATCCCAAACGTGGGGATCGGCGCCGCGCTCCAGAAGGAGGTCGGCAATCTCCGCCCGGCCAAACCACGCGGCCTGGTGGAGTAGCGTTGGTGAATAGGGATGCCCGGAAATCCGGGCGTCGGCGGCCAACCCCGCGTCGAGCAGGTCTCGAACGCAGTCGATGTGCCCTCCCTGGATGGCGGCGCCGGCAGCGCGGGAAAGTTCTTCCGGCGAAGGCTGCCTCGAGAGCGCCTGCTTCAGGGTCTCCAGTCTTCCCAGCCCCGCCGCGGCGTAGAGCCCCGGTCGCGCGCCGAGGCGGAGAAGAACTTCGGCGGCTTCCCATTCGCCCTGACTGACGGCGCTATCCAACCCGGGAGTTGGGTCGGCGCCGTGGCGGACGAGGAGTTCGATCAAGCCGGCTTGCACGCCGCATTCCCGTGCCACCTTGCCAGAAGCGACCAGGCCGAGCGTTTTCTGGATCGCCTCCTTCGGAGCGCCGGACGCTATAATCGCCTGCGCAAGCTCGGCACTATTGGGCGGCAGTTTCCCCGTTCGAACTGGGTTCTCCGCGACAAATTCGAGGAGATAGGGCTGGAAGAAATAGCTGCCCGCGTATTGCCCACTTTCTTCCGCTCGCGCACGGCAGAGCATGGGATGATCCGCCAAGAGCCGCTGAAGTTTTTCGTGGTCGCCGGCCGAGATCGCCTCGACGGCTTTCTGGAATACGGGATCCTCGATGCGAGGATTTCCGAAGAGCTCGATGATCGCAATTTGATCCGGACTGTCGTCTCCCTCTTTGGCATGATCGACCGGAAGCTTGCCGGATTTGTCGGCAATCCAGCTTCGGGCGCCATGCGCGAGGAGAAGCTCGACCGTCTCAGCCGATCCGAGGCTAGCGGCCAGGTGAAGCGCCGTTGTGCCGTCGTCTGCTCGGTGGTTTGGATCGGCTCCCTTGCGGATCAGCGTTGCAACCTGCTTGGCGTCCCTCCGTCGCAGGGCCTCCCGCAGGCGGTGATCAAAAATGACGTTCATGACATCGTCGTTGCCTTGGATTTTGGACGGAACTTCGGCTCCAGCCGCGAGCAGCGCCCTTGCGCAGGCCGGATAGTCTCCGTCCCGGGTTCTCATGTGCAGCGAACCGTGGGCCACCCATCCGATCGGCGGTGAGTCGTAACGGTTGTCCCGTCCGTTGAGCGGAACGGCGCTTTCGATCAAAGCCCTGGCCGCCTCCGCCCTTCCCTGGAGGCAGGCCCAATGGAGCGGAGTTCCGCGGTCCAGCTCATCCTGCACGGTCAGATCGAAGCCGAGCTCGGCCATCAGCGCAATGGCCTCCGCCCGGTTCTGACGGGCGGCCTGGTGGACCATTTCCTTGTCCTCAGAGTCCAGCATGGAAAGCAGACGTGGATCGGCATCAAGCTCCGCTCTGGCCGTCGTCCGATCTCCGCGCATACATGCGCTGAGAAAGCGATCCGCCGCCGTGGTTTCATCGGGCGCTCCACGATCGAGCAACAGCCGCGCCACTTCCTCTTGCCCCCCGCGAACGGCGAGCGCGTAGGCTGTGCGGCCGTCGGCGCGCCGAAGCGATGGGTCGGCGCCGTGATCGAGCAGCAGACGAATGGTTTCGATGTCGCCGCCATTTCGCGCCGCAGCGTGCAGCGGCGTTTCGTTTTTCGTCTCGATCTGACTGGGAACGTTCGGGTCCGCGCCGTTCTCCAGGAGCCAGCGAATGCCTTTGCGAACGCTCGCCGAAAGATTATATCCGCCCTGGAGGAAATACAGCGGCGTGTTTCCCCAGGCCACATCGAGTCCGCTGAAATCGGTGCCGAACTCCCGCAAGACCTCCAGGCACTCCACATGAAAATGCTCGGCGGCGTGATACCGCGACTCGGAGTCGTTCGGATCGGCCCCGGCCTCGAGCAGCCGCCTGGCAAGTTCGGGAAAGTTATTGACCCCTGTCGCTCCATAGAGGGCCGGAAGCGGGGCCTCCGGCCACATCGGGTTCACGGAGGCATCGTTGGGATCGGCGCCGGCTTTAAGCAGCAGGTCCGCCGCTGCGGCTCTCTCGGCATCGCCGCCCCCGCAACGGCCAAAGCAAAGATAGAGTAGCGGGCTCCAATCGCGCGGGCCGCCCTTTTGCGTTGCCGCTTCGGGATCTCTCGCCAGAAAATCCGATACGTTCTTAGGCCTTCCCAATGCCGCGGACGCGTAAATGCCGCGTCGATGCAAGTCCGGCCGTTCCTTCAGCAGCGTCTCCACATTGCCGGCGTTTCCTTGCAGCGCCGCCTCGATAAGAGCCGTCTCGGCGGACGCTTCGGTACGGGACTCCACGTGCAGCTTCAGCTTCCCCCAGCTCGGGAAACCATAGTCGCGTGCGAGGATGCGCTGGGCGTCCTGAAGCTTGAGGGCCGACGAATCAATGCCGTCCGGCAAGTGCGAGAGCGCTTCGGGATCTCCGGCGCGGATGGCGTGCAACAGGCCTTTGGCCTGTTTCTTGAGCTGGCCAAAATCAGGCCGCTCGGGCAGGGACTTTTTCATAAAACCTCCAGGCTTTTCGCCTGCGGTCCGCGATCAGGCAGCATGAAGGTTGTGCTGTGAAACAATCAGAAGGTGGGCTCAGCCCTTCCCGCGGACCCGGATGCACCCTTAACGTGCAGTCGTCAGGAATCAGACATGGTCAGCGTCTGTCAACAGCAATTTCGTTTGTGTTCGATTCGCCGGGACTATCCGGGTCGGGCTCGTCCTCGTTGTCCAAAAAGCCAATCAACCCTGTCTGGGGGTTGGCCGCGCCGCGGCTTCCACCGGGCGGGTTCGCGCACCGCCTTTAGAGCACCTTCTTTTCAATTGTTACTGACAGCCTATTGGATGGTCGGTAGGGCCCATGCTAGCTTATTGGTGGCGGCGGCACCTTCAGTCTCGCTGAGCCGTCACTTTGGCCCCCACACTGTTATGAAACTTTTTGCTTTCCTGTTTTTGACCGGGATCTCCCTGCCATTCGCGCTCATGGCGCAAGCTTCCGTCCCGATGAGTGCCATTCGGCCGGCGCCGGCCGCACCGGAGCAAGCGTCCGGCGCAGCCCGATCCGGCTTGCTGGTGGAGGGAACGGTGGCCCCTGATTTTCTCATGCACGACCTCGCGGGCAATGAGGTGCGTTTGTCCGACTATGCGGGCAAGGTGGTGGTCTTGGATTTCTGGGCGCCTTGGTGCGGGCCTTGCATCGCCTCCTTCCCCCACACCCAAGAGTTGGCCGAGCGCTATCGGGACCAAGGCGTGGTGGTGATCGCCTCGGGCACGAGTGACACCATCGTCAATTTCCGCCGGTGGATCGAAGCCAACGCGGCCAACTATCCGGACCTGGTCTTCGCCTGGGACCTCAATGAGCGGGGTTCGGCCACGTTTGAGGACCGGGCGTCGGCCAAGCTCTACGGGGTGACCGGCCTTCCGACGATGGTTGTGATCGGGCGTGACGGCAAAGTTGCCGGAGGGATCGTGGGCAATGGGGGACCGAGCGATGCCCGGCTCGAGGCGACACTGGCCCAAGTCGGCATCGATGTGCCCTTAGAAACGGTCGAGCAAGGCCGTGAACAACTCGCGGCCTCCGCCCGTCGAGAGGTCGAGCGGGCCGCTGCGGCCGAGGAGGCCCGGATTAATCCGCGGCCGCCGTTCCGGGAAAATTTCGGGCGCCTACAGGCCGGGCAGGCCATGCCGGATTTCACCTTGCTGAACATCGCGGGGGAAGAGGCGCGGTTTGCCGACTTGGCCGCCGGCAGGACCGTCGTTATGGGACTGTGGAGTGCGGGCAGCGGACCGCCCGACGCCATGCTGCGGCAATGGAACACCTGGCAGGACGTTTACCGTGAGCAGGACGTGCTCTTCCTGGGTGTCGGCCTGTTCGGCACCCGCGAGGCCCAGGCCCAGTGGTTGGCCCAGCAGGACAGCCTGGGCTTTCCGGTGTGGCTCGATCCGGCCGGCCCTCTGCCGCAGGTCGAGGGCTCCGTGGATGAACTCGCGGACGAAGCCCGGGCGGCCTTTTTGCGTGAACAAAGCGAGCGGATTCGGGCATCGATTCCCCAACAAGTCGGCGGGCTGATGCCCATGGTTCCGGCTTTTGTGGTGATCGACGCGCAAGGGCACTTGGTGGGCTGGGGCGCGGGCTACAGCGAAGAAATCCATGCCAACGCCGTGGGCAACCTGCTGCTGCGCGCCGGGGTCAAATTAAAGGATGAGGATCTCCCGGAGCGGGTTTTTGCCGCCGCCGAGACGGCTCCGCCTCCTCCCGAGCCGAGGGTGGAGATGATCCCAATCGGCGCCATGGCTCCCGATTTTACGACCCATGATTTGGAGGGTAAGGAAGTGAAGCTTTCCGATTTCCGTGGTCAGGTCGTGGTCCTGGATTTCTGGGCCACGTGGTGCGGCCCGTGCATGGCCGCGATGCCCCACGCGCAAAAGGTGGCGGCTGAATACAAAGACCAAGGCGTGGTGGTTTGGGGCTCCGCGACCAGTGACGGCCGGGCCGCTTTTGAACGCTGGGTGCGCACCCATCAGGAGCGCTATCCCGACATCATCTGGTCGCACGATCCGGCGGAGCGCGCCCCCGAACGCGCCTCGCTGGCGCTCTACGGCGTGACGGGCATACCCACGCAATTTGTCATCGATCGCGAAGGCCGCATCGTGGACATCGTGGTGGGGTACCGTCCGGGCGAAGTCATCCTCGATGCAGCGCTGGCCAAGGCGGGCGTCGCGGTGGACGCGGCCATCCTGGAGCAGGCCAAAGCCAATCTGGCGCAACGGGCGGCCGATGCCGCCGCCACCGAGCCGACCCAGCCCTCGCTCCCGCTCATGCGTCCCCGCGATTGAATCCCGGAATCCCCGCCCGGTCCTTTCATGGGCGGACGGGGAGAGCCAAGGAAGATGCTCCATCACTTCGACCGGAGGCAGGACACGTGCGGCAGCAGTCCCGGTGCGAAGAGAAAGCCCTGTTCCGGAACACGGAGCGGCCCCGCGGCCGCGGGAAAGTAGCGGGAGCATCTTGCTCCCGTGCGGCGGGTAAATGGTCCGCCTACGCCGCAGGCGGACTCCGGCGTGACAGCCTTCGCTCTCCGAGGCACTCCGAGCGAGGGCTGCTGGCACCCCTGCCGGGGTGCGTTGTGGGGGTGGGCGTGTGACCGGTGGTATCGCTGCGCTCAACCACCGGCTACACGCTGGCATCCCTCCGGGATGCTAAAGCCAGCGGGCCGGGGTAAAGCGGTAGCGGAAGCGCGGACGCGCTTTCGGTGGATCGAAACGACGTTGTCGTTCCGCTACGGATGGACGGACTGGGGGTTCCGAAGAGCGCCAGCGATGACCCAGCGGTTGGCCGGCCGGAGGAGCCAGGGAGTTGTAACCACAGATTTCACAGATAGCACAGATGAGTAAAGTAGCGGGAGCATCTTGCTCCCTTGTATGGCGTTGGGCGGGAGTTCTCTGGGTCCGCTTCAAATACGGGGAGCAGGCGAAGGTCTGATCCCCGGTCACGG
>REEB01000047.1 GCA_007695295.1 Puniceicoccaceae bacterium
AACTCGTGCCCGGGGATGTGGTGGAGATCGAGGGGGGCGACCGGGTGCCGGCGGATCTGCGGCTGATGGAGGCGAAGCGTTTCCGCACCCAGGAAGCTTCGCTCACGGGCGAGTCCCGGCCGGTTGAAAAGAGCACGGAAGCCACGGCGGAGGACGCCGACTTGGCGGAGCGAAAGAACATGGCCTTCGCCGGCACCCTGGCGGTGCAGGGGCGGGCGCGGGGGCTGGTGGTGGAAACGGGCGCCCGCAGCGAGATCGGCCGGATCTCCGAAATGCTCCGGGAGGTGGAGAAAATCCAGACTCCTCTCCTGCGGGACCTCGACCGGGCCGGGAAAACCCTGGCCGTGATCATCCTGGCGGCCGCGGGCCTGGTCGGTCTGGTCGGTGTGATGCTCCACGGGCAGGCCTTCGGGGAGGCCTTCATGGCCAGTGTGGCTCTGGCGGTGGCGGCGATACCGGAGGGCCTGCCGGCGATCGTCACCATCACCCTCGCACTCGGCGTCCAGGCCATGGCGCGCCGCAATGCCATCATCCGCAAACTGCCGGCCGTCGAAACGCTCGGGTCGATCACGACAATTTTCACGGACAAAACCGGAACCCTGACCCGCAATGAAATGACCGCCCAGGCGATCAGTCTCGCCGACGGCGAAGTGAGGATCAGCGGGATCGGCTTCGCCCCGGAAGGCGCCTTTTACCGCGGAGGAGAAAACGGCGGCGAATCCGCGGAGGTAGGTGAGCCGGACGGTGAGCGCATTGATCCGGGGGAGGATCCGCTGCTGCGCCGATTCCTCACGGCCGGGCTGCTCTGCAATGACGCCGGCTTGGACCACGAGGATGATGCCTGGACCATCACCGGAGACCCCACCGAGGGCGCCCTGGTGGTGGCGGCGGGCAAGGCGGAGTTGTCGGCCGATAAACTGCGGGCGGGCTGGAAGCGGCTGGATGTCATCCCCTTTGAGTCGGAAAACCGCTACATGGCGACGCTGGACCGGGAAGCGGATTCCGGCGACACCTTCATCCATGTGAAAGGCGCCCCCGACCGCATTTTGGGCATGTGCGGCGGAGTCCGCACCGCGGACGGCGAGAGCGAGCTGGATGTCGAGAGGTGGGAGAAGCGGATCGAAGCGTTGTCGGCGCGGGGACTGCGCGTTCTCGCGGTGGCGGAAAAGTCCGCGGGCGGCACGGAAAACCTCGAGGATGAGGAGATTGGCCGGGATCTGGTTCTCCTCGGGCTCGTCGGCCTCCTGGATCCCCCGCGCGAGGAAGCCATCCGCGCGATCGAGACCTGCCTGCGGGCGGGCATCCGTCCGGTGATGGTGACCGGCGACCATGCCCTGACGGCCCGGGCGATCGCGGAGCGGATCGGCCTGCGCGAGCCGAGTCGGGCGCTGACCGGAAAAGAGATCGAGACGAGCTCGGACGAGGAGTTGCGGTCCCGGGTCGGCGAAGTGGATGTCTTCGCCCGGGCCTCCCCCGAGCACAAACTGCGGCTGGTTCGGGCGGCCCAGGCCAACGGCGAGGTCTGCGCGATGACCGGAGACGGCGTCAACGATGCGCCCTCGCTGAAGCGCGCCGACGTGGGGGTGGCGATGGGAATCACCGGGACGGAAGCGGCCAAGGAAGCGGCCGACATGGTGCTGGCCGACGACAACTTCGAGAGCATCGTCAATGCGGTCGAAGAAGGCCGGCAGGTCTACGACAATATCCGGAAAACCATTACCTTCATCCTGCCGACCAATGGCGGCCAAGGAGCGGCGATTGCGCTGGCGGTGGCCACCGGCACGCTGCTGCCGGTGACGCCGCTGCAGGCGCTTTGGGTCAATATGGTGGTGGCGGTGACGCTGGGATTGGCCCTCGCCTTCGAGCCGGTGGAGAGCAACCTGATGCGCCGCCCGCCCCGCGATCCGGGCGCGCCACTGCTCGATCTCTTCATGCTCTGGCGGGTCCTCTTCGTCTCCGGACTGCTGCTGGCGTGTGTGTACGGAATCTTTCTCTGGCTGCTGCAGGTGGAAAACACACCCGTGGAAGTGGCGCGCAGCGGGGCGGTCAACGTCCTTGTCATGGGCAGTGTGGCCTACCTCATCAACAGCCGGTTCCTCACCCGCAGTGCGCTGTCCCGCGCCGGCATCCTGGGGAGCCGGCCGGTTCTGCTGTCAATCGGGCTCGTGATCCTGTTTCAGGTGGGCTGGACCTACGCCGGATTCATGCAGTTGCTCTTCGAAAGCGCCGCCTTGGAGTGGAGGCACTGGGGCATCATCGCCGCTGCTTCGGCGGTGCTGTTTGTCCTCGTTGAGCTGGAGAAAATGATCCTGCGCGCGCGTTTCGGCATCGGCAAGGAGTAGGGCCGGCCCGGCGGCGGCGGGTGTCAATCGCAGATGCGGTTGAGCCGCTTCTCCAGCTCTTCCAGGGAGCGCCGGACGGGTTGCCGGCGGTCGAGAACGTGGACCTGCAGCACATCGCCTTCGATGCGGACGGCGGCGGTACCGGGAAGCAGGCTGACCGTCCAGGCGAGCAGGAGGGTGCGGGCCCGGGAATGGCGCAGGGGATGCTCGATGAAGCCCGGGTCGAGCGGCATGCGGGGATGGAGGGCCCGGTAGGCCACATCGATGCCACCGCGGAGGGCTCGATCGAGGAAAAAGGGGACGAAAGCGGCCGCTCCCGCCAAATGGACCGTGCATCCCTCCAGCGGTCGGACGACCATCGCTGCCGCCGCGGCCACGGTCACGCCGGTGGCCGCCAGCCACGGGTCGTGGAGCCGCCCCTCGGCCAGGACCCACCAGAGTCCGGCGAAGACCAGAAAACGGACCAGAAAACCGACGAGGCGCTGGGATGCCTTTGTATTCATAGGAAGAGGACAAGAAGGAAGAGGATGAGAATAAAGCCGGCCCCGGCGACGCGCCATTGCACGAGCCAGGATTCCGCCCGGTCGGTGGCGGACCGGGAATGGTCGAGGGCGAGCAGGCGGTCGACCCGGGCTTCGAAATTGATGGCGCCGCGCTCCGGATAGATGAGGCCGAGGCGCCACCAGTGGGCGAGGGCGGTGCGGCGGATGAGGTGCTCGATCGGCACGATCAAATCGCCGGGGGGGATCTTGGGGAGGTGGAGGCGAAGCCAGCGGCGTTGGGAGGCGATGGCGGCGGTGGCGAGGACGAGGGCGGCAAGGAGGATCGGCCAGGCCGCCTCGGCGAGGGCGCCGGCGGAAAGCGGAGCCGCCGGGATGGAGGCTGCGGTCAGGCCCGCGGCCCAGTGCGGCAGCGTGAGCACGGCGGCGAGCAGGAGAATCCAGGGGAAGGCACCCACCGAGGGGGGGGGCTTCGATGCCTGGGAGAGCGGGCGTGTGCTCAGCCACAAAAAACGCCCCAGCAAGAGAGCGGTGCCGAAGGCCGAGGCGGCCAGCAGGGTGAGCAGCGGGCCTTCCCAACCTTGGGGTGCATGGTCGAGCATCGTTTTGGCCGCGTACTTGGTGCGGGCGCCGCCGGTGAAAGGAGCTCCGGCGATCGCCAGTGCCGCCACCGTGAGCCCGGCCAGCAGGCCGATCCGCGCGCCCTCCGCCTTGGGGTGCAGGGCAGTGCCGAGAAAGAGCGCTCCCTTGGCCAGTCCGTGGTTGAGGGCGTAGAGGGCGAGCACCGCGACCACCGTGCCGGACTCCGCCCCGGCGCCGAGGGCGAGGCCGAAAATCAGTGTCATCACCCCCATTTGGCTGATGCTCGAATAGGCGAGGATGGTTTTCAAATCCCGCTGGGCCAGACCGACGGCGACTGCGCCGAAGGCGGCGACCAGTCCGAGCAGGATGCAAGCGGTCGGCCATCCCGGGAGCGCGTCCGCCTGGAGCGGAGAAAAGTGCAGCCAGCCGATCAGCCCGGCCTTGATCATGCTGCCGCTGAGCACGGCGCTGGCCGGGGTCGGGGCGACCGGGTGGGCGAGGGGCAGCCAGAAGTAAAGCGGCACGGCCCCGGCCTTGACGCCGAAGCCGATCAGCGCGAGCAGCAGGATGGTGCCGCGGTTGTCCATTTCGCCAAGGGCGGTGGCAATCGTATCCAATTCGATACTACCCG
>REEB01000029.1 GCA_007695295.1 Puniceicoccaceae bacterium
CTGGATCGGCCTGCACACACGGGCATTTCTCATGAAAAACAATCCTTCCTGGCAGTACGATGAGTTTCAGCAGGTCGGGCGCGACTATGGAAGCCCGTCCGAGGTGGACGTTTATGACTCGAGTCATGCCGACTTTCGGGACATCCGGGCGGAAAGCAACCGGGTCTTGGATCTGCTCGGGCTGCCCGAAGGCGCCACCATCGTTGATTTTGGCTCCGGCACGGGAACCTTTGCCATCGAAGCGGCCAGGCGCGGCCTCAGGGTTGCTGCCGTCGATGTTTCAACAGCGATGTTGGATAGGGCAAAGGCAAAGGCCGATCGTGAAGGGGTCGCAGGGATCACGTTTCATCATGCCGGATTTTTGACCTACGACCCGCCGGAGCAATCCGTCGATGCGGTCGCGACCACGTTTGCCTTCCATCACCTCCCCGATTTCTGGAAAGGCGTGGCGCTCCATCGAATCCACCGCATGTTGCGACCCGCCGGCCAACTCCACCTGCACGATGTCATTATCGAAGCGGATGATTCGCTCGAGAACATTAAGCGTTTCATCCAGCGCCAGGAACAGGCGGGCGGCGACTTCTTGAGAACCGATGCCGAAGGTCATTTCCGTGACGAATACTCGACCTACGACTGGGTCATGGACGGCCTCTTGGCCAGAAACGGGTTCAGCATCATCCGGAGAGAATTCGAGGGCGGGGTTATCGGCACCTACCTGTGCCGGAAGTCCTGAAGCGGGCCATGGCCAACCCGGGAGAGCGGAACAAGACTGAGGCGGTGACGACGGCGCTGCGCGGAGGGGAGCGGCGGGGGCGGTTGGTCGAGCGGCTTCGGGAGGGCCTGGGGGCTTCGGCAGCCGAACTGCGCCAGCTCTTCGATCCCGCCTCGGATCCGGCCCTTCTCCGGGTGGCGGAAGCGAAACCATCTTTTGGAAACCACGAATCTTGAGCCCGCCCTCCCAGCTTGAAGGGCAGGGCAGTCCGCGGCGGCGGCCGGGATTTTTTCCTTTCTCCGGACCGGTTTTGGTCTCCATGCTGGCCGGTTTCCATTCCAGCCCATGACCTCCGCCGAGATCCGCCAGTCCTTTCTAGACTTCTTCGCTGCCCGCGGGCACAGCATCGTGCCCTCTTCGCCGCTGCTGCCGGATGCGCCCAACCTGCTCTTCACCAACGCCGGGATGAACCAGTTTGTGCCCTACTTCCTCGGCGATCGTGAGGCACCGTATCCACGGGCCGCGGACACCCAGAAATGCATCCGCGCCGGCGGCAAACACAACGACCTCGAGGATGTCGGCTTCGACACCTACCACCACACCTTCTTCGAGATGCTGGGCAACTGGTCCTTCGGCGACTACTTCAAGCAGGAGTCGCTGGAGTGGGGCTGGGAGCTGCTGACCAAGGTCTGGGGCATGCCGCCGAAGCGGTTGTTTGCCACCGTTTACCAGCCCGCGGAGGGCGATCCGGCCGAGTTCGACCATGAAGCCGCGGCCATCTGGGCCCGGCTCTTCAAGGACGCCGGTCTCGACCCGGAAGTCCACCTCGTGATGGGCAACCGCAAAGACAACTTCTGGATGATGGGCGACACCGGCCCCTGCGGCCCCTGCTCGGAAATCCACTTCAACCTCCTCCCGGACGACGACGAGACTGCCGGGCGGGCGCTGGTCAACGCCGGCTCCCCGCGCTGCATCGAAATCTGGAACCACGTCTTCATCCAGTTCAACGCCAACGCCGACGGCAGTTTTTCGCCGCTGGCCGCCAAGCACGTCGATACCGGGATGGGCTTTGAGCGGGTCGCGGGGATCGCCGCCGGCACGAAGGGCTTCACCGACTTCACCGCCGAACCCTCCAACTACGATGCGGATGCCTTTGCGCCGCTCTTCGCGCGCGTGGCGGAACTATCCGGCAAGACCTACGCCGGCACCGTGCCGACCGGGCGCGAGGACCTTGCCGAGCAGGAGCGGGTGGACGTGGCCTTCCGCGTGCTGGCCGACCATGCCCGCTGCATCTCCTGCGCGGTGGCCGATGGCATCCTGCCCGGCAGCGACGGGCGCAACTACGTCATCCGCCGCATCCTGCGCCGGTGCATTCTTTATGGGAAAAAACTCGGTCTGGAGACCGGCTTCTTCGAGCAACTCATCGCCCCGGTGGTGGATGCGCTCGGCGCAGTTTTTCCCGAGCTGGTCCAGCAGCAGGAAGTCATCCGGCGCGTCATCCGCAGCGAGGAGGAAAGCTTCGGGCGCACCCTCGAGCGTGGATTGCAGGTCTTCGAAAAAGCCACCGGCGGGCTGGGCGCGGGTGCGAGTGTGCCCGGTGCGGTCGCCTTCGAGTTGTACGACACCTATGGCTTTCCCCTCGACATGACCCAACTCCTCGCGGCCGAGCGCGGCATGGCGGTGGACACGGGGGAGTTCGACCGGCAGATGGAGGCGCAGCGCACCCGGGCGCGCGCGGCCCAGAAAAAGGAGGTCATCGTCGCCGCGACCGAGGGAAGCACAAGAACCGCCGCGACTCCATTTATTGGATACAACATCGGTCGGTCGGAATCCTTCGAGGTGGAGGTGACCGACCTTGTGGAGACCGCCGATGCGGTCTACCTCGTCTTTGACCGCAGCCCCTTTTATGCGGAAATGGGCGGGCAGGTCGGCGACCGCGGCGTGCTGCTGGCCGACGGCGTGGCGGTGCAGATCGGCAACACCCTGCGCGACAAAGCCGGACGGCATCTGCACCAGGTTTCTAATCTCGCGGGCCGGATGCTGCCGGAGGCGCCTGAAGGCAGCGTGCCGGTGGAACCGCCCTTTCTGAAACAACTCGTGGGCCGGCGTCATGAAGCCGGGGTCAACATGAACTACCGGCGTGCCGTCCAGCGCCACCACACCGCGACCCACCTCCTGCATTTCGCGCTCCGCAAAGTGCTCGGTCCGCATGTCCGCCAGGCCGGCTCCTTAAACGCACCGGACCGCCTCCGCTTCGACTTTTCCCACTTCGAGGCCGTCGCCCCCGAGCAACTCGCCGAGATTGAAGCGATCGTGAATGCCAGGGTTTTGGACAACGCCGAAGTCCAGGCCTACGAGCTGCCCTACGCCGAGGTCATGGGGCGGAAAGACATCCTCCAATTCTTCGGGGAAAAATATGGCGAGACCGTCCGGGTGGTCGACATCGGCGGGTATTCCAAGGAACTCTGCGGCGGCACCCACGTCGCCACCACCGGGGAAATCGGCTCGGTGCGGATCGTCACGGAAAGCGCCATCGCCGCCGGCACCCGGCGGATCGAAGCGGTCGCGGGCGAAGCCGCGCTTGCGGCCGCCGACGCCGACCGCGCCCTCTTGCGGGAAACCGCCGGCCGCCTCGGGGTGACACCCGCGGAGCTGGCAACCAAGCTCGACCAAGTCGTACAGAAGCTCGAGGCCCTGGAAAAGCAGGCCCGGGCCCAGGCCCAGCGCAGCGCCGCCAGCCAGGCCGAAGAACTGGCCGCGGCCGCGAGTGATTGCGGCGGCCTCAAGGTCGTGGCCGCCGCGGTGGAGGCCGCCGACCCCAACGCCCTCCGCACCCTGGGCGCCCAAGTCCTCGCCCGGCTCGGCGAAGGCGTCGTTGTGCTCGGTTCCGCCGACGGCGAAAAAGTCAGCGTGGCCGCCCTCGCATCACCCGCCGCCATCAAAAAAGGCCACCATGCCGGCACGATCATGAAGTCGCTCATGGAGCGCCTCGGGGGCCGTGGCGGCGGCAAGCCCGACTTCGCGATGGGCGGAGGGAAAAACCCCGCCGACCTCGAAGCCGCCCTCGCCGAATGGAAGGCCTCGCTCACAGCCACCGGCTGAGCGACGATCCGGAAAGCCCGCGGAGCCGCACCGGTTTTATGTCCCCTTCTCGAAAACTTGGGGCATGCCAGCTTTGGGCTTGGCGACCACCTGCCCCCTCGTAGCGGAGCCACGGAGTGGCTTCGTCATCGGTCCGGACGGAGCCGGACTCATC
>REEB01000144.1 GCA_007695295.1 Puniceicoccaceae bacterium
GACCTGGAGCGGGCGGGGCAGCATACTTTTCTCACCTTTGCCAGCCGGGCGGAAACCAAAAACGAGGGCGAGTCCTTCCGCGAGGGCAATGTGCATCCGGATCGAGCGGCGGAGAACCACTTTGTCAACGTGCCACGCCGTGTTTATCACATCGATCCCTTTTCCTCCAACCTCGCCGATCGCGGGATTCCCGATCCTTTCAAGAATCCCCTTGCGCCCAACTTCGTCTACGGTCTTCCCAGTCTTTTCTACGAAAGCGGTTTCGTTCGCAACGGGATGAACCGGTCAAAAAACCGGATCGACTCCGCCGCCGTAGCCGTGCACAGCCGCTTCTTGGAGGGCCGGCTCGTTACCACCGCGGGAGTTCGCCGCGACCGCATCCAGACCTGGAACCACAGCCAGATTATCAACACCGCCACCGGCCAAGCAGTGGGGTTGAATCCGCCCACCGCTCGCTCCGTCAACCAGTCCGGCAATACCCGCACGCTCGGAGCGGTTTTCCACGTGCCGGGGACCGACTGGCTGAGTGTTTTCGCCAACACCTCGACCAACTTCCGCGATCAAAGCGGCGCCCAGTTTCTGGATGACGAGGCTTTGCGCCAAACCCGCGACATTGGCCCGCTCGAAGGCAAGGGGCAGGATTTCGGCCTGAAGTTCCGGTTGCTCGAAGGCAGGGTCAATGCGACGCTGACCCGCTTCCAGGTTGACCTCGAGAAGCAAGTCTCCGGCCACCAGGGAGACGTCTTCAACTTCATCAACGGCATTTGGACCACCATCCTGAACGAAGGGGATATCACCAGCTCCACCTGGATACCGGACAGCGATCACCCCAACGGCCGGCGTGTCGGTGGCACCGACACCCGTTCCCAGCGGTCCGATGGTTGGGAGTTCGAACTCACCGCCAACCCCACCCGCAACTGGCGGGTCACGTTTAATGTCAGCAAGGCGGAAAATGCCATTTCTGAGCTGGGTGGTGCCCTCTCGGCCTACATGGAGCGGAATCGCCCGCTCTGGCAAAGCAATGCCCACCTTCGTTACACGCCTGAGCTCCTGCCGTCCCCCGGCAATGTCACCAATGCCGCAGGCACCAACACCGTTGGCGCCTTGATCCAAGGCCTTGATAACTGGCTGGCTTTCGTGAAAGCCCAGGAAGGGCAGATCGAGACGAACATTCGTCCTTGGAATGCCAACCTCTTCACCGCCTACCGGCTTGACGAAGGCCGACTCGCGGGACTGACGATTGGCGGTGGCGCGAATTATCGCGGGGATGCCATTCTCGGGGTGCGCCCGGCCTCGCTCCAGGATCCGACCATCGAAGTCTTCAAGGGAGGCGACTATATTACCTTCACCGGCATGCTCGGCTACGAGTTCGAGTTCGAACGGGGCTACCGCCTCCGCCTGCAGCTCAATGTGAACAACCTGCTCAACAACCGGGACAAGCAGGTCCTGGCCTCGAGTTGGAATCCGGTGATCGAAGACCTCATCACGTACCATTACTTCTTCGATCCTCGCAACTACCGGCTGAGCGCAACCCTCAGTTTCTAACGGTTTGGCCGGTGCGCTGCTGCGTCACCGGCAGCCCCGGGCACCCGGCTGGGCTGTGGCCGGTGGAGGCGTGACGGGCGGCGATTTCGTCATCGGATCGTCCGCCCACTCCACGTCTTTGGTCCCGGGGTGGGACAACAGAGCGTCCCGCGCTGCGCAAGCAGCGCGGGACTTTAGTCTGAGGAGGGACATTCTTTCCGCTTCGCCTAGGGATTGTAGGAGAGACCGGCGCGGCGGCCATTGGAGGGTCTGGCGACTACGGCGTTTCCGCACAAAGTTGACTGAAAAGGCAGGCCCGGTGCGGGCGGTGGCGACTTGGCCTGTGTGCATCCAGGTGCACTCCTCCCGGAGTGCCGGCAACGCTTTCCAGTTCATGATCGGCTGTGGGAGTGGTCATGGCGTCACCTCAGCATGATGCCGTATCAAAACGAACCTCGCTGTGAGCTGCGGCTTTCCCAGCGTCCACAGCACCGAGGCAAGGCAATGAGAGGGGCCTGTGGACAGAGCCGGGCCCCGGGCCCGCTCTTCACGCTGGCCTCGAGTCCTTTGGCGAGAGCCATTGTGCAGCCTGCGGGTCTCAGCCAAATGGTGCTTGGAAACGCAATCAGGCGGTCGTCAGGCCTACTTTCGCCACGCCCACAAAGCGTTGGCCGACAGCTTCAGATCTCATTTCTCAAGCCCCACGGGCTGTCCAGCCGCATCCCATCGTACTGCGGAAAACGCCACCTTTTCTCTTCAGGCAGCTAAAGCCACTTCTCCCCCAAAGCGGGATGAACCAAGCAATAACTCGGAAAAGTCTGCGAGGAGAGGACGCATGGCCAGCTTCCCTGATCACAGTCGCAGGCTCTCGTTTTTCGAACAGACCATCCGCGCAGGAGCCCGCGAAAGCGCCCCCCGTTTTCCAGGTTCTCGAGGAGTGCCGGGCGACAGCAGCGGTTCCTTTACTGCCACCCGTACCCCTCCTTGGTCCCGTTGGAGCGGGTTTCGCACTCTCAGAGGGTCCCGCGGATGGCGGCGAGGAGTTCGACGTATTCCGTGAGGGAAGGGTATTGGGGGAACTCGCGGATGACGTTTTCGGGGGCTCGGAAGAGGAAGGCGGTGTCGGCGGCGGCCAGCATGGTGGTGTCGTTGAAGGAATCGCCGGCGGCGATGACGCGGAAACCGATCGAGCGGAGGGCCACCACGGAGTGGCGTTTTTGGTCGGGCATGCGCAGCTCGTAGCCGGTGATGCGGTCGTTTTCCACCGTGAGCTGGTGACAGAAAAGGGTGGGCCAGTCGAGCTGGCGCATGAGAGGGTTGGCGAATTGGATGAAGGTATCGGAGAGGATGATGACCTGCGCCTGCTCGCGCAGGGAGCGGAGAAAGGAGGCGGCCCCGGGCAGCGGCTCGAGACCGCCGATGACCTCCCGGATGCGGGAGAGGGTGATGCCATGATTGCGGAGCAGTTCGAGCCGGTAGCGCATGAGGACATCGTAGTCCGGTTCGTCGCGGGTGGTGCGGCGGAGACCCTCGATGCCGGTGCGTTCGGCGACGGCGATCCAGATCTCGGGCGTGAGGACGCCTTCCATATCGAGGGTGACGATGGGTTGTTTCACGGGCGGAAGGTTTTGGATTTGGGGGGCGGGTGGCAAGCTCCGGGGTGAGGTCGGGCAGGTATCCGATTTGCTCCACCCAAAACGCCGGAGGGCGTGGCCGGGGCGGGCTGAAGGCACGAAACGGGTACGCCAAAGAAATTCGATGACAACTGAATGAAGCACGGAAGTCATGCCAGCGGATTGTTCCGGCGTCCCTCCAGGACGCAGGTGCCGGAGATGGTTTGACCGAAGCTGAGGTGGCACCGGTGAGACCCGCGGCCCCTGTGCATGGCGTGCTTGGCCGCTCGATGCCGCGCTTTTAGCGGGTGGCACATGACCGCCAAAGGCGCGTCGGAGATATAGGAGCAGGGATGGGACGAGCATCTGCTGTGAAGACGGTTTCGGTGAACCGAGTAGCGGCGACCCCGCGTCCGCGGGGCGCACAAACCGGACCAACCGCCCTACCTTTGGGTCTTCGACAGGGCGCATGGCCGCCGCCCGCCAGCGGTTCTGGGTAGGGTGTGCTCGCCGAGCGCGCCGCACAGCCCGGGCTTGAAGCGGACGAGCCGCCCTTTCTGTTTCCGGGCCTGCCCTATTGCGCCGGAGGCGCGGCGGAGGTGAGCCGGTGGAGCCCGCCGCCGGATAGTGAACCACACGGATTGCGCCCCGGCAGCAGAGCTTTCGAAGGGTTAATTAATTGGACCGTTCGGAGCGTGGGGGAGTCATTTGAAACGCAAGTCGAGCTGGAAGCCGTACAGCCACGGGATTTTCGGATCGACGCCCTGTTGGC
>REEB01000027.1 GCA_007695295.1 Puniceicoccaceae bacterium
TTCGGCCCCGGCGAGCACACCGTGCGCTGGCGCTATCTGCGCCCCAATACCACCGCCGGCCAGAACCTCGATGCCGGTTTTCTCGATGCGGTCGTCTGGACGCCGCAAGATCCGCCGCCGCTGGCCGCCGCCCTCGGCCAGCCGCCGTCCCCCGTCCTCACCGGCGGTCCCGCCGACGTTGCCATGCGGGCGCAGTCGGAGGTCGTTTTCGAGGGCTCTTCCGCGGTCGCCTCCACCACCACCGCCAACAGCCAACTGATCTGGCTGGAGCAACGCTCTGTCATGGGGCCCGGCAAACTCGACTTTGCCTGGAAGGCGGAACGCAACCAGACCATCCGCCTGCGGCTCAACGGTACCATCGTGCGCACGCTCAGCGGCGGATCCGCCGCCGCCGGCCAGGACTGGACGTTGGTCGAAGTTGATCTCCCCGCCGGGCTGCATCTGCTGCGCTGGGAACACATCAACACCACCACGCTGGGTTCGGTCTATCTCGCCTCTCTCGCCTACAACTCTGCATCGCTCACGCTCAGCCAATGGGCCGCCGCCTTCGGCTTGACGGGTGCCGCGGCCGCCCCCGGAAAGGATCCCAACTCCGATGGTGCCAGTCTGCTGGCGGAGTTCGCCAGCAACCTCCATCCCTTCGTTGCGGACGCGCGTCCCTTGACTCCCGGCACCGGACTGGCCGGCCTGCCGCATGTCGGCGTCGAGGGCTCGGGAGCCGACGCCCGGCTTCGGATCGAATTTCTCCGCCGGAAAAACAGTCCCTCCCTCACCTACACGGCGGAGTTTTGCAGCGATCCGACTTCTTCCGGAAGCCAGGGATGGAACGCGGCCGTCTCCCCGGAGCAGGTCTTTCCGATCAATGACGTCTGGGAGCGGGTCGTGATCAAGGATCATCTCAGTTTCGGCGAGGCCGGCCGTCGCTTCGGCAGGGTGCGTTTCCACTACGCCGGACCTTGACCCTCTTCCGGGCCGGGTGATGATCCCAGCTGGTCCGGTGCGCCAGAATGAGTCGGCGCATCGGCTGCTGTACCGCCATCATGCCCCCCATTCCCGATTTCATTCTCGATACCGATATTGACACCGACTGCGACGACGCCGGCGCCCTCGCCGTCGTGCACGCCCTCGCCAAGCAGGGTCGGATCAACGTTCTCGGCGTGATCTGCAGCGTCCCGCTGCCCGAGTGCGCCGCCTGTGTCCACGCCATCAACCAGTGGCATGGTCGCTCCGATCTTCCCGTAGGGCTGGTGCGGATACCGGATTGGCGGACCGCTCCCGCCCACCAAGCCTACCTGGCCCACCGGGCGGATCTGACCAAAAACGGCACCCAGCCCCTCTATAATGAGCTGGTTTCCCGGCCTACTTTCGGGGAAAATCCGCCCCCGGCCGAGGATGCCGTCTCCCTGTACCGCCGCCTGCTCGCCGCCGCGGACGACGGCAGCGTGACCATTTGCGCCATCGGCACCCTCTCCGCGCTGGCCCTTCTTCTCGCCTCCGGGCCCGATGAGCACAGTCCGCTCAAAGGCGTTGAGCTGGTCCGGCAAAAAGGCGCACGCCTCGTCACCATGGCCGTCTCCGCGCCGCCCGAGGGGCGCGAGGCCTTCAACTGGCGGATGGACTTGCCGGCGGCGGCCGCCGTTGTGAGGGACTGGCCCACCCCGATCCACGTCAGCCGCCACGGCAGCCGGGTTCTCGCCGGCCCGGGGTTTCTCGCCCGGACCACTCCGGCCAATCCGGTCCACCTCGCCTACCGTTCCTTTCTCGACCTCCTCGGCCACCCCTCCCGCCCGAGCTGGGACCATCTGGCCGTGCTCTGCGCCGCCGGCTGCGCTGACTCCTGGTTTCAGCCCGAGGGTGGCTTCCGCATCGTCCTCGATCCCGCTTCCGGACGGTATCAATGGATCCAGGACAAAAGTGGACCGGATCGCGCTTTCCTCCGCCCCACCGCCGGACTCGACGATGCCGATCTTTCCGCTGCCGTGGAATCCCTCATGATCGAAGCTGATCCGCAGCGCATCGATTCCGAACAGAACGACGTTTGAAACGCTCCTCGCCCCGGCCGACCCTCTGCCGGACGCCATCGACCCCGGTCTGACCTCCCATGAAAGCCCTGCTCCTCACCGCCCCCTCGCAACTCGAGTTCACCGACTTCGAGGATCCCGCCTGCGGGGATGAAGAGGTCGTCCTCCGCATCCACGCCTGTGGTATCTGCGGCAGCGATATCCATGGATGGGACGGATCCAGTGGGCGTCGACGGCCGCCGCTCATCATGGGCCACGAGGCCGCCGGTGAAATCGTCGCCCTCGGATCCGCAGTCCGGGACTGGCGCATCGGCGACCGGGTCACCTTTGACTCCACCATCTCCTGCGGGCGTTGTCCGTATTGCGAATCCGGTGACATAAACCTCTGCGACAACCGCCGGGTGGTCGGGGTGGCGCCGCCCGAATACCGCCAGCACGGGGCTTTTGCCGAACGGCTCGCCCTGCCGGCACGCATTCTCCACCGCCTGCCTCCAGGCCTCGATTTCAAGCAGGCCGCCTTTGTGGAGCCGGTTTCGATCGCGGTCCATGCAATCCGCCGCACCCGTATCGATCAAAACACCACCGCCGTGGTCGTCGGCGCGGGCATGATCGGTCTGCTTGTCATCCAGGCATTGCGCTGGGCGGGAGCGGAAACCATCATCGCCGTCGATCTCGTGCCCGAACGACTCGAACTGGCCCTCCGACTCGGTGCCGACCACGCCCTCCAGTCCGGTTCGGGCGACATCCCGGCCGAGGTCGCCAAGCTAACCGGCGGGCGCGGGGCGGATGCAGCCTTCGAGGTCGTGGGGATCGCTCCCACGCTCAACCTTGCATTGTCGGTTCTGCGCCGGGGCGGCGCTGCCGTCCTCGTTGGCAATCTCAGCGCCGGCACCAGTGATTTCCCCCTTCAGGCCGTCGTCACCCGCGAGCTGAGCCTCTTCGGCAGTTGCGCTTCCGCCGGCGAGTACCCGCTCTGCCTCGACCTTCTTGCCAATGGCCACATCCAAACCGAGCCGTTGGTCTCCGTCGTCGCGCCGCTCGCCGAGGGGGCGGATTGGTTTCAACGCCTGAGCGCTCCCGATGGCGGCCGCTATTTCAAAGTCATTCTCCAGCCATGACCGCAACACCAGCAGGATCCGACTTAGCCGGGAAAATCGCCCTCGTCACCGGCGCCAGTCGCGGCCTCGGCCGCCGCTTCGCCCTCACCCTGGCCCGGGCCGGCGCGGATGTCGCCGTAACCAGCCGCACGCTCGACTCGCTCCAAGAACCCCTCGGCGAGATCGCCGCCAGCGGCCGGGCTGCTTTCGGCGTCGCCCTCGATGTGACCCGGGAGGAGTCCATTCGCTCCGCCGTCGCCGCCGTCGAGGAACGCTTCGGCCGGATCGACATCCTCGTCAACAATGCCGGCTGCAACATCCGCAAACCCGCCCTCGGCGTGACTTGGGCAGACTGGAACACCATTCTCGACACCAATCTCCGCGGCGCTTTCTTCGTCGCCCAAGCCGCCGCCCGCGGCATGACCAGTCGCGGTTACGGGCGCATTATCAACATCGGCTCCGTGACCTCCGTGGCCGGCTACGCCGGTCTCGCTCCCTACGGCGCCAGCCGCGGCGGCATTCGCCAGCTCACCATGAGCCTCGCGGCCGATTGGGGACCCCAGGGCGTCACCGTCAACTGCCTCGCCCCGGGCTGGTTCAAGACCGCGCAAAATGCCGTCCTCTATGAAGACGCCGCTTGGGTCGCGGAGTTGAGTTCCCGGATTCCCCTGCGCCGCCCGGGGCAACTCGGCGACTTGGATGGTCCCTTGCTCTTCCTTGCCGGCGATGCCTCCGCCTATGTC
>REEB01000214.1 GCA_007695295.1 Puniceicoccaceae bacterium
GTTCATGACCCCGTCGACCGGCGCGAGGCAGGCCAGGGTTTGGCCGTCGGGGGAGATGCTGAATTCCGTGAGATCGGGATTGCGGAAGAGATCTTCCACGGTGAGCCGCGGCTGAGCCGCAACCGTCAGAAAGCTGCCGGCCAGTAAAAGGGCCAGGGAGAGGGTGCGCTGGAGCATGGTTCCGACCAAAAGCCGGAATCGGACCGCTTCAAGGCGAATCCTGACTTTATCCCCCGGTTTCGGGAGGCGGGGCACCGGCGGTGGTTTTGCCCGTGAGCCGGAAAGCCCCCACCATCACGAGCGCTTCCATGAGAAAACCCAGCGCCAGGAGGGCGGCGGCCGCCCGGTGGTCGAGCAGGCCGGCCCCTTCGAGCAGCCAGGAGCCGAGGCCGATCGCACCGATCCGGCCAAGGCTGCCCACGCCCATCCTGCGGGTGGTTTTCCGGATCATGGAGAGACCGTGGTAGTAGTTGCGGAAGCCCATCGCCAGCGGCACCAGGCAGAGCACCAGAAAGGCCTCCCCGGCCCGCGCCAGGACTGCCCCTTCCACCCCGAGCAGGCCGGAAAACACCCAGCGGTGCAATGGAGTCAACGCCACCAGGAGCATGACCAAGACGACCAGAACGAGCATCGCCACCATGAAGCGCCTCACCCCAGGTAGGTCACCGTCGCCAAAGGTCACCATAACATTGCGAAACTGGTTCACGGGGTTGAAAAAGAGCATGCTGAAGTCGAAGGCGACCCGCAGGGCGGCGATGATGATGAGGGCATCCTCGGTCCGGCTGATGAAAAAGAAAATCACCGGCCGACTGAGGGCAAAAAAGGTGCTGGTGATCGCCACCGGCCAGAAAAACTGCCAGAGACCGGCCCAGTCCGGCTCGCGCACCACGCCGGTTTTATGGCGGTCCGGCAGCCGCGTGGCCAGCAGCCAGGTCATGGTGAGCGAAACCACCCCCGCCCCGAGCTGGCCCGCCCCCACTGTCCAAGGGGCGGAAAGTCCCATTTGAAACCCAGTCCACAGCCAGATCGACAGCAACGTCAGGTAAAGCACGTTGAGCGCGGTGACCGCCTTGGTGCGCTCGGCCCGGATCAAGCGGCCCATGTGAAAGGCCTTCATCGCATCCAGCACCACCAGCGGCAGGAGCAGGCGGAGAAAAAGCACCACCCCCGGCAGGGCCTCCGGCTCGATCTGGAAAACCCCCGCGGCAAAATCCGCCCCGGACGAGGTCCAGGCCAGCCAGGCCAGCGGCAGAGTGAGCAGGCCGGAAATCACGAGCACAAAGCGGAAGACTTTCGCGAGGCTGGCCGCATCTTTGGCAAAAACCACCGTGAGTTGGGGCACGAAGATCAGCGCCGCATGCAACAACCCGTAAAAACTGGTCGCATACGTGAAGTGGGCCAGCTCGGCGGCCGCATCCGGGTAACGGGCCAAGGTGGCGTTCTGGAGCTGGCCGGCGATCAGGCCGGCGGCACCCATGAGGGTCAGCGGCCAGTAAAACCGCCAATAGCGGTCCCACCCAATCGGTTCCGATGCTGCCATGAAAAACGACCACCCTGCCGACCCGCCCCATGCCCGGCAAGCCCGCCGCGCCGTCGCCACGGCCCGGCGGACGCCCGTCTGACCAAACATCGAGGACGCGGCCTGACGTTTTGGTTAACCTAAATTGAAATCGCGTTAACACTTTGGGGTTGCGGGCGCGGCGATCGGTTCGACGATGCCCGCCATGTTGTCTCGTTTCCCGTTTTCATCCACCGTTGCCCTGCTGGGCGGACTCCTTCCGGCCGCGGCGGCCGTCGCGGACTTGGAGGGCGACCCCCATGAGCTGCCGGCCTTCATCGCCACCGGCCAGCGCGTGGCCAACGAAGAGCCCGCCGGCACCTTCGCCATGCCGGTCAGCGCGCTGCGCTTTGAGCCGCTGGTCGACCTGCAGGCCCGCAATCTGGCCGAAGCCCAGGGCGATGTGACCATCCGGGGCGGTATTTTTGAGAATACCGGCTTCGCCGTCGGGGCGCTCAATCTCTTCGATCCGCAGACCGGGCACTACTTTGCGGAAATACCGATTTCTCCCGCCATGCTCTCTGGGCCGGAGATTCGCACGGGGCTGGACAACGCCTTTTCCGGCTTCAACAGCGCGGTCGGAACCGTGGGCTACCGTTTCCTGCCGATCGCCAGCCGGGGTGAGGTGTCCTTCGGGATCGGCGAGGGAGGGCTGCGGCGCGGCCGGCTGCTGGCGGCCCGGGCGCCGCGCGAGAGCGAGTCCTCGGCCCTGCCCGCCATCGACCTGGAAATCTCCCGCTCGACCGCGGACGGGCTCATTGAGGGCGGCGACCACCGCTTCCACCGCTATGCCGTACGGGCCCAGTGGGACGGCCCGGCCGGGCGCACCGATGCCATCGCGGCCTACCAGTCGAAGTTCTTCGGCTGGCCCAACCTCTACACGCCCTTCGGCTTTCAGGAGACGGAAAACCTCCAGACCCGGCTATTCCTCCTCCACCACCAAGGGCGCCTCGACTCCGGTGGCACCTTCAGGCTCGGCGGCTATTTCCGCCGCCACAGCGATGATTATGAATTCGACCGCACCCGGCCCGGGCTGATCAACCCCTTCGAGCATGAGACGGAGGTCTGGGCGGGAGCGGCGGAAGCGGAGCTGCCGGTCGGCGGGGACCGATGGCTGCGCATGCGCGGCGAGGCCTTGGCCGATACGATCGAGTCCACCGCCCTCATCTTTGGCCGCTTCAACAGCCGGACCTACGGCCGGGGGGCGATGGTGCTGGAGAACCGTCCCGAGATTACCCCGGAGGGAGTGCACGGCTGGTCGGCCGGCGCTAGCGTCGACACCACCAACCGCGACGGGACCGCTTTTTCGCCGCTCGCGGGCTGGTGGTACGGCTGGCGGGACCGGGAGGACGGGCTCTGGCAAGTGTCGCTTTCCGCCGCGCAGACCACCCAGGTGCCGGGCTATACGGCGCTCAACTCGGATCCAGCCTCAGGTCTCTTCCGCGGCAACCCCGGCCTCGGCCGGGAGCGAAGCCGCAACCTTGAAGCCGGCCTGGTGCGGGAGGCGGGCCCCTTCCGCTTGGAGACGGCCGCTTTTGTCCGGCGGGATTCTCCGCTGGTCGACTGGACCTTTGCGGAAGGCCAAACCGCCCGCTCCGCCAACCCGGTCCGGATCACCACCCACGGCCTCGAAGCCGTGGCCTGGAAGCAATGGGAGTGGGTCGACCTCGCCGCGGGTTACATGCTCCTCTCCAAAAGCGAGGACTACGGCGATGCCGAGGTCGATGCCAGCTACTACGCCCTCAACTATGCGCGCCACCGCGCCACCCTCGCGTTGATCGCCCGCCCCGCCGCGGGCTGGGAAGTCCGCATCGACAACAGCGTCCGCCTCCAGCAGCCGAACAGCCTCCGGACCGAAGGCGGGCGCCGCTCCTGGCTGACGGCCGTCGGCGTACTCTACCGGCCGCCGGAGCATCCACAGTGGGAGTTTTCCGCCCGGGTTTCCAACCTCTGGAACGACAGCTTCCAAGACATCCCGGCCGTCCCCGCCGCCCCCCGGCAAGTCTCCGGCGGCATCGCGTGGCGGTGGTAGGCATGAAGCGGCGCGCGGGCCGGGATCGGCTTGCGGCAGGCGATTTCGGTTTCCATGACCGGTGGGTCCGCTATGGGTCGGAGGGATGAAATCCCGCAGTCTGCTTTTCACCGGCGTCGGCCAAGTTGAGTTGGCCGAAATCGAGCTTCCGGATCCGGCTCCGGACGAAGTGGTGGTGGAATCGGTCTTCACCTGCATCAGCCCGGGCACGGAGCTGCGCTGCCTGGCGGGAAAACAAAACGGCAACCCGGAGTTTCCCTTCATCCCCGGCTATGCCTTGTCCGGAAGGGTGGTTGGAAAAGGCGCGGCGGTGAAATTGGCCGAAGGGACGCGGGTCTTTGCCTCCGGCACCCGGCGGGTGAACCGCAACCGTTGCTGGGGCGGCCACGTCGCCCATGCGGTCCTGCCCGCGGCCGAGGTGGTTCCGCTGCCGGAAAACATCGGCTGGCGGGAAGCCGCGAGCGCGAAGCTCGCCGCCATCGCCTACCATGGCGTGCGCCTGAGCCACCCCTACCCCCATGAGCGGGTCGCGGTGATCGGTCTCGGCTGCATCGGCCGGTTTTCCGCCCACCTCCACGCCCTCACCGGGGCGCGCACCCTGGCCACCGACCTGAGCCCCCGGCGGCGCGCCTCCGCGGAAGCCGCCGGTTTGGAAGTTCGGGCCCCGGCCGATCCCCTCGCAACGACCTTCGCCTCCGAATGGCCGGAAGGCGCCGAGGTCGTCGTCGACGCCACCGGCTCCGGCCGGGCCTTGGAGCAGACCGCGGCCATGGCCCGAACCCGGCCTTGGGACAACCAGCTGCACCCCCAGGCGCGGCTCGTGCTGCAGGGCAGCTACGCCGCCGATCCGGTCCTTCCCTTTTACCAACTCTTCGGCCGCGAACTCCAAGCCCTCGTGCCGCGGGACTGCCAGCGCCGCGACATCGAGGCGGTGCTGGACCTGATGGCCCGCGGCCTGCTCCGGCCGGAAACCTTCATCGATGAGATCGATTCTCCGGAGAAAGCACCCGAAGTTTATGCCCAGCTCCGGGACCGCCCGGACGAACGGATCGGCGCGGCCTTCCGTTGGCGGGGCGACCCCGGCGCGTAATCATGCTTGGAGACCGCAGACCCAGGCTCGCTGCATGAGCGAATCCACCCCTCCCCCCGCCGGTTTCAACCTCCCCTGGCATCTCCGCCATGCCGAAGGCTGGCTGATGCTCGGCCGCTGCCGGGAAGCCCGCGAAGTGCTCGATGCCATCCCCTCCTCCCTCGCGGTCCGTCCGGAGGTGGCGATGCTGCGCCTCCAGCTCCACCAGGAGGAAAAGGACTGGCCGGCGGCGGCCGTCCTCGCGGAGGCGGGGGCCCGGCGCGAACCGGGGCGGGTCGATTGGTGGGTGGCGTGGGCCTATGCGGTCCGCCGCAGCCGATCCCTGCCGGAGGCCCGGGACATCCTCCTGGAAGCGGAGATCCGTCATGGCGGTGAGGCCATCATCCAGTTCAACCTCGGCTGCTATGCCTGCCAACTCGGCGACGCCGGGGAGGCGCGGCGGCGGGTCGAAGCCGCCATCGCCCTGCAGTCCGACTACCGGTCGCTGGCCCGGAATGATCCCGACCTCGAGCCGCTCCGTGCCTCGGGCTGGTCGCCCTGAAATCCACCCGCCAGCCGGCGGCGGAACCGGCTCGGGCTCTCCTTCATGCGCCGCCGGAAGCGACGGGAGAAATAGAGCGGATCCCCGTAGCCGCACTGGTCCGCGACTTGGGCGATCGTGAGGGTGGTGTCGCGCAGCAGCAGTCCGGCCTGGGCCATTCTCATTTGCTCGGCAAAACGTTGGGGAGACTGCCCGACCTGCTCGCGGAATAGATGGCTCAAGCGTGGAGCGGAGAGGCCGCCGGCCCGGGCCAGCTCGGCCAAGGAAAAGGGACGGGAGAGATTTTGGGCCAGGTGGTCAATGACCCGCCGGACCCGCGGGTCCAGCCGCAGGGAGCGATCCCCGCGGGCCACCAAGTCGACCCGCAGGAGGCATTCTTCGAGCCGATTGAGGGCAAAGGACCGGGCGCTCGCCCACGGTCGCCGCGCCTCCGCCACCATTTCAAGCGCAGCCTGGCGCACCTGCCGGCGGAGGTCCGTCGCGGGCAGCGCGACCAGACCGATCCCGGGCTGCCACTGCGGCCAATGCAGGAGGGCACTCCAGTGCGGCCGCGGCTGGAAGTGCGCCCAGACCAGCTCCCAATGACCGGCACCGGGGGCGGTGCGGTAGGACTGACGGGCGCCGGGAGCATAGAGCAGCACTTCTCCTTCGCTGATATCCCGGGCCTGCCCGCGGAACTCGATCCGCCCCGTCCCCCGGAGCGTGAGGATGAAAAGGTAATCCCCGCTGCCCCGGGGACGCTCGGTGTGGTAGCGCGCCTCCTGGCGGAAGTGCCCGAAACGAAACGAGTCGAAAGGCGGATCGGGTTCGTTCTCCACAACCCCCCACGGGAGCAGACGGCATCGGGAGTGACAAGTTAATCCATGTTTTTGGCAGACCGTGCCATGGAAACTGAGGTCACTTTGGGCTAAACTTTGTCCATGACCCCCGGCCCATCCTCTTCACTCACCAACCTGACCAAAGATCAGGTCAACGCCTTTCATGAAGTCGGCTACTGCATCGTGGACAACCTTTATTCGCGGGAAGAACTCGACGCCATCGAGGCGTTTTTCGAGGAGTTCAAATCCTGCGGGGAGTGCGTCTTCGATGCCGGCACGCGGTACGAGGAGCTGGACAAAACCAAGCAGCAGGTCCGCGCCATGCATCCGCACCGCCACAGCGCGCAGGCGAAGGACTGGGCGCTCAACCCCAAAGTCCTCGATGTGCTCGAAACCCTCTTTGCAAAGCCGCCCCTGCTCGCCCAAACGATGTATTATTTCAAGCCCCCCGGCAGCAAAGGGCAGGGCATGCACCAGGACAATTTTTACCTCGTGGTGAAGCCGGCCACCTGCATTGCGGCCTGGACGCCCCTCGACGATGCCGAGTTGGAAAACGGCTGCCTCTACGTCGCTCCCGGCTCCCACCGCTGCGACATTTTCTGCCCGGAGACCGGCACCGGGGCGTGGATGGAGTATGGCGACACCCACATCCGGCCCTTTCCGCGCGACTTCAAACCGGTGCCCGTGCCCGTGAGGCGCGGCCAGACGATGTTTTTCGGCGGTCAGCTCATCCACGGCTCCGGCCCCAACCGCCACCCCACCCGCAGCCGCCGCACTTTCATCGGCCATTACATCGACGAGGCCTCCGACCAGGTGGCCCGCTTTTACCACCCGGTGCTCAACCGCCGCGGCGAACCCGTCAGCCACGTCGCGGTCGCCCAAGGAGGCGGTCCCTGCGGCGACGGCGCCGGCGCGCTGCACTGAGTGAACGGGGCCGGCGGCGTTTTACTTTTATGACCATTGCCCCACTGCAACCCCCCTGGCCGGGCACCCTGACCCCCCGGGAACGCTTCCGTCGCCAACTCCACCGCCAGCCCGTCGACCGCTGCTTCAACATGGAGTTCGGCTACTGGAACGACAACTTCGTCCGCTGGCCAATCTTCCGAGAGCACGGCATCCGCAGCAACGAGGAGGCGGATCGATTTTTCAACTTCGACCCCGTGGCCACGGTCGGCTCTCCGTGGATCTGCCCGGCCTTTCCCGAAGAGGAAATCTCCCGCACCGACGCCACCCGCATCCTCCGCAATTCCGACGGCCTGCTCGCGGAAGTGCCGCTGGACGGCCACGACACCATCCCCCACTTCATCGAATCCTCCATCCAGTGCCCGGCCGACTGGGAAAGGATCAAACACGAGCGTTTCGATCCGGACCATCCCGGCCGCCGGCCCGACCTCGCGGGCTGGAGTGTGCGCCATCCTCCCGACCGCACCTATCCCCTCGGCGTCAACTGCGGTTCGATGATCGGCAAAGTGCGGGATCTTCTCACCGTCGAAGGACTTGCCTATGCCATCGCCGACTACCCGGAGATGGTCGAGGACATGGTCGAAACCTCCTGCGTGCTCGTGGAGCGGTTTCTCGATGCCGTGCTCCCGGCGCTCGCATGCGACTTCGCCTCCGGGTGGGAGGACATCTGCTGCAACTCCGGCCCGCTCGTGCCGGTGGACTTTTTCCGCTCCGTCGTCGTGCCGCGGTATCAGAGGATAAACGAAAAGCTGCACCGGCACGGCATCGACCTGTGGTGGGTGGACTGCGACGGGGATGTCCGGCCGCTCATCCCCCATTTTTTGGCCGGCGGGGTCAACATCCTCTTCCCTTGGGAAGTCAACGGCTCCGGCCATCCCGGCGAGGCCCTCGACCGGTGGGGGCCGGACCTGAAAATAATGGGCGGAGTGGACAAGATGGCGCTCCTGAAGGGTCGCGATGCCATCCGCCGCTGGCTCGACTCGCTGGCGCCGTGGGTGGAACAAGGCGGCTTCATCCCCTTCTGCGACCACCGCTGCCCGCCGGATGTCGATCCGGATGACTATCTTTTCTACCTCGAGCTGAAGAAGGATCTCTTCGGGCGGATCCGCACCCATCCATCCGGAGCCGGTTCGCCCGCGGGATGACGTTGGAGACCCGTGTCCCTCCGGAGGTCCACGGCGACGATCCGGGGGGTGGGTCACCTTTTTGAGGGAGCAAAGTGCGACCCTGCAGCCGGCCATCCCGGCCAATGGCGGCATTTCGGCTCAGCGCCTGTCCCTGACCTCAGTTGTAGCGAACGGGTTTATGCCACGGCTTCCGGGGGCCGGATTACAAAGCGGGGATCGCGGGGTAAACCCGCTCGCTACAGCCCGCCCCACGGGCAAGGCAAGCGGACGGTTTAGGGATGGCGGGGGCGAAAATCGGTTTCGTGGGCGCGGAGCAGGCTGTGCAGTTCACGGGCCGGGTCGTGGGTGGAGAGGGCGGGATGCCCGGCGGCGACGGCGGCGGCTTCGACCAAGCCCCAGGCCACGTGGCGGCGGTCGGTCACGTGGGCCAGCCGGTCCAGCGCTTCGCGGAAAACCCGCAGGGCGGCCCGGGAATGACCGGACTCTCCAAGGTGGCGGGCCAGGGCGAGGAGGGTCTCCACCGCCACCGGGGGGTGGATGTCTTCCGCGGCCAGGAGTGCATCGGTGGCCAGCCGACCCGCCTGCTCCTCCTGCCCGCGGCGGTGAAAGACCCGGGCCCCCACGGCCAGGGCCGGCGCCCGCAGCGGCGTGGCTTCGAGCCGGCGCAAGTCGTCGAGGACGGCGGCGGCCTCATCCAGCTCGGCCCGGGCTTTCAGCCGCAGTAGCAGCACCTCCGGCGGGGCGTCGACGGGGATGACCGCCAGCAGTTCTTCAGCTGTATCGGTTTCTTCACTACGGGCAAGCAAGAGGGCAAAGGCGGCCGAAGCCTGGGCGCGGCTTTCCGGGGAGAGGCCCCGGAGATTGGCGAAGTCGCGGGCGAGGGCGGCGCGGTCCTCCATGGAAACGCCGCCGTGGCGCCGACGGCCCTCGACGAGGGCGATGCGCGCCAAGAAGTGTTCGCCGGGGTCGGCGATGGTGGCGGCAAGGTCGACTGCGGCGGCTTCATCTCCGAGGGCGGCGCGGACGGCGACCTCTTCGCGCCGAGCCGCAGCGTCGGTCGCATCCGCTGCATCGGTATCGATAAAAAAGGCGGCGGCGGGGAGGAGGCCGGTTTCGGCCCGGGCGCGGGCGCGGGCGCGTTCGAGCAAGGACTCGTCCCAGGCCGGCCAGGGATGTCCGAGAAAGCCAAACTCACCGGACCGCAGGCCGGCGGCGGCGGATGAATGGGGGAAGTCCCGCAGGACGGCCTCCACTCGTTCCCGGCCGCGCTGGTAGTGCCGATCGGCCTCGCGGAAGCTGAGCGCCTCCATGAGGAAGGCTTCCTCGAAGGCGCGGCGGGCCTGGAGGAGCAGGGTGGCGGCCTCGATCTCGGGATCGGGCGCGCATCCCGGACCGGCGAGCAGGCCGGCCAGGAAAAGCGCCGGCAGCAAGGGCCGGAAGAAGCGCGGCGAAGAGGCGGCAAACACCCGCAAAGCCTAGGCAACAGACGGCAATCGAAGCAACTCCGCGAGGCGGACAGGTCAGTCTCCGCTGCCGTGGTCCAGCTTGGCCTGCTTGATTTCGGGATCGTGGCTGATGTTCTCCCCCTTGACGAGGAAGACGACCTCTTCAGCGAGATTGGTGGCGTGGTCGCCGATGCGTTCGAGGGATTTGGAGACGAACATCAGCTCGAGGGCGGTGGTGGTGTGGGAGGGTTGGTCGGCAATGGTGCCGGCAAGGTGGCGGTAAATTTCCTTGTTAAGCCGGTCCGCCTCGGCGTCGCGCGTGCAAATCGCAATCGCCTTCTGCTCATCGCCGGTGAAAAAGCACTGGAGGGCGTCCCCGAGCATTTCGAGGACGGTGTCGGCGAGTTTGCGCAGCTGCTCCTCGATGCCGAGGCCGGAGAATTCGCCGATGGCGAGGCTGCGCTTGGCGATGTTGGTGGCTTCGTCGCCGACGCGTTCGAGGTCATGGCTGGCTTTCATCGCGACCATGATGAGGCGGAGGTCGGAGGCTACCGGCGACCGCAGGTTGAGAAAACGGATGCCCTCGGTGTCGATCTCGGTTTCGAGGCGGTCGAGGGCGTCGTCCTCCGCGATGACCTTTTCGGCGGTTGCGCGGTCGTTCTGGAGGAGGGCGCGGATGGCGAGGCGGACGGCCTCGTTGGCGAGGCGCCCCATGGTGGTGAGATGCTCGCGGAGCAGGTCGAGTTCTTCGTCGAAGAAGCGTTTCATGGATGGTGGTGGCGGACGGCGTTCAGCCGAAGCGGCCGGAGACGTAGGCCTCGGTCTGTTTGTTGGTGGGGTTCATGAAGACCTGCTCGGTTTCGCCGTATTCGATGAGCTTGCCGAGGTAGAAGAAAGCGGTGCGGTCGGAGACGCGGGCGGCCTGCTGCATGTTATGGGTCACGATGACAATGGTGAACTCCTCCTTAAGCTGGTGGATGAGTTCCTCGATCTTGCCGGTGGCGATGGGATCGAGGGCGGAGCAGGGCTCGTCCATGAGGAGGATTTCGGGCCGGTTGGCGATGGCGCGGGCGATGCAGAGGCGCTGCATCTGGCCGCCGGAGAGGCCGAAGGCGCTCTCCTGGAGGCGGTCCTTGACCTCTTCCCAGAGGGCGGCGCTTTTGAGGCTGCGCTCGACGGTTTCATCAAGCTCGGACTTCTTGCTGCGGCCTGCCACGCGCAGGCTGTAGACGATGTTTTCGTAGATCGACTTTGGAAAGGGGTTGGACTTCTGGAATACCATCCCGATGCGTTTGCGCAGGGAAATGACCTCCAGGTACGGGTCGTAGATGGAGTGGCCGTCGATGGTGATGTCGCCTTCGTGGCGGATGCCGTCGATGAGGTCGTTCATCCGGTTGAGGTTGCGCAGGAGGGTGGACTTGCCGCAACCGGAGGGGCCGATGAAGGCGGTGACCTCTTGGTGAGGGATGTCGAGGTTGAGGTCGAAGAGGACCTGGGCTTCGCCGTAGTAGAAATTGTAGTCGAGGATCCGGATGAAGTCAGGCTGGGAACTGCTGGCTTCGGCGCCGGCGGCCTTCGGTTTGAAAAGGGACTGCTGAAACGGGTTGCTCATGGTGGACGACGCTGGTTCAGAACGCGGAGGAGGTGAGTTTGCGGCGCAGGTGGTTGCGGATCATAATAGCTCCGAGGTTGAGCACGATGACAAGGAGGATGAGCATGAGGGTGGAGGCGAAGACGAGCGGTTTGGTCGCCTCGGTGTCTGGCGACTGAAGGGCTACGATGTAAATGTGGAAACCCAAATGCATGAATTTGCGGTCGAGGTGGACGAAAGGGAACATACCGTCAACGGGCAGGCTGGGGGCGAGCGCCATGACCCCGACGAGCAGCAACGGCGCGACCTCGCCGGCGCCGCGGGCCATGGCGAGGATGAGGCCGGTGAGGATGCCGGGGCTGGATGCGGGCAAGACGAGGCGCTGGATCGTCTGCCACTTGGAAGCACCGCAGGCGAGCGAGCCCTCGCGCACCCCGCGCGGCACGGCGGCGAGCGCCTCCTCGGTGGCCACGATAACAACCGGTACTGTCATAAGGGCGAGCGTGAGCGATGCCCAGAGGATGCCACCCGTGCCGAAGACGGGGGTGTTGATGGCCACCATGCGCGGGTAGAAAACCATGTCGATGACCGCGCCTACTTCGTGGATGAAGAACCCGAGCCCGAAAACGCCGAAGACGATCGACGGCACTCCGGCGAGATTGTTGATCGAAATGCGGACCGCGCTTACGAGCGGCCCCTGTTTGGCGTATTCGCGCAGATAAACGGCCGCGAGCACCCCGAACGGCGTCACCGCCAAGCTCATGAGGACAGTCATGACAAACGTGCCGAAGAGTGCGGGGAAAATGCCGCCCTCGGTGTTGGCCTCACGCGGATAATCGGTGATGAACTCCCAGATTTTGAAGAGAAACCAGCCAATGCGCTGGAAGAGTCCCTTCTTGTTGGGGAAGTAGAAATTGATGACGTCGCCAAGGGGCTGGACGCGCTCGGTGCCGTCGATGAGCGTGAACGCGAGGCTGTGTTCGCGCTGCATGCCGCGCAAGAGCGCGCTCTGCTCCATGAGGGGACGAATCAGGCTCTCGATCTCGTCGATACGCTCCACGCGGCTGGCACGCTCGGCCTGCTGGGCGGGGGTGGGATCCTCCAGTGAGTCGAGGTAACGGACCTCGAGGCGTTCGCGGCTCATGCGCGCGTTGAGCCGGCCGATCTGCGACCTCTCGATGCGGGTGATGGTGGCGCGTCGCTCGCGCACCTCGTTGACCAAGGTGCGGAGTTGGCGGGAAAAGGAGGGATCATCCGCGGCGATGATCATGCCGTCGCCGAGGCGAAGCTCTTGCGGGCGCACGATAGCGTTGCCCCACTCGGTGCGTTCGAGGACGAGCATGTCGTCGGGGTAGGTGATGCCGACAATGTCGCCCATGTTGAGGAAGGCGAAATTGCGGTTGGCGAAGACATCGCGGTTGCCGGTATAAACTTGCATTTCCCGCATGTAGTCCGGGTCTTCGATGGCGAGGTCGATGAGATCGGCATTGCCGGGAGAGAGGTTTTCCGGAGTGAGGGCCAGCCGCGCCATGATCACGCCGGCAACGAGCTTTTGGTCACGAAATTCCGTCCGTCCGACGGGGTCGAGCTCGATCAGGGCGACGCGTTTGGGCCAGAAGAAGTTAAGTCCGTTCCAGAGGATGACGGCGAGGAGAAAGCCGATCATGAACAGACCGATGGCCAGGCCAACGCCGGAGACCCAGACCCAGACTTCGCCCACGGGGCGTATGTTTTGTCCGAAAGGGTTTGCTGTTTTCATGCTCCGGTTATTCCGGGAGAAATGTATCCGTGGCGAAATTACTCGACGGCGCGGTAGCGGCGCCGCAGCCACTGCCGGAGGATCTCGGCGATGGTGTTAAGGGTGAAAGTGAAGACGAATAGGATGAAGGCGCAGAGGAAGAGCGTGCGGTAGAGGGTGCCGTTTTGCTCGGCCTCGGAAATCTCGACCGCAATGTTGGCCGAGAGCGTGCGCATGCCGGTGAAGGGGTTGAAGTCCTGCACGACCGAGTTTCCGGTCGCCATGACCATGATCATAGTTTCGCCGATGGCGCGACCGAAGCCGATCATGAGGGCGGAGAAGATGCCAGCGGCGGCGGTGGGGAGGACGATGCGGATGGCGGTCTGCCAACGGCTGGCCCCGAGGGCGAGAGAGCCCGAGCGGAATGCGTTGGGCACGTTGCTCATCGAGTCCTCGGAAATGGTGAAGATGATCGGGATGACGGCGAAGCCCATGGCGAAGCCGACGACGAGGGCGTTGCGGGTCTCGAAGTCCCACCCGAGTACGTTCACCACCCACATCCGGAAGGAGCCCACCTCGCGTTCGAGCAGTTCGTCGTATTGGAGGAACATCCAGTTTTCCACCACTTGGCCTAAATGCCAACCGAGCCAAGCCACGAACATGGCTGGCACGAAGACGAAGACGAACTCCATGCCGCTCGGCACGCTGAGACGTATGCGGTTGGGGAGCCGGCTCCAGACCAACCCCATCAGGATGGCGCCGAGAAAGACCCCGAAGGTGCTCATCATGACCGAGGGCACGGCGTTGCTGATGAGAGGAGAGAGCCACATACCAGCGAAAAACCCGAGAATGACCGACGGAAGCGAAGCCATGATCTCCATAGTCGGCTTGACCACTTTCTTAAGTGAAGGCCGAAGAAACTGAGAAACGTAGATGGCCGAGAGCAGGGCGACGGGCACGGCGATGAACATCGCGTAGACGGTGCCTTTGAGGGTGCCGATAATGAGCGGGACCATGGAGAGCTTGCGCTCGAAGTCTGCCCCGCCGTCGGATTGCCAATCGTAGATCCGTCCGGGCCGGCCCTCGTATTGGATGCGCGTGAAGTAGGTCCTGAAGCCGGCGATGGGGTGCTCGTCCTTCATCGGCTTTAGATGGAGATTGCCTGTGCTGTCGAGGAAGAGCAAGGCGTTGAAGCGGGGAGCAATGAGGGCTTGGCGGACCGGGAAACCGAGGGCGGCCTCCCAGCGCACCGCCTCGGTGGTCATAAGGGTGAGGCGGGCGTGGTCGCCGGCGGTGGTGAGAAAGGTTTTGTTGCGACGGCTGACCGAAAAAGTGTCGGGTGGCCCGGGTAAAGGCCGAAATTCTTTGCTGGGAATGTAGCGGCGGCGGGCCTCTTCTTCAAGGTAGGCCAGATTCCAGCCGACGTGGCGGCCGGCGGCGTCGAAAAAGATCACGGTCTGGTCGCCGAGGACGAACTCCATGCGCTTGATCGGCGTTGCGGAGCCGGGTTTGTCGTGGTCGGCTGGTTCGGGGAAAGGGACGAAGGTCTGGATGTGGTTGAGGGTGCCGCCGGCATCGATTTCGAAGTAATCGACTTGGCCGCTGGGGTAGGCTACGAGGACGGAGTCGGCGGCATCCGGGACAAGCAGATCGCTGGGGCGGTCTCTTAGTTCCTCGCGCAGGGTGTAGCGCTGGCCGATTTGCAGCGGTCCTAGGCCGAAGGGAGTTCTCCGCTGCGTGAGGGTGGCGATGCGCACGACCGGACCGGTTTCCGTTTCTTCGACGGCGGCAAGCAGCCGCCGGGCTTGGGCACGCGCATATGAGACGTGATCAAGAGGCCGGCCGTCTTCGCCCAGTTCGATAACCGGGAGGGATTCGATGGAGGGCTGGATCATCCGCACGCCGCGGCCACCGGGAAAGGTGGGTTCGTAATGGATTTCGTGGACGAGGACCCGGCCGTCGATGGACGCGAAGATCACCCGGTCGCGCAAGGCGTCGTGCGTGAAGGAGGCAATCTCGAAATCAGGGGGTGTGTCGTACGGAAGGGTGAACACTCCACGGCTTTCGTGGTGCTTGTCGGGGCTTTCCAGATCGACGAAGACAAGGCCACCGTCCTCGTCCAGAAAATACGGTACCTCCTTCCACTCATCGATACCGAAGCCGACGAACGGTTTGTCGGGCACCTCCAAGACGAGTGCCTCGCCCACTTCGGCACCCTTGAAGAGCGGGGCCACCTTGAACCCGATGAAGACAAAAATGAAGAAGACCGCGATGATGATCGAGATGCCCCCGACCATGATCAGGCCGGTCATCAACCGGTCGGCGAACAAGGTCGCCGGAGAAACGCGGAAACGCTCGGCAATGGGCGGCTGCTGGCGGCGCGGCTTCGGTTTCATCGGTGAAGAAACAAAGAGGGATGCCGGTGGTGGCCGGCATCCCGAAACAGCATGGAGAATCGGGTCAATTAATTGCTTGCCGCTGCTGGCCGGCAAAGGATGCGGGAAGGGAGAAGAAGCCCGCGCGCTCAACGATGGCTTGACCTTGGCGGGAGAGCGCAAAGCGCAGGAACTCGCCGGTGAGGGCGTCGAGAGACTGGTTGGGCGCCTTGTTCACATAGATGAAGAGCAGGCGGGAAAGCGGATAGTCACCGGCAGCGGCGTTTTCCAGACTCGGCTCAAAGAGGCTGCCGCCGGTTTGGCTGCCTACCTTGATCGCCCTGGTGCCGGGGGTGAGGTAGCCAACGCCCGAGTAACCGATGGCGTTGCGGTCCTCCCCGATGGCTTGGACGACCGCGGAGGAGCCGGGCATTTCCTGGTAGCGGGCGCCGTCAAAGTCGCCGCCACCAAGGGAGATGGCGCGGAAAACACCGTAGGTGCCACTGACGCTGTTGCGGCCGTAGATGGAAACGCGCTGATTGGCCCACTCGCCGCGAAGACCGGCCTCGCCCCAAGTGCGGATGGGGGAGTGGCCGAGGCGGTTGGTGCTGGAGAAGATGGCATCGATCTGCGGCAGGGAGAGACCTTCAATGGGGTTGTCCCGGTGGACAAAAACGGCGAGGGCGTCGATCCCGATTGCAACTTGGGTGGGCTTGTGACCGTACCGGGCCTCGAACGCATCGACCTCGGCAGGCCGGATCTCACGGCTCATGGGGCCAAGCTGGGCGGTGCCGTCGATGAGCGCGGCGGGAGCGGTGCCGGAGCCGGCGCCCTGAATCTGGATGTTTACATTAGGATACAGATTCTGAAAGCCCTCGCCGAGGAGCTGGAGAACGACGGTGAGGGTGTTTGAACCGACGGAGTTGAGGGTACCGGAAATCCCGGAAACCGGGGTATACTCGGGCAGTTCGGTATTGGCCTGCGAGGAGACGGCCAGAGGAGCGGCCGCCAGTCCGGCGATGCCGAGAACTTTAAGATGCATTTTCATAGTAGAGATGACGATTGATCGTTGAGAGGTGGGTGAAACCCATGGCGATTGCCCGAGGGCAGCCTGCCCTCTTGGATTACGCCCCCACTCTAGCAGGCAGATGTGACGCAGGTATGGCTGGAGTGTTACAAAACCGAAAAACAACCCCTTTGATCGGCGGATCCGACCCGGGCAGAGCAGTCTTGCGTCCTGACTGGGCTCAATCCCGGACCAGCCGGTAGCCGACGCCGTGGACGGTCTGCACGAGGCGGCTGTGGTCACCGAGTTTGGCGCGCAGGCGGCGCACATGGGTGTCCACGGTGCGCGTTTCCACCTCCGCGGACATGCCCCAGACGGAATTGAGGAGCTGGTCGCGGCTCTGGACCCGGCCTTTGCGCTCGATGAGGGTATGGAGGAGGCGGAACTCCATCGCGGTCAGGTCCAGGCGGCGGCCATCCACGGTCACTTCGTGGTGCTGGACATCGAGGCGGAGCGGGCCGGACTCGAAAACATCGCCCGGGATCGCGGGGGCGGGACGGGACGCGGGGGCGCGGGCGAGGATTTTGTTCACCCGCAGCATCAGCTCCCGCGGGCTGAAGGGCTTGCAGAGGTAATCTTCCGCTCCGGACTCGAGGCCGAGGCAGCGGTCGTTTTCTTCGCTGCGGGCACTGAGGAACAGGATCGGCACCGCGCCGAGACCGGCATCCGCCTTCAGCCGGCGGCACAGCTCGATCCCGCCGAGGCTGGGCATCATGATGTCGAGGATGATTAAATCGGGGCGGAAAATCCGGGCCATCTCCATGACCTTGGCGGGGTCGCCGAGGCAGAGCGGCTCGATCCCCTTGGCGATCAACTGGTAGGCGATGAGGTCGAGCACGTCCGGCTCGTCGTCCACCACCAGCACCCGGGCGGGCGGCGGAGGGGAGCTGGCGTTGGAGTCGGGTGTGGCGGACATGGCAGCCGGGACAGCGGCAGGTATGGCGAAACCCCCTCTCCTATAGACAAGGCCCCGGAGAGAAAATAAAAAACCGGTGGCCGGATCGGGCCGATGTCGTAACCAGCCCGAACCTGAAATCTCGAACGCCAAAGCTCTGGTACGAAAAACAGCCCGAGCGCTGAAGGTGCGGCCCTCCCTGCAGCTCGGAACCAGGCCCACGGCGATACGGCGGCTGGTCCGGTTCGTTCCGCGACCGGTCGTGTTGTCGCTCTTCTCCTCGGTTCGGCGAAACCGCCTTACCCATCCTCCTTCCGTGCCGGCGACTCCTCCGACGGACAGCCCGCCCTCCAGGCCCCGCTAATGCTTGGCTTGTTTGATGTAAGAATTCCTTATAATGAAGTCGCGTCGCGTTTTTTTTTTTTGCCAAAACAGCCTTAGAATCAATGATTGCGGCGATATCCCCTACGGGAAAATACAACCAATGAAGCACCATGAATATAATTAAACTTATCGTTGTGATTGCATTGATTCCTGCATTTTTCCATATCAGTCATGGAAGCGGCAGTGATACCAAAGTTCTAACAGGAGGCAAACGCAGCGGAGCCTACGTCACTGAATATTGGTATATAACCGGCGACCCAGAGATCGGCTTTCCGACAAGCACGCCTTTGTATGAAGGGGAGAGGATGGTAGAAAGCTATCCCCCACAGTTTTACCATATCTATTATTCACGCTGGGGCAGTACTGACCATGCTATCAACACATGGGCCAGTGTGCAGATTTATTATTGCTTGGCCCACTATTTCCCAGAGCCATTCTACACCGATTTCGCACCACTTTCTCCTCCCTGAATGTGCCGCAGTGTATTCGGAACGTTATAGCGCCGTGCGCCTCATTTGGCGTACGGCGGTTTTCTTTTAATCAACCCATGCCTCAACTGTTATGAAACTTTTTCTCCAACACTTAATAACAGGCCTGCTGCTTTGCCTTGGCGGGTATTCTTTTCTCAATGGCTCCGACACCAAACCGGTGTTCAGCAGCCTGGTCACCTTCGGGGACACTGCCGTGGTCTCGATCGAGTTGAAGCAACCCGGCGGAGAGCTTGAGAGGAAGTGGCTCGAGGTTGGTGAACGCATCGGGGATTGGACCCTGGAGGCCATTGAACTGGAGGCAAGTCCGTCTGTTCGGATGCTCAAGGAAGACGGAAGTGTCCTCGTGCTCCACCCCCGGCAGGGGACGATCGCTCCTTCGCATCCTGACGCATTTGACCCTGATTGGATCAACTCGGATGCCAATCCCATGCTCAACAATGCCATCGCCCTTCCGGACGACGTGCGGAACAACTGGTTGAGCCTTTCCGAAGAGGAGCGGGCCGGGATCATCCAAATGTATCGAAACCATGGATATGATGCGTCTTTCGAACCGCCATCGGCTCCCCATGAGCCCTTTCGTGAACGCTACCGTCCCCTCTTCCCGGAGGAACGACGGCAAAGACTGATTGCCATCCGTGAGGCATTCGAGGACTCGCTTTCATTGGATCAGTTGGCGGCCTACCGGGAAATCCAGAACACCCGGCCGCCGGGAACGGAATCGCCTGCACCCGGCATCGTTGCGATGCAGCAAACGGCGGGTGATGAGGAGTTTCGTGCGCAGGTGAGGCGGGATTTCCGGGAGTGGCTGCTCTCACTTTCGGAGGAGCAGATGCGACTCTACTATCGGATGGCTCGCGATCCCAATCCGTGAACCGGCCCAGGTCGCCGGCGCTTGGCTTGAGCGGTGCCAGGAGTGTTCCGCCTGTGTACGCATTCGGTCGTCCAAGGCCTCAGGCGGGAATTGCCGAGAATCCCAGACGACGAGCGTCGGGAGCGCCTTTGAAGATGTAATAAAAAAGCGGGAGGCCGGATCGGCCTCCCGCAAAGGGAAAACAGCAAACGGATTCGGAGGCAGCCTTAGTACTGCATCCGGATGCCGGAGTAGAAGGTGAGGGCTTCGCTCTTGGGGTTGATGCCGTCCCCCGAGCCCCGCAGTTCGGCGAGGTCCAGGCCCATCATGTATTTGAAGTTGTCGCCCCGGATGTAGTAGTTGAGTCCGAAGTAGTAGGACTTGTAGTCATCCCCGGCATTGAAAATGCCGGAAGCGCGGCGGGCGTAGCGGCTTTGGTGCTGGAGATTGTTGCGATCGGACCTTACGCTCTCGAAGCGGAAGACGCCTTCGAGATGCGGGGTGAAGCGATAGGAAGGCATGAAGTACCAGCCCTTGGTGACGGGATCGCCGCCAATGCGGGTCTGCTTGCCCCAGATATACTCCATCCGGAGGTCGAAGTCGCCGAACTTGCCGTGGGTGCTGAAAGCGACCGCGTGGTCGAAGGCGTAACCGGACTGCTTGTTCGGGTTGTGGAGGGCATCGAGGCGGAAGCGAATGTTGGGGCCGTTTTCCATCAGCTTGGCGAGGTCGAGGCCGACGCTGCCATTCCAGTAGTAGCGGCTGATGCCGTTGGCGTTGACCGTGCCGCTGGTGCTGGTGGAGTTGAAGAAGCCCGCGTAGTAGTCGAAGGCATCCATCCGGCCGGTCACCCGGACGCCGACCGGCTTGCCGCCCTGGAAGATGTTGGTGAGGTTGCTCCGTTCCATCGTGAGGATGCTGGCCGAGGAGGTGTTTTCCTCATGGCCGAAGCGGGGCTTGGCTTTGCCAATGATGATGTTGGCTTCGGGCACGCCGTGCCAGCTGATGAAGGCCGAGTTGAGATCCACCCCGCTGGGCAGGGTGTTCATCTCGATCTGGAAGCGGTAGTCATCGAAAAGCCGCCCTTGGACACCGAGTCGGGCGCGGCGGATCTCCAAGGTGCTGTAGTTGCTCGGACTGCCGGAGAAGTTGCTGTTGCTGCCGTCGACATAGGCGAACTGACCCTGGATACGGCCGCGGATCTTGAGCTCGCTCACGGTGGGCCGGTTGGGCGTCACGATCACGGTCGAGCCGAGGAGGCGGTCGGCCTGTTCCTGGGTGAGGACTCCGTTTTCGCGGAGGGTGTTGATGAGCGCCTTGGTGTCGGCCTGCGCGGTCGGCAGGGCCGCCAGCCCGAGGGCGGCGAGAAGACTGAGGGTTTTCAATCGTTTGGTGTTCATGTGTGGATTCGTTGGATAGCTGGGCAGGCTGGCAGCGGGGGGTGGCCGGTCCGGCCGGGAGCCCCGCAGCAACCCGAAACGGCGGCGGATTCTAGACTGACCTTGTGGCGAAGGTGTGGCCGCTCGGTGACAAATCGGTGAAATGCACGGTCGGGCGCTGGACAGGGTGGACCGGCCGCCGGCTTGGCGGAGCATGGGCAGCGCAGCGGGTTTTCGCGAAGAGGAAAATCCATTGGCAATCGGCCTCACCCGCGTTAACCTGCCGAGCCATGATCAAATTTCTTCATACCCGCATCCGCGTCTCCGACCTCGAAGGCTCCATCGACTGGTACTGCCGCCACTGCGGCTTCAAGGTGAAAAAGCGCAGCGACAAGTCCCCCGCCGGCAACCAGATCGTCCACCTCGAGCTGCCCGGCAACGACCACATGCTGGAGCTGACCTACTCGCCCGATTTCAAAGTGGAGTTTCCCGAGGACCTCATGCACACCTGCATCGGCGTGGACGACATCGTGGCGTACTGCCAAAAGCTGGCCGATGCCGGGGTCGAGGTCTGGCCGGGCGACTGGAAAACCAAGTTCACCTCCGGCGGCATGAAGATGGCTTTCATCACCGACCCGGACGGCTACGAGGTCGAAATCCTCGAAAACTGAGCGACGCGGCGGGCGGCGTTTCAACGCCCCGAAATCACGCAGGGCCGGCCGTGGCGGTCGCGCCAAGCCGGGTAGTCGTGCTCCAGCAAGGATGCGGGCCACGTCCCATACCAAGCGTAACCGGTCTGGCGCTCGAGACCGACTTCCTCCAGCGCATAGACCTTGACCCCGTCGCGATCGGCGAAAAACGGCCGGCCGGTATCGATTTCGTAATAGCGGGCCCAGACGGGATCGGCCTGCGGATCCTCGATCACGACGGGCTGGGACCGGGCAGTGTGCCAGCGAAACCGCACCGGCTCGATCGGAACCCAGTCGATCCGGATGCCCTCGAGCCGGGCGTCGTGCAGCCAGTGCACGGCCGCCTCGATCGACGCAATGATCGCATCGCCGGGATCCTCCAGCCGCATCAGATAGCGGACCACCCCGACCGACTCGTTGGCGGTCAGCCCCGGCAACTCGTAGCTACGCGCCTCGACGGGTTCGAAAGTCTCGTGGCTGTGCTGCTGGCCCCAGGCGGTGAGGCGGCCCTCGATCTCGACTTGCGACCGGAGCACGCAGGCGAGGGCCCGGGTGAGGGCGGCGGAAGCCCGGCCGCGCCGAGTGCCGTCAAGCCAGGCCAGGTAGTCGGCGGATTGCTCGATGTCGTGGAGCAGGTGCATGACATGGGCCATGAGGTCGTCGTTGAAGGTGATTGCATCGACATCCGCACCCCGCCAGCCCCCGCTCTCACGCTGGGTTAGGAAGATCCAGTCCAGCCCGCGCTCGGCGGCGCGGCGATAGCGGGTGTCGCCGGTACGTTGGTAGAGGGCGGCGAGGTAGGCCAGGTGCGTGGTGGTGGCATCATTGTCGAGGGTGCTGGGGCCGGCTCCGACGCGGCGGAGCGCTTCCCGCTCGTGCGGGAAGAGGATGCGGAGATAGTCGAGATCCTTGGGCCAGCCGCCGTCGGCATTCTGGAAAGCGAGCAGATTTTCGGCGATGGCCGCGGGTTCGGCGAGGGAGTGGCGGGGATAGTCACGACCCGCGTAGCGGCGCTCCCAGTTGCGGATCTGGCGATCATACGTCGGGACCACGACCGGTTCGTCCATCACCGCCGGTGGAACGGAGACTCCCGGCAGGGAGGCGCAGCCGGCGGCGGCGATGGCGCCGAGACTGCCGAAGATCCAAGGAAGAAGACGGCGGAGCAAAGTGGTATTCATGGCGGCGGCTCTCATTCCTCGCGAAGACGGCGGTTCATCAGCTCCGCCAAGGCTTCGCGGGGTGAACGATCCTCGTAGAGGATGGCATGGACCTGCTCGAGGACCGGAGCGGCGAGGTCTCTCTGCCGGCAGAGCCGGTGGAAAGCGAGGGTGGTGCGGTAACCTTCGACCACGGTCTTGCGGCCTTCGATGAGGTTTTTAACCGGCTCGCCGGCGCCGATCCGTTGGCCGAACCCGTGGTTGCGGCTCCAGTCTCCATAGCAGGTAGCGACCAAGTCCCCCACCCCGCTGAGACCGTGGAACGTGTCCGGCGAAGCCCCCAGGGCCTCACCGAGCCGGACCATCTCAGCGAGCATGCGGGTGACGAGGGCGGCGCGGGCGTTGTCTCCGAGCTTGAGCCCGTCGCAGCAACCGGCGGCGATGGCGTAAATGTTTTTCAGGCAACCCCCCAGCTCGACCCCGGCCAGATCCGGACTGCGGTAAATCCGGAGTGAGGGTGAGCTGAAGGCCTCTTGCAGGGAGCGCCAGAGCTCCTCCCCACCCGATCCGGCCAAGACCATGGCGGTCGGCGCACCGCGGGCGACTTCGGTGGCAAAGGTGGGGCCGGCGAGCGCCCCCCGGGGCAGGTCGGGGAGCGCGGCGGCCAGGATTTCCGAAGGGCGCAGCAGGGTCTCCACTTCCAGGCCCTTGCTCAGACTGACCACCGCCTTGAGCTGCCGGGCCGAATCCAACCCCGCCCGCACGGCGTCGGCCCAATCGCGGATCCCATGAGAAGGACTGGCCAGCAACACCACCGCCGCCTCCATCAAGACCGGCTTGACCTCATGACCGATCTGGAGATCGGCGGGCAGTGTGAATCCGGGCAGGTAATCACGGTTCTCCTTTTCATACGCCAGATCGAGGGCCTGCTCGATGCGGCGGGTCACCAGGCTGACGGAGTGCCCGCCGCGGAGCAGGTGCAACGCCATCGCGGTGCCCCAGGCCCCGGCGCCAAGGATGCAGATATTCACAAGGGCTCCTCCGTAGATCCGGTGGAGGAGGAAGGAAAGCGGCGCTCACGGACATCTTCCCCATAAGCACGCAGCGCTTGCTCCACGGCGGTGCCGAGATCGGCATAGGTGCGGACAAACGAGGGCGGCGAGGGGGTGAGGCCGAGCAGATCGTTGAGGACGAGAATCTGCCCATCACAACCGGGGCCGCAGCCGATCCCGATGAACGGCACCTTGAGCGCGGCGGTGAGGGCCTCGGCCGCCGTCGGCTCGATCATTTCGCCGATGAGGGCAAAGCAGCCGGCCTCCTCCAAGGCGGTGGCGTCCGCCAGCAAGCGCTGGCGGCCGGCTTCGGTGCGGCCATAACGACGGTAGCCGCCCAGCTCGTGGACCCGTTGGGGCAACAGCCCGATGTGGCCGAGGACCGGGATGCCGGCCGCCACCAGGACGGCGATGTCGGGAGCAAGGTCGGCGCCACCTTCAATTTTCACCGCCTCGGCCCCGCCTTCCTGGATCAGCCGGCGGCAGGAGCGCAGGAGCGTTTCCCTACCGAGCCAGGCTTCGGCAAAAGGCAGGTCTGCCACGACCAGCGCTTCCGGGCGGGCCCGTGCCACCGCGGCGGAGTGGTGAACCATCATGTCCAGCGTAACCGGAACGGTGGAATCAAAACCGAGTTGGGTCGTGCCGACGGAGTCGCCGACAAGGATGAGATCGACTCCGGCCCGGCCCGCCAGCCGGGCCATGGGGCAGTCATAGGCTGTAACCGCAACCAGGATACGCTCGCCTTTTGCCCGGCGAATGGAACGCGTGGTAATTTTCAAAGCGCGTTAGTTGAAACAAATCTGTTAAATGGGGCCAAATCGAAAAAGTCGCTTGCTTCCCCCTGCGGATGGCCGATGACTGAAGACGGTATGACACGCTGGTGGTTAAACAAGCTCCGCAAGCCCCAAGTCGGGCAAAGCTCCCTGGTGGGATGCACGCGCGGCGTTTCCCCGACCAGCAATGTCCAGTTTGTAAGCTTTCTGGCCGAAAGCGGCTTCCGCCAGACCAATCCGGATCGCTACGAACGCAGCCTGCGCCGCCGCAAACTCGCCGCCTACGGCTTTCTCGGGCTGGTTTTGCTCGGTTTCGCCTGGGTGGCGATGGAAAGCGCCCACGCCCTCTCGCTGTTCTGATCCGCGCACGCCTTCCGACCGGCTGAAATCGCCCGCGATCGCCGCGGGTTTTTTTGTGTCTACTGCGTTGATGGATCCGGCAGGGCGTAAATTTCGACCAGGCCGATGCCTTCCTGGCCGTCGACGTCCCGGAGCTGAAGGGTGAACGCCCCCGGCTCCAGCGCCATCAGCAGAGAGGCCTCTTCATCCAGCTTGGGCGCAAAAGGGGAGGTCGCGGCGAGATCGGCATCTTCGCCTTCCTTCCAAGCAGCGTTGGTGGCCAGCGCCGTGCTGCCGGAAAAGAGAGTGATCCGGGGATCGGCAAGAGCCCCGGAGCCAAAAAACTGCGCCAGGGAGGGACCGATCCCATTGAGTTGAAAGTAGCCGGTGCCGGTGCCGCCGATGACAAGGCCGCCGATGAGTTGCCGGGCGCCGGTGGCGACACGGGCCCGGGCGGAGAGATTGGTCAGGCGCGAACTTTCGGAGCCGCTGCCCTCGATGGCATCCCGATCAAAAATCTCCATCAGCCCGATGCCCTCGCCGCCATCGACCCCGGAGAGGTGCACGGTGTAGACACCGGGGTCGAGGGTGACGACCAGAGCAGCCTCGCCGGGATGGTCGTTGCTGAAGCCGAAGTCCTCCAGACCTTCGGAAGACTCGCCGAGGTTGAGCCAAGAGGTGTTTGCGGTGATGAGTCCGTCCGAGCCGAAAAGCTGCAGGCGGGGGTCGGCAAGCACCGGCGACCCGAGCGCTCCCTCGGGAAGCGAAGGGCCTTTGCCGGTCAGGATGAGCGTGCGCGGCCCCTGCCCCTCGATGACAAAACCACCGATCAACACCCCCGCCCCGGAACCAACTTGGGCGCGGGCGGAAAGGTTCAACAACTGGGCGGAAGAAACCGAGCCTTGGCCCGGCGGCGGGAAGGACGGGGTGGATCCGCCGGTCGTGATCTGGAGCGTTTTACCCAAAAACACACTCCAGCCCGCGCCGGAAATTTCCAGGGTGATGCCGGCAGATCCGGGTTCGGAGAAAATGGCCGTGAATTCCTGGCCGGCGGCCCCCGAGGTCACGGCGGGCGGAGAGCCGGGAGCGAGCGACCAGCGGTAGGTGATTTCAGGCGGAGGAGACCCGTCAAAACCGACCGCGAGGCGGAGTTCGCTGCCAGGCATGGGTTCACCGGCCTTGAGTTCGAGGTCGAGGCCGGTCGTGACTCCGCTGCGCCGGAGCGGCTGCAGGAGGAGGAGCGCGATTTCGGTGGGAGTCAGCTCCCGATCGTAAATGCGCACTTCATCAAGGGTGCCATGCCAGGCGCGGGTGCCTTCGCCGTTTTCGCCGAGATAGCCGGTGCCGGCGCTACTGCGCTGCACGCCGGTGGGATTGACCTGCACCCCCACCACCTGGGGCTCCCCATCGAGGTAGAGCCGGGGGAAGCCGCCCGGCACGGTGCTGTCGTAGGTGGCCGCGGTATGCGTCCAGGCATGTCGCCGGACGCCTTTGGGCGGGGAATACCAGACGCCGTCCTGGTTGGTTTTTTCAGCAAAGAATTTCAAGGTGTCGTCATTGGCGTCTTCCCCGCCGAACTGCTGCCCGTAGTAGAGCAGGTAATTGGGGAGGTTGATGATGCGGGGAAAGATGCTGTTGCCGGCGGACTCGGCCCGGGCCCATGCGGCCAAGGTCATCCGGGTGAGCTGGGGGGCGCTGAAGGAGATTTTGGAGGAGACGCCGTCGAAATAAGCGGCCCGGCCGACCAGGCCCTGATCGACGCGGCTCGCTCCCTGGAGCTGCCCATGACGGCCGCTTCCGCTCTGGTCGAGGGCATTGCCGCCCGCTTCGTCGAAGGTCCAGTGGGCGACGAGGCCGTTTTCCACCGCGGGGATCGGCCCGACCACCACGACCCGGTCGGCGGAACCGGAGGCATCTCCCGCCTTCGCCTCGACCCGCAGGCGGTAAACCCCGTCACCGGTGAAGGTGGCCTGGGTGGAAGCGGCGTCGACCGGGTCGAATCCGACTGATCCACCCTCGATCACCGACCAGGCGTAGCTGACACTTCCGGCGGCGGCACCACCCACTTGGACGTCGAGAGGCAGGGGGTGGCCGGAGTCCGGCAGGTGCACGATCCGGCCGGCGGGACGGACGACCTCAACCTCCAGCTTGGCCGGATCCATGCCCAGCAGGCGCCGGACGTTGAGGCGGCCGCCCGAGGAGACCCGGTTGATCAGCAACGGCTGCGGATCGACCGACTCGAGAAGCCGGGTGCGGGCTTGTTGCCAGCTGAGGGTGGGCTCGGCGGCGGCGAGCAAAGCGAGGGCTCCGGCGACCATTGGCGTGGCCATGGAGGTGCCGCTCTTGTAGTCGTACCCGCCGCCGGGGATGGTTGAGTAGATGGCGGTCCCGGGCGCGGCGAGGTGCACGGAGGATTGGCCGTAGTTGGAAAAGCTCGACAACCGGTCGGCGGTGTTGGACGAGGCCACCGCGATGATGTTGGCGACATTGTAGCTGGAGGGGTAGTGCGGGGTGGAGTCGTTGTTGGTGCTTTCATTGCCCGCCGCGGCCACGAAAAGGATGCCGGCATCGCGGGAGCGGGCGATGGCGGAGCGGCTCAAGCTGCTGAAACTCTCCGACCCGTAGGAATTGTTTGTCGCCACCACCCGGATACCGCGGTTGCGCAGGTCGGTGGTGTAGTCGAGGGCCTGGATGGTGAGTGAATTGGGGAACCGGCGGTCGCCGACCCGCAGGGCAATCAGCCGCACCGTCCAGTTCATCCCCACAATGCCGCGATTGTTGTTGCCGACGGCGCCGATGGTTCCGGCCACGTGGGTGCCGTGGCCTTCGAGATCGCGGGGGTCGTTGTTCTTGTCCACGAAGTCCCAGCCGTTGATGTCGTCGACAAAGCCATTGCCGTCATCATCGATCCCGTTGGCGGGGGTTTCGCCGGGGTTGATCCAGCGATTGGGGCGCAGGTCCGGGTGCTGGAGGTCAATGCCGGAGTCGATGACCGCGACGGCGACCTGGGCGCTGCCGGTGGTGGTGCGCCAAGCGGCGGGAGCCTCGACCCGGGTGAGCCCCCAGAGCTCGGCGGGCCGCCAGTCGTTGGGCAGGTTTCCGGGAAAATGAACGAAATCCGGCTCGGCTTCGAGACCAGGAAAGGCCTCGGCCAGGACGGCGAGGGCTTCCGGCACGGCATCGAGCGTGACTTTTGGCAGACGGAGTTGGACCACGGGCGAGGTGGGGGTGAGCCGCTCCGCCGGGTAGCCGAGGCCGGCGAGGGCTTGGAGCACGTCCTCCCGGCTGACTCCTTCGGGAATGCCGACGGCCAGGCGATCCGCCAGCATGGCCTGGCTGGAAACGGGCCGCAGGTCGCGCCCGTTTTCTGCAAGGGTGAAACGCTCTTCGAGCCGGTAATAGCGGAAGGGATCGTCCTCGTCCTCGAAGAGGCGAAGGCGCAGCAATAGTCCATCGGGCAAGACCTCGAAACGCTCCGCGAGCAGGGTCGCTCCGGCGAAGTTTTGATCGAATCGGGTCGGCGGCAGGCCGCCGAAATCACCGAGGCCGTCCTCACCCGCGGTCGCTGCGGTCAAATCCGGCGGGGACGCTCCCGCCGCTTCACGATCAACGCCTTGGGAAACAGGCGCAAGGATGGGTTCCGCCCCGAAGGAAGACTCCGGCAAAGCCCTCGGGGCGACCCACTGCAGGCCGACGGCCGCCAGAACGGCGAGGGCAAATCCTATAAAGAGGCGACGCACCATTTCAAAATGTCGTCCTAATTTGAGCTGAATTGAGTCCGGCATGTTCCCGCCGGCTCAGACGAATGAAATCCGGTTTGCGTCCCGGGTCAAATTGCCGGAAGGGCGGCGGCGGAAAACGGTTTTGGCCAAATTCTGCAACTGCGGGCCGTTCGGCGGGGTAATGAGGATAGAAAACGCGTTCAACCGCACACCGCACCATCCAACTCAACCCCCTCCAACGATGCCAAACTCCACGCCACTCACCATCCTGCTCGCCGCCGCCATGCTCGCGGCCGTCCCTCTCGGAATCGCCGGGACCGACCCCGGTCGAATCGATCTGCCCAAGCTTTACCCCGCGGCCAAAGGCGGCACCTGTGTGCAGATCAATCTGCCGCCGAGCGTCCTCCGGATTTCCGCGGCCATCGTCGGGCGGTCCGATCCCCATCTCGCGGATATCATTCGCGGCCTCCACCACGTGCAGGTCCACGTGACCGAGCTGGACAACGCCGGCCGCGAATCCGCGCTCGACCAAATCGCCTCGCTCCAGGACCGGCTCGAAGCCGAGGGCTGGGTCCGTACGGTGGAGGTACGGGAAGGCGACGGAACCCACGTCGGCATCCATCTCCGCCTGGGAGAGGAGGACCGCATTTACGGCCTTGTGGTCACAGTGGTGGACGCGGTCCGGGAAGTGATCGTGGTTAATATTGCGGGCTCCATCCATCCCGAACAACTCGCGGCTGTCGCCGAACGACTGCCCATCGAGCCGTTGCGGCGTGCGGCGGCCGCTGTCGGCGGCTGAAGCCACACCGCCCCAAGGCCCCGCTACCCGCCGTGTCCACTCAGCCCTACCCCCTTTCCCGCTCCCGTCCCGGGGCGCTCCTCGCCCTCGGCACCACCGCGCTGCTGTTGGCGGCCCTGGTTTATGGGGTTCGTCACTGGACGAAGCTGTATTCGCTGGCACCCGACACCCGGCTGATGAGCGAAACGCTCGCTGCGGAGCCGGAAGGGGGGCACGGCATTCGTCTCAGCGCGGGTCCGTTGGCCATCGCCCTGCTGCGGCATGGACTGGCGCGCACGGATCTTCCTCCTGAAGTCAGGAAAGTATCGGCGGCCCTGAGTGCCGCCCGGGTCAGCCTGCACCGATCAGCCGGCGGTATTTCACCGGTAGACCTGGGAGCGGAGGAACTGGCCGAACTCGACCGGGTGATGGCCGGGCGAGGCTGGCAGCGCCTGGTGACCATTTACCAAGGCGAGACGGCCGTGATCGGCTACTGGCGGGAACCGGAGGGCGCCGGCGGCGGCAGCATTTGCTTCGCGGTGAAAAACCCGTCCATCCTGCTGGTGGCGGCGGCCCGACTGCGAGCGGATCAGTTCCTCATCCTGCCGCGTGACCGGGAGGTTTCCTGCTCGGGCAGCGGCGTAGGCCGGGTACAAATCGGCATCGTGGCCGCCGGGTCGCCCGGCTGGGGACGTTGGTAAGAGCCGGTGGCGGGGCTGGTATCAGCTCCCACCCGCAGGCGCCAGGCTCGCCTGCCAGTCCTGCCAGACCGGATCGTCAGGGGCGGGAGCCTCGGCCTCCGGGAAAAGGCCCACCGTCCAGGACAGCTCTCCCGCCGCCGGGGCGCTGGCGGAAAAAGTCAGCAGCGACAGGCCGGGATTGTTGGAATCCCACTCGGCCGGGGGTTTTGAGGCATCGATCACCTCCCACGGACCAATCCCCTCGCCCCGGGCGACCAAACGCAACTCCCGGTCCTCCTGGCGCAGAACGGCCACCGCTCCTTCGATCTCGATGGAGGCGCGGGTTGCCATCGCCCAGCGGACGACGGCCCCTTTTCGAAGTCCCGCCAGTTCATCACGGCAGAGCATCCGGCGCCGCTCGGGGAGGGCGAAAACGCGGCGCACCCGGGCCGCATGGTCGGCATAGAGGGAGGTCAAATCCACGATCGTCCGTGGAAACGACCCGCCGCGGTGGTCCACGATCTCCGCCCGCCCCGCGGCCACCTGGAGGCCGCCGTCGATCGCCAGGGTGGAGTGGCTGAGGCTGTTGAGCCGGAAAACCCGCCAGCGGTCACTGTCCTGGTCCGAGGACCAGAGTTTCATCCCCCGGGCTTCAAGGCCGTGGTAGGGCTCCATGCCCAAATCCACCGCCCAGCGCACCCCGGCGGCTTCGAACACGAAGCCGCCCCCATCCATGTGGCCGTGCGGGCCGGCCGGCGAACCGGCTTTGATGCCCAAGTAGAGGGCTCCGCGGTCCTCCCAGTCCGACCGGTGCATCGCCACGGGCACGGCACCCTCGATCGTGCTCCAGTCGAGGCCGGGTGCGGAGGCCGGTTTATCTGCTTCGGGCAGCCAGAGCAGCGCAAAGGGGAAGTCATAGGAGCGCCAGTCCCCCGCCCCTTGGCCGCACATGAGCTCGGCCTCGGCGGACCAGGCCGGAAGGAGCGGCGTCCCGAAACGGCGGGCAAACCAGAGCAAACCCGGGCAGCGGCGGGAAGACTCCGCGCCGTCGGCGAAATTAAACACCTGCAAGGTCGGGCCGGTGGCGTGGAGCAGAAAATCGCCGGCGGCCCGGAAGCCCGGCAGCCGGTCGAGCCCGAAATCGGTCCCCAGAAATGCTTCCAGCACCTCGATAAGGACGGCGTTGTAGGTGGTGCCGTAGGACCAGTACCCGGGTCCTTCGGGATAACCGCCGTCGGGCGCGTAGGCGGCCATGGAGAGGGGAACTTCCGCAACCGCCCGCCACAGGGTTTGCCGGGCCACTTCGGGGAAGCGATCCGCCACCGCCACGGCTGCCGCGGCCAGTCCTCCATGGCAGACTTGCCCCCAATTGTTGGACATCGTCTTCCAGGCCAGCCCCGGCACCAATGCCTTGTCCAGCAGGGCCTGGGCGATCCGGTTTCGGTTCTCCTCTCCGATCCGGTCATGACACCAGTCCAGACCCACCGCCACCGCCAGGGCCAGTTCCGCGGTGTCGAGAAAGTGGGGCGGGTTCCAGTCGGGAAAATCCGCCAACGCGACCAACTCCCGCTCCACCCGCCGGGCAAATGCCTCCTCCCCGGTGATCCGCCCAGCCAGGGAAAGCGCCAACACCCGCCGGACCGCTTCCCGCGACACCGCCAGCAGGCGACGCCCCTCCAGTGTGCGTTTCAGCAAAGGTGCCTCCTCGAGCGCGCGAGCCTCGGTCAGAATGCGCTGAAAGACCACCCGGGGCCCGGGCTCGGAGGCAGTCCGCCGGGCCAGTGCCTCCAGGTCCGCCGCCCGCCGCAGGACCCGGGGCCGCTCCATCGCGGCATTGGCAAGGGCGGCTTCCATTACTTCCACAGTGGTGATGTTGGGCTGGGCGGACATGGCGATGGCTTGAAGTTGGGGGGCGGCCGTCGCCCTGGCAACCCGGGAGCCTGTCCTCGGCCCGGCATCACGCGGAACCCCGCCGCGAAATAGGCCTTTCGGACTATTGCGCCCGGCATCGACTTTGCTTAAAACCAAGGCCGACAGGCTAGACGCTGCCGAACCCCGTCGGCAATCCACCCCAGCTGCCCCACGGCACTAAGCTGGTTCCATGACCGAAACCCACGCCATCCAACGAACGATGTTAACGACCCGATTCCAAAAAGATCAAACCACGACTGCCTTCTTGAGCCGGCTCGCGGCCCTTTTCTCGGCCCTGATGCTTGCGCTCCTCCCGGTTTCAACCGGTTTTTCCCAAACCCCCGCCATCCCCGCCCAGGACGAGGTGGAAAACGCCCTCGAGGAAACCGACGCCGACACCGTCGAGCTCGACCGCGTCCGCGTGACCGGCTCCCGCCTCCGCCCCATCGACATCGAGGGCCCCAGCCCGGTGATGACGTTCGACCGTGAATACATTGACCGATCCGGATTCCCCACCCTGGAGCAGTTCATCCGCAACCTGCCGATGAACTTTTCCGGCGCGGGAGCAGGACGCCAGGCCGTACCCAACGACGAAAACCCCGCTTTTGGCATCCGCCAACCCGCCCAGTCCGGCGCAGGTCTCCGCGGCCTTGGCACCAACGCCACGCTCGTGCTTATCAACGGCCGGCGCTATTCGGAGTCGGGCATCGGCAACACCGGGACACCCACTCAACAAAGTTTTGTCGATCTCAACACCATTCCACTTGGCATGATCGAGCGCATCGAAGTCCTGGCTGACGGTGCTTCCGCCATTTATGGCTCCGACGCGGTTGCCGGCGTTATCAATATCGTGCTCAAGCGCGATTACGTCGGCTCGGAGTTGCTCGTCTCCCTCGGCGGCACCCACCGGGGTGGTGCTTCCGAGCGCAGGTATGGTCTCACCACTGGTTTCGTCCAAGGTCGCTTACAGGGCTTTCTAAATGTGGATTACTACGACCGCAAGGCACTCTTCGCCAGTGATCGTGAATTCTCCGCCGGCGGTGGGCTTTCCCCAATCGGCTACCCCTTGCGCATCACTTCCCTGGGCGGGGTGCCGTTGGAAGGCGTCTTCAACCCCAACGGTACTCCAGCCAACGCAGCCTTGGTTCCTCCCGGGCAAGACGGCACCACTCTGACGCGTGACGATTTCAACGCCACCGCCGGTCAAACCTCCCCCTACGCGACCGCGGATCTCTATTCGCTGATCACGCCCACCGAACGCTATGGCGCCAGCACCCGCCTGGTCTTCGACGCCCACAGCGATCTTGATATTATCGCGGAGTTCTCCGCCACCCGCACCCGCGGATCCATGCTCGCGAATCCCCCCGTCACCAGTGCGCCCACTGGATTCAGAGGCACCATCATTCCCGCAGAGAATCCCTTCAATCCGTTCAATCAGGACCTCGGCATGGTGATGGTCCACCTCGAACTCGGCTCGCGCGAGTTCAGTCCCAAAACGGTCAACTACCGTGCTTTTCTCGGTCTGGAAGGTCGCATTGATGGCCGCTGGGACTGGGAGGTCGGTCTCCTCCACAATATTCAACGTCTGACTCTCGATGCGCAGCCGAACGTGGACAACCAACGGCTGGTGGAAATTCTCCGTAACACCGATCCCGCTCAGACATTGAACCTCTTTGCGGACGTGCGAGCCGTTGGCCCGGTCAATGATCCGGCTCTCTACCGCTCGATAATCAACGAGCGTGAAGACTACTCCACGGTGAAGCTGACGACCTTTGACGCCACCATCAGCGGAGATATTTTCGACCTGCCCGGCGGGCCGGTGACCGTCTTGGTCGGATTTGAGCACCGCAACCAAGACCGCCTCCGCACCACCGATATTCCTTCGATCATTTTGGATGAAGTCAGCAAGCAAAGCCGTGATAATACTGCTATTTTTGCTGAAGCGATGGTCCCGATTATCGGAGCGGAAAATCGCACCCCTGGGTTCTATGGCCTCTCTTTCCACCCAGCGGGCCGCTATGAGCGAGACAACCGCGGTTCCAGCACCACCGATCCAAAGCTGGCTCTTCGCTACTTGCCGGTACGCTCGCTGCTGCTGAGAGGTTCCTACAGCACCAGCTTCCGGGCACCCGCCCTTTCTGAATTGGAACGCCCCGAACAGCAGCGCGTGGCCAATGTTTTTGATCCCGCCCGCGGCGAGAACTATCCCATGGAGCTAATCACCGGCTCTTTTCCCGATCTGGAACCGGAAACCTCCGAGACTTGGAACTTCGGCTTCGTTTTCAGCCCTGACTTTCTGCAAGGCTTTTCCATCGGCGCCAGCTACAACCGCATCGAGCAGGAAAACCTTACCGGGAATTTCAACCAAAACCTGGTGCTGCAAAACGAAAGCCTCTTCCCCGACCGCGTCATCCGCGAACCGCAGACTCCCGAGGACATCGAGCAGGGACTGCCCGGACGGGTCCAAACCCTCGACATCCGTTTCGCCAACTTCGGACTCACCATTACCGAGAACATCGATGTTAACATGTCTTATCTGCTCCCGTGGCAGGACTACGGCCGCTGGCGCTTGAATGCCTTCGGAACCTACGTGAAAAGCTATCGTATCGCGCTCAATCCGGGCGACCCACTTGAGGACCGCCGTGGCTCTTTCGGTTTTCCCCAGAAGTACAAAGCAATCGGCTCCCTCTTCTATGATTATGAAGATTTCGGCGCCTCTCTCTTTGTAAACTTCCAGGGATCGCTGATGCGGCCCACCGAGCGTGTATCCTCCTGGACCACCGTGGACGTCAGCATGTCCTACCGGTTCACGGATTGGATGCGAGTCAGCCTCGCGGTGCAGAACTTTCTCGACCGCGATCCACCGCCCGCCACCACCACTTGGAATTACGACGGCGGATTTCACAGCCCACGCGGCCGGACCTATAATCTAACCGTACGAACCGAATTTTAATAAACGCCTTTTCGGGGCCGGCCGGGAACCTTCCCGAGCCGGCCCTTTCTTTGTTCATCTTGCTCTAGCTCACACCGACCACACCCGGTCGAATCCCAGCCCAATCCAACCAACGTTTCTATGCATCGAAAACCCATCCTCATCACCGCCGCGGCCGCTTTTCTTGGCCTCGGCCTGCACGCCGAAGAAATCCGGCTTTCCCTCACCCCCGAGCACACCGAATGGATCGAAGGCGGCCACTTCTGGGGCAACATGCGCTTTTACAACACCGACTTGGCGTTGTCCACCGAGCGCCCCGCCCACATCCATACCGAGCCCGCCTATGACGGCAAGGTCCACTACGGGCAGATCACCCTCGGTGACGCCGAAGACGCATCCTTCACCTTTGCCTTGGTCACGCCCGACGCGGTCTCAGGTGATTTCCAGCTCTTCCTCGACTCCAAGCGCGACGGCAACCTCGCCAACGAGGGCGATGGCAAATTCGCCATGGTCCGCCGGATGGAACGCGACGGCATCCAAGCCGCCCGCCTCAGCACGGTGGTGAAGAGCGAGGCGCGTTATGCCGACGGCTCGAAACAGCCCTACCAGCTCCTCTTCTTCGGCCTGCTCAACCAAGGTGAGCTCACCTTCGGCTACCGCCGCGCCACCTCCATGACCGGCAGTCTCGAACTCGACGGCACCACCTACAAGGTCTGGCTGGTCGACAACGACAACGACGCTGTCTTCAACAAAGCCCTCGACGACGACAACAACCCCGTCGGCGGCGGTGAAGCCGGCGATCCGCTCTGGCTGATCACTGAAGTCGACGGCGATCAGCGCACCGTGCGCGACGCCCGCCGCGCATTCACCATCGGCGAGCGCCGCCTCGTGGCCGAGATCGCTCCCAACGGCACCAGCCTCGTGCTCAAGCCCACGACCCGGCCGATTCCCGCGATTCGCATGACCGCCGGTGGAGCGCCCCCCGCTGGTGAGCGCCCGCCCCGCCCGCCCCTGCTCGAAGCCGGCGTGGAGGCCCCTGACTTCGTCGCCGTCACCGCTGACGGTCGCGAACTCCGACTATCCGACTTCCGCGGCCAAGTGGTGGTGATTGATTTCTGGGCCACCTGGTGCGGCCCCTGCCTCCGGGCGCTGCCCAAGGTCGACGAAGTCGCCCGCACCCACACCGAGGGCGTGACTGTACTCGCTCTCAACGTCTGGGACAACCGCGCCGCCTTTGATCGCTTCATCGAGACCCGGGGTGATGACTTTGCCGTCCTCTTTGCCCACGACCCCGCCGGCCGTGGCGCCGAGACCGACATCCCGCGCACCCTCTACAACGTCTCCGGCATTCCCACCATGTACGTCATCGACGCAGATGGGAAAGTCGTCGAAGGCATGGTCGGCGCCGGGGGGGCAGACCGGCTCGATGAGCTGATCCGCCAAGCCCTCGCCGCCCGAAGCTGATCCGGCTTTTTTCGCCTTTTGCTCAGGCCGTGGATCGCCCGATCCACGGCCTTTTTCTTGAGCGCAAGGTACCGTTTGATTCGGTATGCAATCAAGGGACTCTATGATTTCGAGCCCTTGGTCTCTTTGTCTGGTTTTCGTCCAAGGAACACGGTCGTAAGGAACGGTACGACCGCAGCAACCAGCGACACCAGTCCCATGATTTCGTGACCACCCGTTATGAGTTTGTAGCCGATCCAAACCAAGAAGGCTGTAATGCCGACCGCCCCACCCATTCCTGCTAGAACCCGCAAAAAATCAAAGAAATCTCGGCGCTTGATTGCCTGCCATCGATTGCTCTGCTCAGCTTCGGCAATGGCCATGGTTCTCGCCATAAAGCCGGGCAGCAACTTTTCGTACCGTTCCGCAAACTCAGGAGGAGGAGCTGGTCCAGCAAAGAACTCCTCCCGGGAGACGCTCAGCCCTGCAACCTGTTTTTCAATGGCTGAGCGAACTTTTTCCTCAACGACTTGGTCAATGGTCGTTGAAGAAGGTGAGTTGCTCGGGTTGGCCTTCTCTTTGTTCTTCTGCATTCGCTTGTTCTGCTTCCAAAGAAGCTTTTGCCTTCGCGAAGCCATGGCTTATGTAACCAAAGGAGGCCGCCAGATAGTCTTCCGGTTTCTTTTCATACACAGGTCGCCATGGTGATGCCGACCACTTGGTGAGCTCATCGTAACCTTCTTTGAGTATTGAAACCATGGCAGGAGGAGAGAAGTGACCGATGCAGGATCTAGAATATAGTCGCCAATTGTCTGGAGAAATCAACCCTTTCTTCTCCCGTTCCTCAGCCCTTCTTTCTTTTCTTGAGCAGGAGCTGGGCGGAGGCGAAGCGGACGAGGGCTTCGAGGCGTTCGATCTCGGCCGGGTCGAGGTCGGTGGCATCTTGGAGGGCCTTGGCGGCGCGCTCCATGGCCTGCTCGACGGCGTTTTCGTCGATCGCCTCTTCGGTGATGGCGGACTCGGCGAGGACGGAAACCCGGTCGCCTTCAATCTGGGCGAAGCCGTGTCCCACCGCCAGCAGTTCGACCCCGCCGGATTTCTGCACCTGCAGCTCGCCCGCCTCCAGCTCGGTGACGAGCGGGATGTGGCCGGGAAGGATACCGATCTCACCGGTGGTGGTCGGCAGGACCACCGAGTCGATGGTGGCCTCGTAAACCCGGGCCTCGGGGGTGACGATTTCGAGCTGTAGTGGCATGATCAGGACAGGCCGTGAAGGGGGCCTCAGGCGGTAACCTTGGAGGCCTCGATCGCCTCCTCGATGGCACCCTTCATGTAGAAGTCGTTTTCAGGGACATCATCCAGCTCCCCGTCGAGGATCATCTTGAAGCCTTTGACGGTCTCCTGGATGGAGACGATCTTGCCCGGGAAGCCGGTGAAGACTTCGGCCACGTTGAAGGGCTGGGAAAGAAACTTCTGAATCTTGCGGGCGCGAAAGACGGTCTGCTTGTCCTCCGGGGAGAGCTCGTCGAGACCGAGGATGGCGATGATGTCCTGGAGGTCCTTGTAGCGCTGGAGGACGCGCTGGACGCCGCGGGCGACCTCGTAGTGCTCCTCACCGACAATGGCGGGGTCAAGCGCGTTGGAGTAGGAGGCGAGGGGGTCGACCGCCGGGTAGATGCCCAGCTCGGCGATGGAGCGCTCGAGCACGATGGTGGAGTCGAGGTGAGCGAAAGTGTTCGCGGGTGCGGGGTCGGTGAGGTCGTCGGCCGGCACGTAGACCGCCTGAAAAGAGGTGATGGAGCCCTTCTTGGTGGAGGTGATGCGCTCCTGGAGCGCACCCATCTCGGAACTGAGGGTGGGCTGGTAGCCGACCGCCGAGGGTGAACGGCCGAGGAGTGCGGACACCTCCGAACCGGCCTGGGAAAAGCGGAAAATGTTGTCGATGAAGAGGAGTACGTCCTGCCCCTTTTCATCGCGGAAATACTCCGCCATGGTGAGGGCGGAAAGGCCGACGCGCATGCGGGCGCCGGGAGGCTCGTTCATCTGGCCGTAAACGAGCGCCACCTTTGACTTGGAGAGATCCTTCTGGTCGATGACCCCAGCGTCGGACATTTCATGATACAGATCGTTGCCTTCGCGGGAGCGCTCCCCCACCCCGGCGAAAACGGAAAAGCCGCCGTGGGTCTTGGCAATGTTGTTGATCAGCTCCATGATGACGACGGTCTTGCCGACGCCGGCGCCGCCGAAGGCGCCGACCTTGCCGCCCTTGACGAAGGGGCAGATGAGATCGATGACCTTGATGCCGGTTTCAAGGACGCGGGCCTGGGTGTCCTGGTCCACAAGCTTGGGGGCCTCGCGGTGGATGGGCAGATGCTTGTCCGCCTTGACCGGGCCACGGCCGTCCACGGTCTCCCCGATGACATTGAAGATGCGGCCGAGCACCCCCTCGCCCACCGGCACGGAGATGGGGGCGCCGGTATCCACAACCTCCATACCGCGGACCAAACCTTCGGTGGAGGTCATGGCGACGGCGCGGACGACGCCTTCGCCGAGGTGTTGCTGGACCTCGAGGGTGACGCTGGTGGCGGCGGCGGCGGCGGAGCCGACCTTGACGACGAGGGCCTGGTAGATGGCGGGGATGTTGGCGGGGTCGAATTTGGCGTCGACGACCGGGCCGATGATTTGGAGGATTTTGCCGGTGTTGCTCATGGGCGAAAAAGGATGGGCGGCGGGGCGGCCTCAGGCATTGGAGGCGGTGGCCGCGGCAATTTCGAGAATTTCCTGGGTGATGGCGGCCTGGCGGGCCTTGTTGTATTCGAGGGTGAGGTCGTCGAGGAGGTTGGAGGCGTTGTCCTTGGCGGTTTTCATCGCAACCATCCGGGCGCTGTGCTCGGAGGCCTTGGCGTCGAGCACGCACTGGTGAATTTCCTGCTTGATGAAAAGCGGCAGCAGCTGGTCGAGAACCGTCATCATGTTCGGCTCGAAGAGCATCTGGCGGTCGTCGCGGAGGGTGGCCTCGGGGCGGCCGGCGGCGGCGCGGAGCTTGGCAACGACGGCCTCGAGGCTTTCGAGCGGGAGCAGTTGGAGGAGGGTCGGCTCCTGTACGAGGGTGTTGACGAAGCGCGGGTAGAGGATCTCGACGGTGTCGACGTGGCCTTCGAGGTACTGCTGGATGAGAAACTCGGCGATCTGCCGGATGACGGCGAAGGGCACGGTGTCATCGACGCTGAAGTCCGCCAGGAGGGAGCGGCGGGTGCGGCCGAGAAACTGGGTGCCCTTGCGGCCGATGCTGACGAAGGAGGCCTCGTCCTGCAGTTCGGTGAGGACGCGGAACATGTTTGAGTTGAGCGGACCGCAGAGACCTTTGTCTGTGGTGACAACAAGGATACCGCGGCGCTTGACCTCGCGCTGGATGAGAAACGGATGGGGCACCTCCTCGACGCGGGTGGAGATGGAGGCGAGGATGTCCGCGAGCAGGAGCGCATAGGGCCGGCCGGCGAGGGCGGCCTGCTGGGCCTTCTTCATCTTCGAGGCCGCGACCAACTCCATCGCCTTGGTGATCTGGCGGGTGTTTTTAACCGACTTGATGCGGCGGCGGATATCGCGGGTGCTGGGCATGGGTGCGGACGGTGGGCGTCAGACGAAAGGCAGGGGTGGCGGCTCAGGACTCCGTCCAAGTGGTCTTCCACTCGTCGAGGGCCTTTTTCAGGCCGGCCTCGATTTCCTCAGTCAGCTTGGCTTCGGAAAGGATTTTGCCGAGCAGCTCGCCTTTGCGGGCGAGGAGGAACTCCTGGAGGGATTGGGAGGCTTCCAGGACCTTGGGCACGGAGACTGAATCGAAGTATTTGTTCTGCATCGCCCAGAGGATGGCGGCCTGGACTTCGATCGGGATGGGATTGAAGGCGGGCTGCTTGAAGAGCTCCACGATGCGGGAGCCACGGTCGAGCTGGGCCTTGGTGCGGGCGTCGAGATCGGAGCCGAACTGGGCGAAGGCGGCCAGCTCGCGGAACTGGGCGAGCTCGAGCTTGAGCTTGCCGGCGACTTGCTTGGTGACCTTGAGCTGGGCGGCGGAGCCGACGCGGGAGACGGAGATGCCGACCGAGATGGCGGGACGGATGCCTTGGTTGAAGAGGTCGGTTTCGAGGAAGATCTGCCCGTCGGTGATGGAGATGACGTTGGTGGGGATGTAGGCGGAGACGTCGCCGGCCTGGGTCTCGATGATGGGGAGAGCGGTGAGGGAGCCGTTGCCGTTGTCCTTGTCCAGGCGGGCGGAACGCTCGAGAAGCCGGGAGTGGAGGTAGAACACGTCGCCGGGATAGGCTTCGCGGCCGGAGGGGCGCTTGAGCACAAGAGAGAGCTGGCGGTAGGCGGCGGCGTGCTTGGAAAGATCGTCGTAGACGATGAGGGCGTCCATGCCGTTGGCCATGAACCACTCGCCCATGGCGGCGCCGGCATAGGGGGCGAGGTACTGGTTGGAGGCGTTGTCGGCGGCGGGTGCGGAGACGACGATGGTGTCATCGAGGGCGCCGGCTTTTTCGAGGACCGCGATGGTGCGGGCGACGTTGGCGTTCTTTTGGCCCACGGCCACGTAGATGGAATAGACGGGGCGGAAATTGGGGTCGCCGGACTCCCGGCCCCCGCGGTTGATGCGGGCCTGGTTGATGATGGTGTCGATCGCAATCGTGGTCTTGCCGGTGCTGCGGTCGCCGATGATGAGCTCGCGCTGGCCGCGGCCGATCGGGATCATGGCGTCGATCGGCATGATGCCGGTGAGCAGCGGCTGATCGACGGATTTGCGGGCGATGATGCCGGGGGCGATTTTCTCCACCGGGTAGGCTTCGTCGGAATTGATCGGGCCTTTGCCGTCGATGGGGTTGCCGATCGCGTCGACGACCCGGCCGAGCAGGCCCTTGCCAACGGGCACGGAGAGCAGGCGGCCGGTGGTTTTGCCTTCGTCGCCTTCGCGCAGGTGAGTGGATTCGCCGAGGAGAACGCAGCCGACTTCGTCTTCCTCGAGGTTGAGCGCGATGCCGGTGACTCCGCCGGGAAACTCGATCATCTCATTGTACATGACCTCGGAGAGGCCGTCGACGCGGGCCACCCCGTCGGCGACAGACCGAATCCGGCCGGTGTTTCGCTGGACCGCTCGGGTCTGCAGATTGGCGATCTGTTGTTCGATTTGTTCGATAACCGTGCTCATGGAGGGCGGGGAAAATCAGTGGGTGGAGGCGGTGGCGGCCGCAAGAGACTCGAGGCGGCCGCTGAGGGAGGCGTCGATCAAATCGCAGTCCACGCGGATGCGGAGGCCGGCGATGAGGTCGGAATTGGGGCGCGCCTCGATGGAGATGGGGCGGCCGTAGCGCTGGGAAAGGGTTTGTACGAGGGTTTTCTCGGTTTCGGGGGAGAAGGCGCCGGCGTGTTCGACGACGGCGTGGTGGCGGGCGGCCTCGGCACGGACGAGGCGGAGGTAATGGCGCAGGGTGGCCTCGTAGCGCGGCGGGGGATCGCCATCAAGGGCCTTGAGGATGGCGGCGACGCGGCTCTCGGAGAGCCGGCCGTCCACCAGACTGGCGCGGAAAAGGCGCTTGGCGTTGGACTTGACGGTGCGGTCGGCGGACATGCGCGGGCAAAGGCCTCAGTTGCGGCCGCCGTCGATCTCGCGGGAGGCGGACTCGAGGTAGCGGGAACGTTCCTGATCGGAGAGGTCGCGACTGAGAACCCGCGAGGTGGTGGCGACGACGAGGCGGGCGATTTCCGCACGGACCTCGGCGAGCATTTTCTTGCGCTCCATCTCAATGGTCTCGCGGGCCTTGGCGAGCATCTGCTCGGTGCGCTCGGCGGTTTCTCGGGCCTGCCGCTCGGCGAAATCCTTGGCGGTCTGCCGGGCCTCCTGGATGATGGTCCCGGCCTCTTGGGAGGCTTTGCGGATGATCTCGTCGTGCTTCTGCTCGGCCTCGGCGAGCTTGACCTTCATCTCCTCAGTGTAACGGAGACCGTCGGCGATCGTTTTTTGGCGCTCATCGATGGTGGCCACGATGGGCTTGAAGGCGAATTTCCAGAGCAGGAAGATAACGATCAGGAAATTGACGCCCTGGGCGAAGAGGACCTGCCACTTGATGCCGAAACGGCCGGCGAGATCCGACATGGCCTCGGAGATATCGGCCAGGAAGAAGAGCGGTTCGATCATGGAGAGCGCGGGCAGAAAAGGGCCGGGCACGGCCAGAAAGGCCGCACCCGGAGAAGACTGGATCAGCTTCCGAGGAAGATGACGAAGAAGATAATGGCCTCGGCAAAGGCCATTCCGATGATGGACTGGACGAGGATCTTGGTCGAAGCGCCGGGGTTGCGGCCGACGGACTCGACCGCCTTGTAGCCGATGATGCCGATCCCGAGCGGGATGGCGACCGCGGCGAGGGCGATCTGAAGATTACCGGAGATCTCAGCGAGGAGTGGAAACAGCATGATGGTGTGTGGTTGAGGTTTGGTGGTTCAGTGGTTTTCCGGGACGCCCACGTTGGTTGTGCTCCTCAAGGGAGCCATGGTCGCGGCCCGGGAAAGTATTTGCGACGGATCAGTGAGCGTGATCGCCCTCCCCTCCTTCATGGTTGCAGACCAGACCGATGTAGATGGCCACGAGCATGGTGAAGATGGAGGCTTGAATGAGGCCGACCAAGGTTTCGAAAAGGTAGAAGGGAATCGGCATCACCCAAGCGAAGAAGTTCGTCATGCTGACGAGCAGGTTTTCGCCGCCGAACATGTTGCCATAAAGGCGGAGCGAGAGCGACACCGGGCGAAAAGCGATCGAGATCATCTCGATCAGACCGACCATGAGGAAAATCGGGATCAGCAGGTAATAGATGATGGCCGGCGTCTCCCGCTTGTCGGCTTTGTTTCCGAAGATGTCGAAAAACAGCACCCCCCAGCCGGCGTAGCGGACACAGAAATACAGCCATGCCACCAAGGAGATCAGGGCCATGGCGAGGGTTGTATTCAGGTCGGTGTTACCGGGGCGGAACCAATAGCGGAGCGTACCCTGGTCGTCGTAGAAACCGAAGGCCCCCACCCCGGGCAGCAGGCCCGACCAGTTGATGATGAGGATGAAGGTGAAAAGGCCGACTAAAAACGGGAAGACGGGCCCGATGGTGTGCTTGCCGACGATCGGTTCAAGGAGCCCGCGCATGCCCTCGACGATGCCTTCGAGGACGGCTTGGCCGCGGGAAGGCACGAGGGTGGGCCGGCCGCCGACGACCTTCACCACGATGATCAGGAGCAGCGAAATCACCCAAGTGGTGACCATGCTGTTGGTGATCGGGAGGCCGAAAACGGTGGTCAGCTCATAGGACCGCGGGGAGACGGCCGAGGCAAACGCCGGAGTGGCCAGGCAGGAGCCGGCCAGAAGGGCGGAAAGTGCGGTCAGAGCGCCTCGGAATGGGATCATTTGTGGGTTGAAAATGAGCGGGCTGTGAGGTGGAAAAAGGATGAGTTGTTGAAGCATCCTTTCCGGTGCGTCAACCCTTGAAATCGCTTCCACGAAAGGCTTTCAGCCATGGCCAGAGACTCGCTCACCGAACACCTCCACCAAGTATACCGATCCGGGTCACCGCGGACCGCGCCACTTCCGGCAGGTCGGCCAAGCCGGGCGATGGATGGGTTTGGGTTGTTCTGCCGCATTCTCTTCGGTCTGGCGCTGGCGACCCAGGTCATCATAGTGGCGGGATTGGGCCGGATCGCCGGGTTCTGAGGCTGTGGAAACGCCGGGCCCGCTGCTGGAAGATTGTGGCCTGATCCAGCGGCCAGGGAGGATCGATTTCCGTAGCACCCCAATCGGAGTGCTGGTCAAGGGTCTCGGCCACGGCGGCAAAGTAATCGGCATGGTCGGTGCGGAGGTACAGCGGTGCGCCGGGCCGGGCGCGGCGGGCGAGCAAACTGAGAAAGTCAGGCCCGAGGAGCCGGTTTTTGTGATGGCGCTTTTTCGGCCAGGGGTCGGGAAAGAGGACCCAGACCGCGCCGAGCGCGGTGCTTTCGGGCCACTCCAGCAGGCATTCGCGCGCCTCCGCGCGGAGGAAGGCGAGATTGGGGAGGCCGGAGGCGGCCCTTTTGCGCTCCGCGCGTGCCAGCCGCCCTCCCTGCAGATCGATGCCGAGGCAGAACTCGGCGGGATGGGCCTTGGCATAGGCGGCGAGAAAGTGGCCGTGGCCGCAACCGATCTCCCACGTGACCACAGACACCTTCTCCAGCAGGTGGGCCAGTTCCTCCCGCAACCGAACGCGCCGATCCGCCACCGCCTGCTGCAACTCAGGCGGCAGCCGCTCCAGTGGACTGGGATAAAAGGTGCTCATGCCGAATCCATTCCGGAAGTGGCGCCCACGGTGGCAAGGCCGAATCAGCTCTCGCCCGCACCCGGGCCCGCCGGCGCAGAACCCGCAGCAGCCGCAGGTGCGGCCGCGCCGGCCGCCGCCGCTTCCTTGGCCAGGGGAAGCGCAAAGGCGATCCGGCACCCCTCCCCGGGCCGGCTTTCCGCCCAGACCCGGCCATGATGCAGTTGGACAATGTGTTTGACGATGCTGAGGCCGAGCCCGGTCCCGCCGGTTTCGCGTGAACGCCCTTTGTCCACCCGGTAGAACCGCTCGAAAATGTGGGGCAGATCGGCTTCGGGGATCCCCGGGCCGGAATCCCGGACCCAGGAGTGCACTTCTCCGTCGGCTCGGCGGAGGCCGATCTCAATCGACGCCGAAGCCGGGGTGTACTTGAGCGCATTATCAAGCAAATTGCTGTAGACCTGCGAGATACGCAACGGATCGATCAGCACAGGGAAGGGTTCGCCGGGGACGTCCAACTGAATCCTGCGGTGCGGTTCCATGATCTGAAGGGCATGTTCCTCCGCGAGGGAACGGACAAAGGCCCCCAAGTCCTCGGGCTGAAGGGTGACCCGCGGATCACGGGACTCGAGGCGGGAGAGGGTGAGCAAATCCTCAAGGAGCGAGGTCAGGCGGTTGGTGTGGCGTTGCAGGATGCCGAGAAACTTTTCGCGGTCGGCCGGGCGCATGGTGGCGTGGTCGTCGACCAGCGTCTCGACATAGCCCTTGATCACGCTGAGCGGTGTCTTCAACTCGTGGGACACATTGGCCACGAACTCTTTGCGCACACTCTCAAGGCGTTTGAGGCGGGAAATGTCGTGGAGAACGAGCAGGACCCAGGGGCCGTTGTCAGCCTGCGGCTCGGACAATTTGGTGCCGGTGATTTCCATCCAGACGGGCGGGCGGGCATGACGTAATTCGATCTCCCGCTGGGGCAGCCCACCCCGCTGACGCACCTCCTCGAGGGCTTCGAGAATCTCCGTGCCCTGCAAAACGCCTTCGACACGCTGGCCTAGGATGGTGCGAACGCCGGGGATGATGCGGCGCAAAGCCTTGTTAACCAACAGGATATAATTGAAGCGATCCACGATGAGGACCGCTTCTTGAAGATTGCCCAGAGTAGCTTCAAGCTGGGATAGCTGGCCGGCCTGGCGCGTATGGAGCTGGCCATAATCATCGATCAACCGATTGACCTCCCCGGTCAGGCTGGTCCAAGGGCTCGCGGCCCGGCCCGGCCGTGGCGGCGGTTCTTCCGAGAGGTAGGGCACCCGGCGCTCGATCGCACGGGCGAGGTCGGTGAGCGTCTGGCGGTGGCGACGCCGCTGCCGCAGCAGAAGACCGCCGAGCAGGAGCACCACCAGCCCCAAAATCCAACTCAACATGGCTGAGGCGGCCGATCCACCATGCGATACCCCACCCCGCGCACGGTTTCGATTAACTCCGCCTCATCGCCCATTTTTTCACGAAGTCGGCGAATATGGGTATCGACGGTGCGTGTTTCAATCTTGGAATCATAATTCCAAACCCGAGTCAGAAGGTGATCGCGGGCTTGGACGCGCCCTTTTCGCTCCATGAGGAGACGAAGGAGCTTGAACTCCGTGGCCGTTAATTCGACGGGGGTGCCGCGCACGGAGACCGCGTGCACCTCGGCGTCGAGCAGCACGCCTCCGACGCGCAGCTTGGCCACGGGGGTGTCCCCGGCGCCACCCCGGCGCCGCAAAACCGACTCCACGCGAAGGATTAACTCTCTGGGACTGAACGGTTTGCAGACATAATCATCCGCTCCGGTCTCCAGTCCCTGGACCCGGTCGTTTTCCTCGGTGCGGGCGCTGAGGAAGATGACCGGGATTTCCTTGAGACGCGGATCCGCCCGCATCATCCGGCAGATCTGAATCCCGCTGAAGCCCGGCATCATGATATCGAGCAGGACAAGGTCCGGCTGCCAGGAGCGGATGCGTCCCATCACTTTGGACGGGTCCTGGACCAGATCGACCGCATAACCTTTGGCGGAAAGATGGTAGCCGACCAATTCGGTCACGTCGATTTCGTCATCGACGACGAGGATTTTCTTGCTGCCGGTGGCTTGGGTCATGGGAAGAGCGTCAGGTGAAAAATGCAGAGCCGGATCAATCCGCCAAAGATGCTCCCGGATCGACTTCTTTTCAAACCGTGAAATGTGACGCAGGCGTAACAAAATACCTTCGTAATGTGGCACTTATGTGGCGGAAGACGAACCGCCGGCCGCGGGATGGAGCCGAACCCGGGTGGCCCCCCACCCTCCGCTGCCGCCTCCGCAGAGTTCGAAGCCCTCGACCCCCGGATCGCGGCGCAACAGTGCGTGGACCGTTTCCCGCAGGGTGCCGGTCCCCTTGCCATGGATAATCCGGACGGTGCGCCATCCGCGACGGCGGGCTTCAGCCAAGTATTCGGGAACCAGTGAGCTTACCTCGGAGGGGCGAAAGGTATGGAGGTCCAGTTCGTCGGTGAGGGGGACCTCGACCGGTTCGTCGGCATCGAAGGGATCCAGAGCCATGGATGGAGGGTAGTGCTCGGGACCGGGATGGCAAGCCTCGGCCACGGGAGTAATTAACTCCCTATATTACTGTCCATCAACTATTTATGATTCTGAACGGTCCGGGCCTTGAGGGCCACGGCGAGGATGGAGAGATCGGCGGGATTGACGCCGCTGATGCGGCTGGCCTGGGCGAGGGTGGCCGGCCGCAGGGCGGCAAGCTTTTGGGCGCTCTCCCGGCGGAGGCCGGGCAGGGCAAGGTAATCCACATCGGGCGGAAGCAGCCAGGATTCCAGCTCTTTGAGGCGGTCGATTTGCTTCAACTCCCGGTCGAGGTAGCCGCGGTAATAAATCCGGTAGAGAATTTCTTCCCGGGCGGCGGCGGGCAGAGAAAGAAAGGCTTCCGGAAGACCGTCGCTCGAGCGGGTCCGCCGGTAGCGATCGGCGAATCCACCCTCCCGCTCCAGCCGGGTCGTCCAGGTGTCGACATCCGCCGCCTTGGCCCGGATGCGCTCGAGGCGCCGGGCCGGCAGCAGCCCCAACCCGGCCGCCACGTCGAGCAGGCGCAGCTCGGCACTGCCGTGGTTGAGGAGGAGGCGAAACTCCGCCCGGCTGGTGAACATGCGGTAGGGTTCGTCGGTACCCTTGGTCACGAGGTCATCGATCAGCACCCCCAGGTAGGCCTGGTGGCGCCCGAGCACCACCGGCGGCTCTCCCCTGCCCTTGCGGACGGCGTTGACCCCGGCGACGAGCCCCTGCCCGGCCGCTTCCTCGTAGCCCGAAGTCCCGTTGATCTGTCCGGCGAAAAAGAGATTCTCCACCTTGCGGGACTCCAGGGACGGGAAAAGCTGGGTTGGCGGAGCGAAGTCGTACTCGACGGCGTAGGCGGGGCGCAGGAGAACGGCCTGCTCAAGTCCGGGAATCGAGCGGACCAGCCGAAGCTGGACCTCAAACGGCAGGCTGGTGGAGAGGCCGTTGATGTAAAATTCGTTGGTGCCGCGCCCTTCGGGCTCCAGGAAAACCATATGCCGGGGCTTGTCCGCGAAACGAACAAACTTGTCCTCGATGCTGGGGCAGTACCGCGGCCCCACCCCCTCGATCTCCCCCGAGTACATCGCCGATCGGTGCAGGTTTTCGCGCACGATGGCGGCGCTTTCCGGCGTGGTGTGGCTGATCCAGCAGCTGACCGGGTCGGTGCCCGGGATCCATCCGGGCCTCACCTCACCGGTTTGTTCCACGTGGAACAGATCTTCCTCGCCGCGGGTGTCGTAAAAGGCGAAGAGGGTCGGGCGGGCGTCACCGGGCTGTTCTTCCAAGGCCCGGAAATCGATGCTGCGGCCGAGCAGGCGGGGCGGGGTCCCGGTCTTGAGCCGGCGCAGCTCGATGCCGTGGCGGACGAGGCTGCCGCTGAGGGTCTTGGCGCTGGCGTCGCCCATGCGCCCGCCCTCGGTCTTGGCGTCTCCGACATGCATGAGTCCCCGGAGAAAGGTGCCGGTGGTGAGGATGATGGTCCGAGCCCGGAAGGCGACCCCGAGGTTGGTCCGGCAGCCCGCGGCGCGCCCTTTCTCAATCACCAGTTCGGTGGCGGTGGCCTGGAAGAGGGTCAGGTTCTCCTGCAGTTCCAAGGTATGCTTCATCCGGAGCTGGTAGGCTTTTTTGTCGCACTGGACCCGGGGGGCCTGCACGGCGGGTCCCTTGGAGGCGTTGAGCAGGCGATACTGAATGCCGGTAACATCCGCGCAAACCGCCATTTCGCCACCGAGGGCATCGATTTCCCGCACCATGTGGCCTTTGGCAATGCCCCCAATGGCCGGGTTGCAGCTCATCTGGCCGACGGTGTCGAGATTGCCGGTGAGCAGCAGGACCGATGCACCCATCCGGGCCGCCGCGAGTGCGGCTTCAATGCCGGCATGCCCGGCACCACAGACGAGAACGTCAAACTCCGTTTCGAGGGGGTGGGTCATTTTCCGATGCAGAAGCGGGAGAAAAGGACGTCGAGAATTTCCTCTTGGTCAACCCTGCCGACAATCTCGCCGAATTGGTGCAGGGCCTCGCGCAGTTCGCTGGCCGCCAGTTCGGCGGGTTCGCCTTCATCCAGGCAGCGGGCGGCTCGGTCGAGCGCGGCCATGGCGGCCTCCAGGGCCTGCGCGTGCCGCTGGGAAACGGCCACCCCTTCCTCGCCGGCGCCCGCCGTTAACAGGGCGATGCGCCGGCCAAGCGCAGTTTCGAGCGCGTCGAGGCCGGCGCCCGTGAGGGCGGAGACCCGAAGGCGCTCGTATCCCTCGAAGCCGCGCTCGGCGGCAGGGTGGGGCGGAAGGTCGGTTTTGTTGACGGCCACGAGGGTCTTTTCGGGCCGGGCCAGCGCGGTCAGCTCCGCGGGCAGGGTGGGGGAGGGCAGGCTGCCATCGAGCACGAGGAGGAAGAGGTCGGCCTCCGCCGCCTTGGCCAGGGTACGCTCCATCCCGCTGCGCTCGAGCCCGTCCCGGGCGGGTCCGAGACCCGCTGTATCGATAATTCGGATACAATTGCGTCCGAGGGGAAGTGGCTCCTCCAGGAAATCGCGGGTGGTCCCGGGCTCGGGCGAAACCAGTGCGCGCTCGAAACCGAGGAGGCGGTTGAGCAGGCTGCTTTTGCCGGCGTTGGGGACGCCGGCGAGCAGCACGGGCACGCCGTCGCGCAGGAGCCGGCCGGCTTCGCCGGTGCGGGCGAGCCGCCCCGCTTCCGCGCGCACCGCCCGGATGACTTCGAGGTGGTGCGTCACCGACTCCTCCGGAAGATCCTCTTCGGGAAAATCGATGTAGGCTTCGACCGAGGCCACCAGGCCGGTCAGCCGCGCGGTCAGGGCGGAGATGCGGTGGCCGAGTTCGCCGCGCAGCAGCCGCCGGGCGTTGTCGAGGGCGCGGTCGCTGCGGGCCCGGATCAGGTCCATCACCGCCTCGGCTTGGCTGAGATCCATTTTGCCGGCGAGGAAGGCCCGCCGGGTGAATTCACCGGGCTCGGCGGAGCGGGCGCCGCGCTCGGCGAGGTCGTCGAGAATTCGGTGGATCAGAAAGGGATTTCCGTGGCACGAGATCTCGAGCACGTCCTCACCGGTGTAGGATGCTGGACCCGCGAAGTAGGTGAAGAGCACATCATCCACCGCCCGGCCGGAGCGGTCGCGGTAGCTGCCGCGGACCACCCGCCGGGCCGGCGGCGGCACCCCGGGCTGCCAAGGGCCAAAGCGGGCCGCGAGCGGGCCGCTGATCCGGATGACCGCGAGGGCCGACTCGCCCGGGGGCGTCCCGACGGCCGCGATGGTATCGGAGTTACGCATACGAAGCCCGGAGCCGGCCGGGGCGGGGTGGGGGAGGGGTCAGTCCCCGTTTTCCTCCGAGGAGCTGTTGATGATGGTGCCGCCGGCCACCTTGACCCGCTCCATCACCGCCGTGGCGATTTTTTTCGCCACCTCCGGGTTTTCGGCGAGGAATTGCTTGGCGGCCTCGCGCCCCTGGCCGACAAGCGAACCATCAAACGAGAACCAGGCCCCCTTTTTCTCGATCACCTTGTGCTCCACGCCGAGATCGAGGACCGAACCGGTGCGTGAAATGCCCTCGCTGTACATGATGTCGAACTCGCACTCGGTGAAGGGTGGCGCGACTTTGTTTTTGACCACCTTGACCCGGGTGCGGTTGCCGATGACCTTGCCCGAGGGCTCCTTGATCTGACCGATGCGGCGGATATCCAGCCGCATGGAGGAGAAAAACTTCAGCGCCCGGCCTCCGGGGGTGGTCTCCGGGCTGCCGAACATGACGCCAATTTTTTCGCGTATCTGATTGGTGAACAAGCAGATGCACTTTGTCTTGCTCACGATGGCGGTCAGCCGGCGCATGGCCTGGCTCATCAGCCGGGCTTGGGCGCCGACGGTGGCATCACCCATCTGGCCGTCCAGCTCGGCACGGGAGACGAGGGCGGCGACCGAGTCGACCACGATGACGTCGATCGCGTTGGAGCGAATGAGAGCCTCGGCAATGTTGAGCGCGTCCTCCCCCGAGTCCGGCTGGGAAACGAGCAGTTCGTCGAGATTGACGCCGATAAGGCGGGCGTAGCGGGGATCGAGGGCGTGCTCAACATCGACAAAGGCCGCCAAGCCCCCCAATCGCTGGGCTTCGGATATCAAGGTCAGGGCGAGGGTCGTCTTTCCGGAGGATTCCGGACCGTAGACTTCGATGATCCGGCCTCTCGGGATGCCGCCGACACCGAGGGCGAGATCAAGGGCGAGCGACCCGGTCGGGATGACGGCCACATCCATGGTGTGGCCTTCCCCAAGGCGCATGATCGAACCTTCCCCGAACTGTTTGGTGATGCCGGAGATCGCGAGGTCGAGATTCTTGTTGCGGGCCGAGTCGGTCTCGGGCTTCGGGGGAGTGGACGATTTTGCCATGATCAGAGGCGCTACACGGCCGCCGATGCGGATTCAAACTTAAACCTCGCCGGCCTCAGGGAGATGCTGGCGGAGGGTGGAAATCGACCGCAAAGACTACCGCCAGGAGGTTACCGGGGCGGCGGAGGTTTTTGCAGGTGTCTCAGAGGGCTCTGGGTGGCCCAGGATTATGGAAAGGTCGGTGCCGATGAGGAGCTGGATTATTTTCCCGGCGGGTGGAATCGAAGCCCGGACCGCGATCCGATCCCGGCTCTTGCCGGCAAGCCCTTTTTCGGCCGCCGAAAAAAATCCTTGCCAGATGCGGTCACCGCCATTGAAAAACCCCGCTTCAGGCCTAGACTGCGCCATTCCCTCACCAACACCGTCGCCTCAATGAAAATCAAAGCATATCTCAAACCTTACTGCGGCTGGAGCAACGGCGTCCGGGCCATCCTGGCCAAGTACAATCTGGAGTACTCCGACATCGATATCATCAACCATCCGGAAAATTATGCCGAGATGGTGCGCAAGTCGGGCCAGCCGCTCTCGCCCTGCGTGGAAATCGACGGTGTCATGCTTGCCGACGTGAGCGGGGAAGAAGTGGAGAACTACCTGCTGAGCAACGAGTTGGTGAAGCCCAACGACGTCGAGCCGGAAGCGCCGACGAACCAGGCTTGCTCCGACGAGGAACACCGCAAGGCTTCCTCCCAACCCATGCGTTTCTTTTGACCAGCCCCGCCCAACTGGTTCGAATCTCGCCGGGCCGGTCTTCGTACCGGCCCTTTTTGCGCCAAGCGCCCATCGCCCGCCAAAGCCCTTTCCCTTTCGCTCATGACCCGTCCCGCCACCGTCCTTCCTTCGCCCCTGCACCGCTGGGAGTTCGAGCATGATGCCTGTGGCATCGGCCTGATCGCCAACCTTCACGGCAAGGCCTCCCACGACCTCCTCGCCAGGGCCATCACCGCCCTCAAACGCCTGGCCCACCGCGGCGCGATCGATGCGGACGCCATCACCGGCGACGGCGCCGGGGTTCTCACCCAGCTTCCCATCGCCTTGCTCCGCGAGCACCTCGAAGGCCGCAAAAAGGCCCTCTTTGCCGATCGCGATCTCGGCGTCGGCATGGTTTTTCTGCCCCGGGACGACGACTATGCCCAGGCCCACGGCAAACGCATCATCGAGGAGGCGGTCCGCGCCGAAGGTCTCGCTTTTTTGGACTGGCGGACCGTTCCAGTGGACTCGAGCTGTCTCGGGCGCAAGGCCGAGGAAACGCAGCCGCTCATTCTCCAAGCCCTCGTTGCCCGCAAGGACGATATCGAGGACGATGCCTTCGAACGGAAACTCTACCTTGCCCAGAAGGTGAGCGAGCGCCGGGCCACCGAGGCCGGCATCGAAGGCTTTTACATCTGCAGCTTCTCCAGCCGGACCATCGTTTACAAAGGCCTGCTCAACTCCCCGCAGATCCGGCGCTACTTCCTCGACCTGCGCTCCCCTCTCTACACGACCGCCTTCGTCATCTTTCACCAGCGGTACTCCACCAACACCTTCCCCACCTGGCACCTCGCCCAGCCCTTCCGGATGATGGCCCACAACGGTGAGATCAACACCATCCGGGGCAACCGCAACCTCATGCGCGCCCGCGAACGCTCCACCGCCTACGGCGTCTGGGGCGAACGCTTCGCCGATCTCCGGCCGCTCGTCCAGCCCGACATGTCGGACTCGGCCAGCTTCGACAACGCCCTCCAGGCCATCACCCTCGGCGGTCGCAGCCCGCTCAACGCCTGCGCCATGATGATGCCACCCGCCTGGGAAAAGGATGAGTTGATGGATCCCGGGCTGCGGGCCTTCTACCGTTACCACGCCTGCCTGCTGGAACCGTGGGACGGTCCCGCCGCCATCGCCTTCTCGGACGGCCGCTACGTCGCCGCCGCACTCGACCGCAACGGGCTGCGCCCCGCCCGTTACAAGCTCTATGACGACGGTACCTTCGTGCTCGCCTCCGAAGCGGGCCTCATACCCGAAGACGGCCTGAAAATTCTCTCCAGCGGCCGCCTCGGCCCGGGCCGGATGGTTGCCATCGACCTTGTGGAGCACCGCTTTCTCTCCGACGAGGACATCAAGTCCGGCTTCGCCGCCGAGTCCCGCTTTCGCCAGTGGTGCGACGATCACCTGACTTGTCTCCATGCCATTTCCGTCGGCGGCACCCGGCAGGAGTCCTCTTCAACCGGAGATATCGCCCGGCCCCGGGATCTTCAGCGCCCACAGGTCGCCTTTGGCTTCGAAGAAGACGAGTTCGAAGCCGTCCTGCGTCCGATGGCTGAAAACGCCGGGGAGCCCACGGCTTCGATGGGTGACGACACTCCGCTGGCCGTTCTCTCCCGCCGTCCGCGCCTGCTCTATACCTACTTCAAGCAGCTCTTCGCCCAGGTCACCAATCCCGCCATCGACTCCATCCGGGAGCGCTCGGTCATGTCACTGAACATGATCCTCGGCGGAAGGCTTGGACTCTTTGAGGACCTGCCCGCTTCCACCGGCCTGGTGGAAATCGAATCCCCCCTGCTCTTCGATGAGGAGCTGGCCGATCTCTTCAGCATCAAGGCCCTCGGCGGCCGGGTGCAGCGCTTGAGCGTCTGCTTCGACCAAAAAGCCGGCCCCGAGGGCTTGGAAGCCGCTGTCAAGGCGCTCGCCAAGCGCTCCGCCGAGGTGGTCGAGTCCGGCGCCGCCAAGATCATCGTCCTGTCCGACCTGCAGGTCGGTCCCGACCAAGCCGCCATTCCCATGCTGCTCGCCACCGGCGCGGTCCACCAGCAGCTCGTGCGCTCCGGGCTCCGGCTCCGCTGCGACATCGTCTGCGAGACCGGTGAGGCCCGCGATGTGCACCAAATCGCGACTCTCCTCGGCTATGGCGCCAATGCCGTCAACCCCTGGCTGGCCCTGGCGCTGATCCGCGAGAAGGCAGGTGAAGAGGCCTTTGGGCCGGAGATCACCCCCGAAAAAGCCCGGGCGAACTACCGGAAGGCGATCGAAAACGGCCTCCTCAAGATCATGGCCAAGATGGGCATCAGCACTCTCTTCAGCTACCGGGCGGCCCAGATTTTCGAGGCCATCGGGCTCGGTCACAAACTGGTTGAAGAGTGTTTTTATGGCACGCCGACTCCCGTCGGCGGCATTTCCTACGAGCACTTGGGGGAAGAGCTCTTTCGACGCCACGGTCTCGCCTATGGCACCGAAGGGCCGGCCGAGTTGTCCCGGGAGGGCTACCTGCGCATCTTCCGGCGCGGTGGCGAGTTCCATGCCTGGAATCCCCAGTTGGTGGCCGGTCTGCACCGTTTCGTCCACAGCGGAACACCCGGTGATTACGACCACTACCTCAATTTCGGCAACCAGCACCCGCCCGCGGGGATCAAGGACCTGCTCCGCTTCCGCTTCACCCGCCCGGAGGTGAATCTCGAAGAAGTCGAGCCGATCGAGGACATCCGGCGGCGCTTCACCACCGCGGGCATGTCCCTGGGGGCGCTTTCGCCGGAGGTGCATGAGGTCTTGGCCATCGCCATGAACCGCATCGGCGGCAAATCCAACTCCGGGGAAGGCGGCGAGGATCCTCGGCGCTACTCCTTGCTTGAAAACGGTGACAACGCCAATTCCGCCATCAAGCAGGTCGCCTCCGGCCGCTTCGGCGTCACCGCCGAGTATCTCGCCTCCGCCAAGGAAATCGAGATCAAGGTCGCCCAGGGGGCCAAACCCGGCGAGGGAGGCCAGCTCCCCGGACACAAGGTTTCACCCCTTATCGCCCGCCTCCGCTATAGCGTGCCCGGCGTCACCCTCATTTCTCCTCCGCCGCACCACGACATTTACTCCATTGAGGATCTCGCCCAGCTCATCTTCGACCTCAAGGAGGTCAACCCGCGGGCCAAGGTCTGCGTCAAACTGGTCTCCTGCTCCGGCGTCGGCACCGTCGCCGCCGGCGTCGCCAAGGCCTACGCCGATGTCATTCTCATCTCCGGCCATGAAGGCGGCACCGGCGCCTCGCCGCTCTCCTCCATCAAGCACGCCGGGTCCGCCTGGGAGATCGGCGTCGCCGAGGCCCACCAGGTCCTGATGATGAACGGCCTCCGCAACCGAGTCGTCCTGCGCACCGACGGCGGCATGAAAACCGGCCGCGACATAGTCATCGCCGCCATCCTCGGGGCCGAAGAATTCAATTTCGGCACCGCCGCCCTCATCGCGGCCGGCTGCGCCATGTTCCGGGTCTGCCACCTCAACACTTGCCCGGTCGGCGTGGCCACCCAGCGCGACGACCTCCGGGCCAAGTTCTCCGGCAAGCCCGAATACGTGATCAACTTCTTCAACGCCGTCGCCGAGGACGTGCGCCGGCTTGTGGCCAAGCTCGGGTATCGGGAAATCAATGACATCATCGGCCGCACCGAGTTGCTCGAGCAGGTCGACGATCCCACCAACCCAAAAACCCGCCACCTCAACCTCTCCGGCCTCCTCCACAATCCGGATCCCTCCGGTGAACTCGACCGCTACCACACCCGCGAGCGCAACGAGCGCTTCGGATTCGAGGGCGGGCTCGACGAGGCCATTCTTCAGGAAGCCAAGGACGTCATCAACGGCAAGTCCGCCCGGCTGGTCGCACGCTACAAGGTGGGCAATGCCGACCGCTGCATCGGCACCCAGCTTTCCGGCGAAATCGCTTACCTCCGCGGCGACCACGCCCTCCCTCCCGGCACCATCGACCTCACTTTCACCGGCAGCGCCGGCCAGAGCTTCGGCACCTTCCTAGTCGACGGCATCCGTCTCAAACTCATCGGCGAGGCCAATGATTATGTCGGCAAAGGCATGGCGGGCGGGGAAATCATCATCCGGCCCAAGCCGTCGGTGACGTACGCCTGGCACGAAAACACCATCATCGGCAACACCTGCCTCTACGGCGCCACCGGCGGTCTGCTTCTCGCCGCCGGACGGGCGGGAGAGCGCTTCTGCGTCCGCAACTCCGGCGCCATCGCGGTGGTCGAAGGTGTCGGTGACCACGGCTGCGAGTACATGACCCGCGGCACCGCCGTCATCCTCGGCCGCACCGGCCGCAACTTCGGCGCGGGCATGAGCGGCGGACTCGCCTTTGTCTATGATCAGGACGAAGCCTTCGAGCAGCGCGTCAACCCCGCCATGGTCGGACTCCACCGCCTCAACGACGAGGAGGAGATCGATGCCCTGCGCCGCCTCATCGAGGCCCATGCCCGGCTCACCGAAAGCCCGCACGCCGCCCGGCTACTCGAAGACTGGGCCGCCTCCATCAGCCGGTTCTGGAAGGTTCTGCCGTATCCGCCGACCAAGGACACACCGGAGGTCGTGCTTCGCACCACCGACGTCCCCGCCGTTCTCGCTCCTGCCTGAGAGGGCGGCTCGCCGGCCTCAGCCCCTCATCCCGGCTGCGTCCGGTGGCAGGCGCGGCCGTCTGAGGTGGGTTGGGGTCCGGGCGCCGACCTCCGGTCAGCAAGCGCTCCGCCAGAACGAAACCTCACGCCACCTTGATCAGGCGAGGGGCGGAGTCTTTGCTGCGGGGAAGATGGACGAGCAGAATGCCATCGCACAACTCGGCGGTGATGCGATCGGCGGCAACACCCTCGCCGAGCCAAATGTGGAGGCGATAATCATGGCGTGCCTTCTCGATTTGGAAGGCCTGCCAATTCGCCCGCACGAACTGCGGCTTGCGGGCAGTTATAACCAGCTGATTGCCGCTCAGGACCAGCTCCACACCGGCTGGCTCCACCCCGGGAATGAACAACTCGAGCTTGAGGTCATCGCCGACATCATGGAGGTCGCAGGGAGGGCGGATGAAGGTTCCGGGAGCCGCTTTCTCTGCAGATGCATCGTCGTCGGTCACCGGAGCTCGGTGGATCAGGGAAAGGGCAGTCATGGCAAACAAAACAATGGGGGAGATGGAAAGCCTGGGGCGAAACCGGGGAGGAGGAAGAATCCTCAACGCCGCACAATGCGGACGGAGGAGGGCAACAGGCGCGCTGTCATCAGCCCGACCGACTTGCGGACGGTTCGCCCGCTGAACATCCTCGGATGAGGATTCCGGAAAGCGGGGATACTGTGATCAAAGGCGGCCATGGGAAACTAAGCCATACAAAGCTTAAATCAGGCCGGAAATCAACCCAATCTCCATTTCCCGCCATAATTTCTGCCGGCTCACTCTCACTCCGGGTTCGATCGATACATTAAACGCTTCCAGCATCTTCACTCGGATGCAACGGGTCTTGCCACTGGCACGGGCACGCCTCAAGGTGGGGCAAATGGTCCCATCAGACGATTCCAATTCCAAAACCGGGCTCTACCTGTTGGTGGGAGCGTTATTGCTGGCGGCCCTCGGCTTGATCCTGGGGATTTATTCACTGTCAGTCGCCTCCTCCTTGCGTGGAGAGTTGGCCGACCTGCGCGAACATTCCGGATCTTTGGAAGAACTGCGCGAGCAGGCCACGAAAGCGGTGACGGACGCCGAACGCGCCCTCGGCCGCGTCGGTACCACACGCGAAGAAACCCAACGCGCATTTCAGGAAGTCGGCAATGAGCTGAGTTCGTTCCGCACCAGCCTCAACCGACTGACCATCGACCTGCGCAACCTCACTGAAAAAGTCGGTGAGCTCGAGCAGCGCCCCGCCCGCTCCACGGTTGCAACCACCCCATCGCACGCTCCCGAGGCGGGCAATGTCACCGCACCTGCGACCACCCGGCCGGCCCCGGAGCGCACCGAGGACCTCGGTCCGGACCGGGCGTATACCATTCGTCAGGGTGATACCTTTTCGCGTCTCTCGCTGCTCTTCGGTGTCACCATCGACGAGCTTATCGCGGCCAACCCCGGAGTGGACCCCCGGCGCCTGAGGATCGGCCAACGGGTAATCATCCCCGAGCCCGGCAACTGAAACAGCAATGGCCGAAGGCGCGGGCGGCGGGGATCGTCGCGGGTTGAACGGCTGGAGCTTGGTGGGCGAGGCCGCCCACGCCGACTGCAAGGTTTTTCACGTCTACCGGGAGCGGTTCCGGCAGGACGGCGCCCGGGGCCGGGAAGGTGAATTCTATGTCTGCCGCACGCGGCCATTTGCGCTGGTTCTCGGGCTCACGCCGGAGCGCGAACTGGTCTTGGTGCGTCAATTCCGGTTCGGCAGCCGGGACTTCTCTCTGGAAGTGCCGGGGGGGCTGGTCGACGCAGGTGAATCTCCACTGGAAGCCGCCGTGAGGGAATTGCGCGAAGAAACGGGTTACGAAGGCCGCAGCCCGCGGGAGATCGGCCGGGTTCGCTCCAACCCCGCCATTCTCAACAACTGGTGCCACTTTGTCCTCATCGAAGAGGCGGTCGGCTCCGGCGCCCTGCAGTGGGATGAAAACGAAGAAATGGAGATCCTGACCGCACCGGTCGGCCAGGTCCTGGCCTGGGCGCGGGAAGGTGCCATCACCCATGCCCTGGCGGTTGGCGCGCTTTTCTATCTCGAAGGCGAGCTGCGCGAGCGCGGGCGGCTGGGTTGAGCCGCAGTCCGGGCGGGCGGGTTTCTGTGTATAAAGAACGTCCTGACGAACCGGATACGTGAGGACGGAGTTTCGGATGGGGCTTACGGACCGGCCCACGCCCGCTGTCCAAGACCACACCCGGTCCCGGAAATGGAAACGACGCGCGTGCCGGCACGCGCGTCGTCAAGAATCACAGTAAGCGATGAGCCGGGATCTTTCGGCTCAGCGTTCGGGGCGGTTTTCCGGGGGAGGCCGGCGGCCCTCACCACGCTCACCGCGCTCGCGGCTTTCGCGGGCTTCGCGGACACGTTCGCGGGGCGGCTGCCCATCGCCGCGCTGCCAGCGGCGTTCCTGACCGTCCCGGGCGGCTCCAAGCGCGTCCCGCATGCGCTCGCGGACTTCCTCCTCCTCGGCTTCCGTCAAGGGACCTTCCCCCTCGAGTTCGAAGCGCTCGCGGAGCAAGGCGGGAAAATCGGGGTTCTCACCGGCACGGCGGTCCCGCATATAGCTCATCCAGGCCTGGCGTTCTTCCGGGGTGAGGGCCTGCTGGTCGCGCAGCCGCATCATGATGGCACGGCGCTGGGCGGGAGGCATCTCGGCGAGGCGCTCCCGAAACTGAGTCTGTAGCGCCTGCCGGGCCTCGCCGCGTTGTTCTGGTGTCATTTCACCCAGCTTCTCACGCAATTCGGCCTGGGCGGCACGACGCTCCTCGACGAAGTTCCGGATGGCTTCACGTTGTTCTTGGGAAAGTTCCTGGGCGGCATCGGCCCGCGCGGGGCGGGGACGCTCCCGCTCGGGATTCTGGGCGGCCAAGGGCGATCCCAGGAATAACATTGCGGGGAGCAGGGAGATGAGTAGTGCTTTAAGTTTCATGGCGGGATTTTGTTTCCGGAAAGCCTGACGCCCGCGGCGTCCGGCGGTTACACCGGGCCGCTATCTCCGCCGGCCCTCCACGGCCCCGCATGTACCAAGTCACCTTCAGCGAACAGAGTATCCGCGAACTCAATCGGATCGACAAACTCATCCAGCTCGAACTGCTCGAACCTCTCGGCAACCTCACCGCCCGCGAGCTGGAGCACCCGCGTGAACCGCTCGGCAGTTTCACCCGCGATGGCATCCGTTTCTTCCGCCTTCGCAGCGGCGATTACCGCTTTTACTTCGAGATCCGGCCCCCCGACAGTCTTTTTGTGCATTACATCCTGCATTCCAATTCCTGGACGGATTTTGTTTTCCGGACCAAATTGCCCGTGAGTGAGGAGCAACTTTTGGAGCAGCACCAGTCGTTCTGGAAATACCTCGAAACACTCGGCAAATAACCCTGGCCCGCCCGCGACATGTCTTCCGGCTCACCCCCGACCCCAGAACCCGTCATCGGCAGCGCCCAGGCCAGCAGGATTTACCTGCTGCCGAACCTGATGACGGCGGGAAATCTCTTCTGCGGCTTTCTCGCCATCATCCGCTGCATCCAAGCCCGCTTCGCCACCTTGACCGGCGACGGCAATCCGACTGAGCTCTATGCCCAAGCGGTCTGGTTTCTCATCGCGGCGGTTATTTTCGACTCCCTCGATGGGCGGCTGGCGCGGCTCGGCGGCAAGGAGTCGCTTTTCGGCCGTGAGTTCGACTCCATCGCCGACATCGTTTCCTTCGGGGTCGCTCCGGCGCTGATGGTCTTTTTCCTCGTCCTCGCACCGGACCAATACGCATGGTTCAAGCCGATCGGCTGGTTCATCGGCTTCATCTACCTGCTTTGCGCGGCCGTGCGGCTGGCCCGTTTCAATGTCATCACCCACCCCCTCATCTACACCAACCAGCTCCAATACAGCACCAAGGACTTTGTCGGGCTGCCGGTGCCGGCGGCGGCCGGGACGATCGCCTCCCTGGTGCTTTTCCTCAACGCCAACGAGCTTGAGCGGCTCGCGATCTTCCTGCCGTTTTTGATGCTGCTGATCGGCTACCTCATGGTCAGCACCATCCGCTACCCGAGCTTCAAGGAGATCGATTGGCAGACCCGCCTGCGCTTCGGGACCTTCATCGTCCTGCTCATTCTCGTCGCCCTGGTCTGGACCCTGAGGGCGAACGCCCTCGTGCTCATTTTTCTCTCCTACATCGGCTACGGCCTCATCCGCCATTTCAGGACGGTTCGCCGCCGCCTGAGCCGGCGGCGGACAAAGCCGGAACAACCTGTGGACAAGACCGGCAAAACTCCGGAAAACACGTGAAGAGTTTCGCCTTGTTGGCCAAACCCCCGCTTCGCTTCCGAAGTTATTCCAAATTCCCGGGCTGCGCTGCTTCCCGTCCATCAAGGACTTGCCTCCCTTGTTGTGCTTCTTCACAAACCTTGATAATAGAACTAATTTAAAGAGTACCTTCTTCAGTCTGTCCGCGCCCGGGGCGCGGATCGGCCGAACCGCACGCCATCCATGAAATTCCGGATCAATCGAGATCACTTCAGCAACGGCCTCTCCCTGGTCATGAACGTGGTGGGCTCCAAAGCCACCATGCCCATCCTCAGCAATGTTCTGATCGAGGCAGAGGGCGAGCACCTCCAGCTCACCACCACCAACCTCGATCTCGGGATCCGCTGCCGGATCAAGGCCACCGTGATGGAATCCGGGGCCGTCACCCTCCCGGTGAAGAAGCTCGCCACCGTGGTGCGCGAGCTGCCCAACCTCGAAGTCGCGGTCGAATCTTCGCCCAGCCAGCAGGTCAAGATCACCTCCGGCGGGTCCAACTTCCGGATCAGCGGAATCTCCCGGGAGGAGTTTCCCCCGCCCACCGAGTTCAACCGCGACCGCACCTTCTCCCTCGACCAAGCCCAGCTTTCCTCGATGCTCAAAAGCGTCGCCTACGCCCAGTCCACGGACGAGGCCCGCTTCATCCTCAACGGCGTCTACTTCAACTTCACCGAGGG
>REEB01000143.1 GCA_007695295.1 Puniceicoccaceae bacterium
GGGGCGAAGCCCCGAGCGTGAGCGAGTCAATCCTACTCGGGCAGCCACCCCCCCGTTTGGCCGATTGGCTCAGCGGTGGAGTCCCGCGCAGCGGGATTAATCACTTGGTCGTAGGCTAGCAGTCCCGGCTTGCCGGGGTTCGACGCAGCGAAGCGGAGATGGGCAACCCGCAGGGTTGGGGCGAAGCCCCGAGCGTGAGCGAGTCAATCCTACTCGGGCAGCCACCCCCCCGGATGTCGTTGGGCTCAGCGGTGGAGTCCGGCGCAGCAGGATTAAACGGGGATCAGGTAGCACTCCCAAACGACACCACCGTCACCATCACCCATCGTTTCGGCGGCCCTATCGCCGTCAATTGGACCGGAGGCATGGCACTAATCAGAGGCCGCATCGCCGATGCTTTGGGCGAAACCGTTCCCGAGGAAGCGGAAATCCTCCCTCACACTCCCTAAACCCAAGGGTTTCCGTGCCGATCAGCGCCCAATCTCTCTGTGGTCGCTTGCGCCCGAGTCTTGGTGGCATAGGGATTGATCCTTCATCTCGATTCTTCCCATCTCACCTCCTTCCTCCGAGAGCTACCCTGCTCCATGAAACCAAGAATTCCTCCTCTCCGATTTGCCTGCCTGCTCCTGCTGTCCGCACCAACCCTCAGCGCGCAGGCCTTTCCTCCCTTCAGCGGGACCATCTTCATTGATCCCAACATAATCACCGCCGCCGATCCGACCACGTTCACCAGCCTGAGCGACGCCGGGCAGGGCAACCGATGGATGTTTGACCGGCGCTCCGGCTGGGTGTTTTTGAACGCCTTCCTCTTCAATGCCACTTACAGCAACGGGCAGGTCATCGAGGTGCAGGTGAATCCGGAGTTCGCTACCGTGGACGCCGCCCGGGTAGAAGCACAGAAGTATGCCCCCGTCATCGGCCAATTGCCGCGCCGCCAACTCCGCGATGTGCAAACGGTTTGGATCCATCGCGGGATCCGCCCGTTTGGCGGAGGGAACAACAACCTGCTCATTCACACCGGTCAGGCCGAGCTCTATGAAGCGGACGGCATTCTCGAAGAGGTGCTCGTGCACGAAGCCGCCCACACTTCCCTCGACGCCGACTTCGCTTCCTCTCCCGGATGGTTGGCGGCTCGAGCGGCCGACGGCCGATTTATTTCGATCTATGCGTGGCAATACCCCCTGCAGGAGGATATCGCCGAGAGCTTCCTGCCATGGCTGGCTCTCCGCTATCGGCGGGACCGCATCCCCGACTCCCTCGCCAACACCATCCAGCAGACGATACCCAACCGGATCGCCTTCTTTGACGCCCAGCGTTTCGACATGTATCCCTTCGTGGGCCAGCCTCACTACAGTGACTGGTTCGCCGGACATCCCACCATCGCCTCCAGCCGCCCCAACTCGGACCCGGATGGCGATGGCATCTCCAACTTATTGGAGTTTGTCTTGGGCGGAAACCCCACCGTACCGGATCGGGCGATCCTCGGCTCGCTGGCGAGCTGGTCACCCACCACAGCAGAATCCACCGACGGGCAGTTTTCGTTCACCTTTAGCCGACGGGCTGTTTCCATCCCTCAAGTCGAACTGATCTTTCAGCACAGCTCCGACCTCATCACCTGGTCCGATATCGCGATTGATCCCCCCGGCTCCGCCGCGCCCGGTCTAGTTACCCTCGGGCCCATCGTGGGCGGCATGCAACCCGTCACCATCACCCTGCCGGCCTCCTCCGCTCCGGGACTCTTCGTCCGGCTCAAAGCGAGCGCCTCGCTTCCCTCCGGCAACCTCCTGGTAAACGGCTCCGGAGAGAGCCCGCCGGACGTCGGTTGGACCATTCTCGCAAATGGTGGCAACGGATGGTCCCGGATCGCATCCGGCGGATTCGACGGCATTCCGGGCTATTTCGTGACGTCCTTTGGGTGGGGTCGGCGGTTCCAGTTGGTCGATCTGCTCGCTGCAGGATTCACGCCTGCTGAGCTCGACGAGGCTCCGCGCATCCGCGTCGGTGAGGCCATCAGTTCCTACTTCAACAACCAACCCGACAGCTTCTACATCCGGGTGGAGCTGCGCGGCCAAGATCAAAACGTCATCGCCTCGTGGAACGCCGGTACCTTTGCCGCCCCCCTGCAAGCCACCACCAACTGGGTGATGCACCAGCATGACTTCACCGGCTACGGACCAGGCGTCCGCTACGTTTACTTTGAAGATGGGGGGATCGACCGCGGCTTCTGGGCCGGCCACTTCGGCACCTACCACGACGCCGCCAGCGTTGAAGTGCTCCCTGGGAATTAACAGGGGCAGGCGAACCCTGCCCACAGGCCAGCCATAACCGAAAGTGTGCCAAATGCACACCTGGCTTTTCTGCTGGATTTTCCAGATTGGCTCAGAGGTGGAGTCCAGCGCGGTGGGAATAGCCCATCATGTCCATGGAGGGACGACCTCCGTGTCGTCCGTGTCACCCCGCGAGGACCGCACTCGCACCATTGCAGTGCGCCGAGCGCGAAAAACCCAAGAAAGGCATTACCATGACAACCCGCAAAGGCATCACGACCGAAGAGTTCGACCGCACGTTCGACGCAGGCAAGGACATCAGCGACTTTGTTGATTGGTCCAAGGGCAAGCCGCTTGCATGGCGGCAAGCGGTCAGGTTCAGGGCGCAAAACGATGGGACGCAAGGCCTACACTGTCCGCCTCCGTCCTGAGGTTCACGAGCGCATCCAGCAGCGGGCACGAAAGAAAGGCGTCACGATCTCTGAGTTCACCGAGGAGCTGGCCGGCCACTGAGCAGGCATAGATCGGCGAAGGCATGTCGCCCAAAGCCCGCCGAGAACTCCTCGGCCACGCCCAAATGAGCCTCGGACTTTGAGCATGGATCGCTTTTGGATTACAGAAGATAGTTTAATTGACAAAAACGCCCACTTAAGAATATTATACTTTACTTATTCAGCCTAATTAATCCGTGGAAATCCCAAAAACAGAGCTTTTTTCAGTTCTCCAAGAGTTCAATCCTTGGTGGACGGGACAGCCCTTGGCGGATCTACCGGACTGGGAGCGGGCTGCGGGCAAGCAAATTGCCCAGTGGCTCAGTGATCGTGAAACCCGGCGGGCATTGCTCCTCACCGGACCCCGACAGGTCGGCAAGACCACCCTCTACCGGCAAGCGATCCGGAGGCTTCTGGCTGACGGGCACCCGCCCCAGCGCATTCTTTACGGCACCTTCGACCATCCCCTGCTGAAACTGGCCGGGCTGGAACGCACCTTGCAAGCCTGGCAGGAACTCTATCCGTCCGATACCCGCTCCGAGGCACCGCAATTGCTTTTTCTCGACGAGATTCAGTTGGTTCCCGACTGGCAGGTGTGGCTCAAGCATCAGGCCGATTTCAACCGTGGCCGCCGCATCGCCGTCACCGGGTCCGCCAGCCCCCTCCGCGATGCCACCTTCGAGTCAGGCGTGGGCCGCTGGGAAACCATCCGCCTGCCCACGCTCTCCTTTGGCGAATACCTCCGGCTGCGCCGGATTCCCACCCCTGAGCTGCCTGAGGTGGCTTCCCTGCGCGCCCTTTTTGAGTGGGAACCCGCAGCCTTTGCCCGCGTGGCCTCTGCCGCCAAACCGCTGGCCGGTCACTTCCATGAATACCTGCTGCGGGGCGGGTTTCCGGAGCCGACCATGGTCAATGACCTGACCCGTTGTCAGCGGCTCCTGCGCGAAGACATTGTCGATAAGGTGCTTAAACGCGACATGACCGCTCTCTACGGCGTCCGCCGCATCCTGGAGCTGGAAAAAATCTTTCTCTACCTATGCTATCACGACGGCGGTATCCTCGATACGACCCAC
>REEB01000026.1 GCA_007695295.1 Puniceicoccaceae bacterium
CCATCCGTTGCTATACGCCTGGAGGGCGCACCCCGGTGCTTTCTTCGGCGACGATTTCGGCCTCCCCGAGTCGGGCAACGGCCTCCCCGACCTGCTTGACGAGATCAAATTCGAACTCGATTGGCTGGTGAAGATGCAGGACACCGACGGCGGCGTTTACATCAAGATGGGCAACGTCGATTACAACAGCGCCTGGCCCATCAGCGCCGACAACCGCCCCCGTTATTACGGGCCCAAGTGCTCCGCCTCGACGCTTTGGACCGCCGCCGTCTTCGCCCATGCGGCCCGGGTGTACCAGACCATTCCGGAGTGGGAAGACTTCGCGGCCGATCTTGAGGAGCGCGCCCTGCGGGCCTGGGGCTGGTACCAAGAGAATCCCCGCTCCTTCAATTGTGACACTGGAGAAATCAAGTCCGGCATCGCCAACCGCAATGCGGCCGAGCACGATCGCATGGAGGCCTTCGCCGCCATTCACCTCTGGATCCTGACGGGCGAGGAGTCCTATCACTCGACCATCCTGCAGCGGGTGCCGCAGACCCGGCAGATGCAGGAATGGGTCTGGAGCCCCTACGATCTTTCGACCGCGGAAGCGCTGCTTGACTACGCCGCCCAGCCCGGCGCCCACACCACCCTCCGCAACCAGATCCACAACCACCTCCGCAATTCGATCAATAACAACGACTGGTCGCCGCAGCCGACACGCTCGCTCTACCGTTCCTGGATGTTTTCCTGGTCGTACCACTGGGGCAGCAACCACATCCGGGCCAACTTTGGCATCGGTGCGCTCAAAGCCCGCGAAGTGCCCGGCGTGACCGCGGCCCAACGCGACCGCCTCCGCCAGCGCGCCGCGGATCTCTTGCACCATTTCCACGGTGTCAATCCGCTGGGCATCGTCTACCTCTCTAACATGGGCCGCCACGGTGCTGAGCAATCCGTCCGGCACATCTGGCATGACCGTTTTCCGCATCATTCGCCCCTGCGCGACAATCCACCGCCCGGCTACGTGGTCGGCGGACCCAACCAGGATTACCTGTCGGGCGGGCCGTCGGGGCGGGCGGAGTTCGACTGGATCCGCGACCAGCCCCGGGGCAAGGCCTTCGCCGACTTCAACTCGCCCTGGCCGGGCAACTCTTGGGAAATCACCGAAAACGCCATCTACTACCAGGCCGTCTACATCCGCCTGCTGGCGCACTTTGTGAGTCCGTGAAGATCCGCCCGCAGAACCTCCAGCCAATTTGTTGCCGCCCAATCGTTGTCAATTCTGGCCGATGGCGTTGATCGGAGGGCCGTCGGTCCACGGAGCGCAAATCATAGCGGAAAATGTCCTCCACCTCATCGACTGCAACTTGCGGGAAATCAATTGTGGTTAACTCCGCACCGGGAGCGGCTTCCGGGCGGGCAACCGAGGGGTGGCGTTACTCGATGTTCTGGACTTGCTCGCGGATGCGCTCGAGTTCGTTTTTCGCTTCGAGGACGAGCTTGGAGATTTCCAGATCATTGGATTTCGCGCCGGTGGTGTGGACTTCGCGACTGATTTCCTGAAGCAGAAAGTCGAGCCTACGGCCGACCGGTTCCTGGGTCTCCTGGAGTAGTTCGGCGAGCTGGGCGAGGTGGCTGCCGAGGCGGGTCAGCTCCTCGGAGATGTCGCAGCGATCCGCGAAGAGGGCGATTTCCTTGAGAACGCGTTCGTCTTCGGGGTCGAGATCGAGACCGGCCTGGCGGAGGCGGATAAGGAGGAGATCGCGGTAGCGGGAAGGCATTTCGGGGGCGCGGGAGCGGATCTCGTCGATCCAGCCCCGGACCTTGTCGATGCGGGCCGAGAGATCGGCGGCGAGGGCCTGGCCTTCACGAATCCGGGAGGCGCGGAAGGCATCCAGGGCTTGCAGAAGGGTTTCGCGGACGGCTTTGGCGGCGTTCTCCGCCGGGGGGAGGGCTGATTCCTTGGCGGCGATTTCGAGCAGGGACAGGAGAGTGTCGGCGCCGGCATCCATGGGGATGCCGAGCCGGGCCGCCAGAGTGCTGAGTCGTTCCCAGGCGGCGGCGACGGCCGCATCATCCCATCCGGCGGCGGCGCCCTCGGGGCGGCGGACCTCGACCGCGATCTGGATGCGACCGCGGGCGGCGTGCCGGCGGATGATGGGAATGAGTTCCGCCTCGAGCGGCTGCCACTCCCGGGGCAAAGAAAAAGAGAGCTCCAGCGAGCGGCGGTTGACGGAGGAGAGGACCACCTCGAAGGCAACCGTGCCGACCGTTCCGGAGGCCCGGCCGAAGCCCGTCATGCTGTTCATGGGGCGGGGGCTTCGGGGTCGATGAGTTTGGCGGTCTGCTGGACATCCTTGTCACCGCGGCCGCTGAGGTTGACGACCAGGATTTGGTCGCGGCTCATTTCGGGTGCGCGTTTGCAGGCGTAGGCGAGGGCGTGGGCGGATTCGAGAGCGGGGATGATGCCCTCGGTGGCGGCGCATTTCTGGAAGGCGGCGAGCACCTCGTCGTCGAGAGCGTAGGCGTAGCCGATGCGCCCGCGGTCGCGGTAGTAGGCGTGTTCCGGGCCGATGGCGGCGTAGTCGAGGCCGGCGGAAACGGAGTGGGTCAGCTCGATCTGGCCGTCGGGATTCTGGAGGATGAACGTCTTGCAGCCCTGGAGGACACCGAGGCGGCCTCCCTCGAAGCGGGCGGCGTGCTCGCCGGGGGTGATGGCCCGGCCGCCGGCTTCGACGCCGGTGAGTTTCACGGATTCATCCTGGAGGAAGTCGAAGAAAAAGCCGATCGCATTGCTGCCGCCGCCGACGCAGGCGACGAGTTCATCGGGCAGCCGGCCCTCGCGCTCGAGGATCTGGCGGCGGGTTTCGTGGCCGATGATGCGGTGAAAGTCGCGTACCATCATGGGGTAGGGGTGGGCGCCGAGGGCGGAGCCGAGGATGTAGTGGGTGGAGCGGACATTGGTGACCCAGTCGCGCATGGCTTCGTTGATCGCCTCCTTGAGCGTCTTCTGGCCGGCTTCGACGCCGCGGACTTCGGCACCGCAGAGCCGCATGCGGAAAACATTGAGGGCCTGGCGCTCCATATCGACCGCTCCCATGTAGATGACGCACTCGAGGCCGAACTTCGCGCAGACCGCGGCGGTGGCGACGCCGTGCTGCCCGGCGCCGGTCTCGGCGATGATGCGTTTCTTGCCCATGCGGCGGGCGAGGAGGGCCTGGCCGAGGGCATTGTTGATCTTGTGGGCACCGGTGTGGAGGAGGTCCTCGCGCTTGAAGTAAATCCTGGCGCCGCCGAGGACTTCGGTCAGGCGGGAGGCGAAGTAGAGCTGGGTCGGCCGGCCGGCAAATTCGCGGAGGTGGTGGGTGAGTTCCTCTTGGAAGTCGGGATCGGTGCGGGCCGCTTCATAGGCCCGGCCGAGATCCTGGAGGGCGGAGACCAGCGTCTCGGGAACGAAGACGCCGCCATAGGGGCCGAAGTGGCCGCCGGGATCAGGCAGTGCGGTGGGTGATGCGGGTGCGGCCGTATCGGTGGGTGGCATGAGGGCAACGTTGGGGCCTGCCCGGGGGGCATGCAATCCCACAGCACGAATCGTGGATGCGGAGGGTTGGTCGCCGCGAATCAGCCGACGACCGCTGGAATGATCTCCGGTGCAGAGGTGGCCGGGCCATCCAAGAATTGGAAGACCGACGCCAGGAAGGATGCGGAAAGCGCCGTCCAATGCTTCACAACTCCGGTTGCGGCGCTTCTTCTTGACCCGGAAGCGTGAGGCTGCCTATAAGCTACGCTGCCCGCCGTGCGTTCGGCGGCTAATTTCGCCGCCCGGGTGGGGGGGGGGGGGGGGGGGG
>REEB01000133.1 GCA_007695295.1 Puniceicoccaceae bacterium
TGGCCGTTTTTCCACTTCCGTCCATGTCTTTCCAGCACCCCAAGATCCCGCGCTGGTCGTATCCAGTTGCCAAAGCCGCTCCCACGAGTCCTCTGGGGCGGTAAGCCATGGCCACAAAGCGGTCTTTTCCAAAAACCCAGCGCTTTCTGCTGGCTGTCCAAGTCGGGGGCGATTTCGCCGTCACCGTCTGCGGCCTCGTCCTTGGCTACCTCATTCGCTTCCATACCCCGTTGCGCCATGTCGGGATTCGTCGCGAGGACACCCTGACGTTTCTCGACTACGCCCCGCTCATTGGTCTCGGCGCCCTGTTTCTCCTCCTCACCTACGCCTACCTCAACGCCTACGACGGCAAACTGCTCCTCCGCCCCCATCGCGTCACCAGCCTGATTCTCAAGGGCACCACCTTCTGGCTTTTCGCCTTTCTCGGCCTTTCCCTGGTGCTGCGCTTCGAGCCGCAGATTTCCCGCATCTTCATGGTCTGCTCCTGGTTCACCACCCTCGGGACGATGATGGCCTGGCGCTACCTCCTCTACCGGCTTATTTCCCGCAGCCCCTTTCTCCTCGACCGGCTCACCCAGCGGGTCGCCATCCTCGGCTGGAACGAGGAGGCCCTCGTGCTCGCCGACACCATCACCCGAGACGACCACCACCCGTATCAGATCCTCGGCGTCATCAGCGATCAACTCTCCCCGGGGGTCAACGCGCCCGACCGCACCCGCATCTACCGCGACCTCGGCAGCCTCGAGCACCTCGAGGAGATCCTCCGCGACAACTACATCGACATCCTGATTGTCGCCAACATCGACTTCACCCGCGACCAACTCGTCGAGATCGCCTCGCAGTGCGAGCGCCACTACGTCCAGTTCAAGATCATCCCGTCTTTCTTCCAGATCTTTCTCAGCAGCCTGCGCCTTCAGACCATCTCCGGCATCCCGATCATGGGGGTCGAGGAGCTGGCCATCAACCAGCCCCTCAACCGCTTCATGAAGCGCTCCGTGGACATTGTCGGCGCCCTCGTCGGCCTCGCCGTTTCCATCCCGGTCATGGCGGTCCTCGCTCTGCTCATCAAACGCGAGAGCCCCGGCCCGGTGTTCTACCGCCAGACCCGCACCGGCCTTCACGGACGGCCCTTCACGATCTACAAAATGCGCTCCATGCGGATCGACGCCGAAGCCCAGTCCGGCGCCCGCTGGGCGGTCAAAAACGATCCCCGCCGCACCCGCATCGGCACGTTCATGCGCGAGACCAACCTCGACGAGCTGCCCCAGTTCTGGAACGTGCTCACCGGGGACATGAGCCTGATCGGCCCCCGGCCCGAACGCCCCGAGCTCATCGCCAGCTTCGAGCGGGAAATCCCCCACTACAATCCCCGCCATGAAGTCCGCCCCGGGCTCTCCGGCTGGGCCCAGGTCAACGGCCTCCGCGGGGACACCAGCCTCGTCGAGCGGATCAAATACGACCTTTTCTACATCGAAAACTGGTCGCTCTTCTTCGACTTCCAGATCCTGGTCATGACCTTCATCAAGCGCGACAACGCGTATTGAACAGGACTCCCTGCCGCGATCCCGGCGGCATCGGCGGCTCTCCTAATCCTGGAGGCGAAGATCCACGATCTCCCCCGGCCGCAGCCCCAGCTCCGGCGGCAGGCTCACCAACAGCGGCAGCGCCCGCTCTTCCAGATGCGGAGAAAAAGCGCGCTGAAACGCAGGCCCCAGGGATTCATAACGCGGGCCCACCTTGAGCACCTGTGCCACCGCGCTCTCACGGCGACCCCGCGGCGTCACCACCAGCGTCATGCCCTCGTAAGGTTGGAGCCGGGTCGGGGCACGCACATAACCCACAATGTGTTCCGACTGGGAGGAACGGATCGTCGCCAGGACATCGCCCTCCCGCACAAACTCACCTTCCCGCCGCAGAAAGGCCGTGATCGCCCCCCCGATCGGCGCGTGGACCGGGACCGGCTCCAGCTCCTGCTCCAGCTGCCGCAGGCGTTTCTCCTGCCAGTCGAGGGTGGCCCGCAGGGAGGCCGCCAAGGGAGATTCCACGTCTTCACCATGCAGGCGGGACTGACCGATCGATTCCTTCAGCGTCCGCGCCAAAAGGGCCACTTCCTCCTCCTCGGCTTCCAGCACCTCGAGCGCCGCCCGGGCCTGTTCGAAATCCAGCTCGGAAACCTGCCGATCCGCAAAAAGACGCTCGAAGCGCTCGAAGTCCCTCCGGGCCTGGGCCAGGCGCACTTGGATCGTGGCCAACTGGGCCCGCGCCTGCAGCCAGCCTTGCTGCAGGCTCTGCCAGTTGAGCAGATTACGCTGCTGGTCCAACACGGGGTCGATCGCCCCCATCCGGGTCAACTCGATCTCCGCACGAAGCACGTCGAGGGCCGCCTGCAGCCGCTCCGGCGGCGCCACCTGGACCAAGGCGACCAAGTCGCCTTCGCGCAGCTCGTGAAAGGGCCGGGCGTTGACAAACTCCAGGAAGCCACTCACCGGCGCCGCCACTTCACTCTGCGCTGCAAAAACCTCCCCCTGGATGCTGGGAGGCGCCGCTTCCTCCTGCCACAAAACCATCACACCCAGCAGAGCTCCGGCAAAAACCAGCGTCGGCAGCAGGCCGGTGCGGAATTGGCGCCAGCGCTGGCGCAACGGAATCGGGATCGGTGGGTGGTCGGCCATGAAAGTAGTGTGCCCCGGGTTTAGAGCTCAGACTCGTCCTGCGCGCTCAACCCGGTTACCCGGGATGCGCCCGCACAGGCGCGGACTTCGTCGAGAAGATCCTCCATCCGGTCCGGGTCGCGGAGCAGGAGACGGTAGGACAAATCAATCCCGGACTCCCCGTCGTGCACTCGCTGGCTGGCGCAAAGCGCCTTCCGGGCGTGCCGGTTTAGCAGGGCCATGAAGGAGGGCAGCTCGGCCATCGGCCGGGACCAGTGAAGGTTCAGGATCATGTCATAGCGGTGGCGCCCGCCGAAAGAGGTGAAGGAGAGGTAGGCGAGAATCCCGCAGATGACGGCCAATCCCGCCACCGCGGTCCCGTAGCGCCCCGTGCCGCAGGCCATCCCGAGGGTAATGCCGGCGAGGATGTAGCAGGTGTCGAGCGTATCGCGAAGAATGTTGCGGAAGCGCACGATCGCGAAAAGCGCCATCAACCCGAACGCGGTGATGAGGTTGTTCGAGAGCACCATCATCACCATCGAGACCAGCAGGGGTATGATCACCAGCGAGTTCACGTAGGTGCGTGAGTAGGACAGACCACTGTGGGTGAACATGTAGGTCCAGGCCACCACCTGACCGCAGAGAAAAGCCAGCAGCATGCCGAGCAGGACAGCGTGAAAGCTGACCGGGTCGGCCGCCTGGTCGCCCATGAAGAGCTGCTCGATCATCCGGCGCGGGAAAGCAGGCGTTGCTGGATGAAGCGGGGTGAGGCCCGCAGTTGGCGGCGCAGCCGGCGGTCGGTGCGGTGCGAAGGGATGACCGGTGCCGTGGCCGCCGGCAAAGGCCTGTCCAGCTCCTCCATCCGCACAATCCCGTCAACATACTTCGCCGCCGAGCACTGCCGCAGCCCGAAAACCTGCACCAAGTCCCGCATCCACGTCGGAAAGCGGCCTGTGAATTTCAGCTCCAACACGACTTCATTGCCGAAAACCAGGACCGGACGTTCCATCTCCGGCTCCAGGCAGGCGGTACGCTCCGGGCAGCTTCTGACCTGCCGGTCGAAGGTGATCCGCAGCCGGTTGGCGCCCTCGCTCAACCAGGCTTCCCGCCGGTAGGCCACATGCGCCACCGGCCTCGCCACAAGACGGTTCATCAGAGTGCAGAAGTTGTGCAACGCCCGCTCATCCTCCGGACAGGCCGAAACAAAGTCATCCCGCCGTGGCAGCCGCCCGGCGATGATTTCCGGCACCACATGCCGGCGCACCGCACACCGCTCTTTGTAGATGGCGTTGTTCTCCCGGCGCTTGATCTCGAAATAAACAGGGGCGGCCGGACGGTTCTCATAGAAGCGGACCCGCAGCTTGAAACGGTTTTTGTCTCCGTTGATCGTACTCTGGTGCAAGGCCAGGTCCCCGGAGTCCAGGTATAGGCTGTGCACCGGGTACGAAAGGTCCGGCTGGCGGGCGCCATAGGGATCCATTTCCATGTAGGGCGCGAGAAAATCGCGGATCTGTACGGCGAGCGCATCCGGGATGACGTACTTCAGCTCGAAGCGCTGCGTCTGCATCTGATCAACGGGCATGGTGAGGACTGTGGGTGAAGGAGTGCGTTTGGGAGGAAGTGGACGGGGTTGAAAGGGGAACACCCCGGAACTTGTCACAAGATTGTAACGCAGTGACTAAAGACCCTCCGGTTGCACCCTGTCAAGGTAAAGGCATCCCCGCCGGCCGGGTTTCGGTGTCGGTGTAAATCGGCCGAAAGATGTTGCCGTGGAAGGAATTCCGACAACGCGGGATGCCGGCCGGAGGGAGGTCCCCGCCGGCCGGCCCGCAAAGGGCGCTCCACGGCCTGTAAGCCGGATTCTGTCCCTCCCCGCGGGGAGGAGGGTGCATTCATCTGTCTAATCCGCCTGCCGGCGGATTCCCGCCGGAAACCGGCGGGTGCGGCATACCCGGGGCGATTGGACGGGCCGTCCCGCCCCCTATTTTGCCTTGCACCGGACTGGGTTTTTCCTGCCCGCCCGGTTACCCGGACGGCGGTGGGCTCTTACCCCGCCTTTTCACCCTTACCGCGGGACGGATCCCGCGGCGGTATGTTTTCTGTGACACTGTCCGTCGCCCTTCGATTACCGAAAAGCGCCCCCGTTTTCACGGGGAGTCCTGCCCTCTGGTGTCCGGACTTTCCTCCCGGAGGTTATCCCGAACACCCCGCCGAAGCGGGGCACTTCAAAGAACCGCCGGGCGAATGCACGGCCGTGGAGCAAATTCAAGCATCCGAATATAGGATGCGGCCGCAGTTGTCGCAAGCGACGATTTCATCTCCCTTGAGCACCTCGAACTCGATCCCGCTGGATACTTTCAAATGACAGCCGGTGCAGCGGTGGTCGCGCAGGGGCACCACCACCGGCAAGGGGGTCGTCTTGGCGATGCGGTCGAAGCGGGTCACGATCTCCCGCGGCACTCCCGCCCGCGCCTCGGTCACCGCCGTCCCGGCGGCCGCCAACTCCACTTCAAGGTTTTTCTCCCGCTGGCCGAGCACCTCCAGGCGATGGTTCTCCTCCGCGGTCGCCTCGGCGCGGCGCGCGGCCGCGGCCGTGGCGGCCTCACGCGCCGTGTCGAGATCGAGCATGACTTGGATTTCCGCCTCCTCGAGGACGCCGATTTCCCTCTCCACGCCTTCGATTTCCGCGGTCAGCGCCTGGTATTCTTCGTTCTTTTTGACTTGGAGCTGCTGGTTTTTGTAGCGGGTCTGCTGGTCCTCCTTTTCCGCCACTTCACGCTCCAGGCGGGCCCGCTCCAGTTCCAGGGCCTGCACCGCCTCTTTGGCCTCCTGCTCTTCCTGCCGGTGCTTCTCGATCGCCGCTTCGATTCTGCGGCGCTCCGCCGGGATCTGCGCCAGCTGCGTCTCCAGCCGACGGCGACGGTCTTCGCGTTCCTGCAAGATCAGAGCGGGCTTCAGCCAATCCGGTGCCATGGAGTCGAATCCAGACCGAAACCCCCGCCCCGGTCAAACTCCATCCCGGTGCCGCCTCAACGCCGCGAGAGGAGAATGCGCAGGATGTACCAGAACATCAACATGACCCCCGCAAACAGCGCCAGCGAGGCCGCCACGTGCTGATGGGTCCGGTAGTGGTGGATGATGTTCGAGGTGGTGTAGAGGATGGAAGCGGCCGCGAAGCCGACCATCACGGCGGAGAAGATCAGCCCCAGTTCGAAGCCGAAAAGGATGCTGCATACGATCACACCCAGCGCGAGCATGCCGCCGATCGCGAGGATGCCCCGCAAAAAGGAGAAATCGGTCCGGGTCATGAAGGCGGTCGCGGTCAACCCCGCAAAGAGCAGGCCGGTGATGATGCCGGCAGTGGGTATGAGGGTCGGATCGGAATGGAATGCTGCCACGTATAGCAGGGGCAGGAAGATCACCGACTGTGCCGCCACGTAGAGGGCGAGGCCGATGTATTGGGTCGTTTCCGACACTTCCGAACGCGCCCACCGGTCCGCCAGCCACGACACGGCGATGAAGGCCCCGAGCACCACCAGCCACATCATCCCGTCGACCATTCGCACGACCAGGTTTTCGATGCCTGGAAGCTGGAGCAGGAACGCCTCCAGCAGCACGAAGCAGATGAGCGCGCCCGCCAGATGGAGGTAGGTGCGGCGGATGAAGGCCGCCCGGTCCGAAGGGGCGGCGTCCACGACAAAGGGGTTTCCGGTGGTGGGCTGATAGTTGTGCATGGATGGGAAAATCAGGTAAGGGGGCGGCGAACCGGGTCCTCCGGCCGTTTTGCCGCCGCCAGCCTGCCGTTTTGGTCCTGCCCGGCAAGCCGACAATCAAATACCGTCACCTTCGGCCGGACCACCAGCGATGCGGTTCATCCCCCGGCAGCCTTGCCGCTCGTCCGCTTCCCGTGAAGCCTCCTGCCCCATGCCGGACTTCACCCGCTACATCAACCTCCTCCAAGGCACCCGCTCCACCCATGGCTTCAGCCGCGGCAACACCCTCCCGCTCATCGCCGTCCCCCACGGCATGACCCACTGGTGCCCGCAGACCCGCACCGGCAACTGGTTTTTCCACCCCGACGACCGCAAGCTCCTCGCCTTCCGCGCCACCCGCCAGCCGAGCCCCTGGATGGGCGATTACGGTCAACTCTCCTTTCTCCCCCAGACCGGCCCGCTTCTTGCCGATGAAGCCCGCGCCTCGGCCGCCTTCGTCGCCGAGGAGACGGTGTATCATCCCTGCTACTACAAAACCGTCCTGCCCCGCTACGGCCTCAGCCTCGAATTCGTCCCCACCCCGCGCGCCGCCAAACTCCGCCTGCGATTCTCCCCCACGCCGCAGGCCGGCGGGCGGCGGCTTCTGCTTTGGTCGGGTGAAGGGGAGGACCCGACGACGCTCGTCTCCATCGAAGGCCGCTTCCTCCACCTCGTCACCACGCGCAGCTCGGGCGGCACCCCGCCCGGCTTCGCCTGCCATTACCAGCTCCGCTTCTCCACCCCTCCCCTCGGACCGGCCTCCCGCGCCGGCAATCGCTGGGTGGTCGAACTGCCCGAGCGCGAGCAGCACCTCGATATCGATTTCGGAGTCTCCTTCATCAGCGCCGAACAGGCCCTGCACACCTTGGAGACCGAGATCGGCGGCCGCAGCCTCGAGTCCCTCGCCACCGCCGCCGCCGCCCACTGGAACCGCTTCCTCGGCGTCGTCCGGGTGCAGGACCCTCTCCCCTCCAGCCGGCTCCGGCTCCTCTACTCCTGCCTCTACCGCACCCTCTTGTTTCCCCGCATCCTCCACGAAATCGACCCCGCCGGGCGCACCGTACACTGGAGCCCTTTCGACGGAGCTATCCATCCGGGCGTGCTCTATACCGACAATGGGTTCTGGGACACCCACCGCACCGTCTATCCGCTCTATTCCCTTCTCTGGCCAAAGACCTGCGGAGAAATCATCGAGGGCTGGACCAACGCCTACCGCTATGGCGGCTGGCTGCCCAACTGGGCCAGCCCGGGCTACCGCTCCTGCATGGTCGGCACGCACGTGGAAGCCGTTGCCGCCGATGCCATCCGCAAACATCTCCCCGGCATCGACGCCGCCGGCCTCTTCTCCGCCATGGTGAAAAACGCCACCGTCTGCCCGGGCGAGGACGCCACCCGCGGACGCTTCGGCCTCGCCGACTACCTTGCCCATGGCTTTGTGCCTTCCGACCGCCACACCCATGCGGTTTCGAGATCACTCGATTTCGCCTCCTGCGACGCTGTACTCGCCGCCACCGCCCGACACTTCGCCGACCACCCCCCGGCGGCCCCCGGTGCCGCCCCGCCTTTTTCCCGCGACGACCTGCTCCGGCTCGCCGCCGTTCACCACGAGCGCTCCGGCTGGTACCGCAATCTCTTTGACCCGGGCGAAGGCCGCTTCCGGGGCCGCCTCGCCGACGGCTCCTGGGACTCCCGCCACCACGAACACGACTGGGGCGAGCCATTCATCGAAGGTTCTTCGCGCCAGTGCGGCTGGGCCGTGCCGCACGATCCCCACGGCTTCATCGATCTCGTCGGCGGCCCCGAGGCCATGGTCGGGCGAATCCGCCGCCACTTCGAGGACGAACCGTTCCACACTATTGGCTCCTACCCGCAGGAAATCCACGAAATGACCGAAATGGCCACCGCGGGCTGGGGCCAGTACGCCCACTCCAACCAGCCCGTCCACCACGTGCCGTTTTTCCTCGGCCACGCCGGCCGCCCCGACCTCATGGCACGGATCGTCCAGGCCATCCTCACGGCTATGTACTCCCTCGAGGACTTTCCCGGCGACGAAGACAATGGGGAGATGAGCGCCTGGTTTCTGCTCGGCGCCCTCGGCCTCTTCCAAATGTTTCCAGGGTTTCCTGACTTCATGGGCTTCCCCGGACTCTATTCTCACGTCGTTCTCGATGGCCCGGAGCGCGATGGCCCTCTCGAAATCATCCGAGACTCCGCCTTCGCTCCAACTTCCCGCCGGCGCCCACCCCGCCCCGCCGCCACCCCGTGGAAAAAGGCTTCCCGCCGCCCCTCCCCGGTCGCCGGCCTCTGGGATCTGCCGCCTGAAGCCGGAAGGTGGCAAAGCGAACTGACGACGCCGGACCGGCCGGAGACCCCTCTCGACAGTCTCCGCATCCCTTACACCGTGCTTCGCGGGTCCGCCACGCTCCGCCACCGCCCGTTCTGACCGGCGCTCGAATCGGTTAATCCCCCGGCATCCCTGCCGATGAATCAAGGGATGCCATTACTCTGCGCCCAGAACCGCCGGATTCCGGCCGGCCCGCCCGGCCGGCCCGCCGCCCCCTAGCCCGATGAACCCGTTCCGCCTCAGCCCGGGCTGGTTCCTGACGCTGCTCCTCCTCGCGGCCGCCGGCCCCCTCCTCGCCCAGTCCCTTGAGGTCGACCCGTCTTCCCTCGAGGAAACCGAGGCTTTTCACCGCGCCGTCTATCACCGCTCTTTTGGGGCACCCCTCGGCTGGACCGGCACCTACGAACACCAGCTCGCCGGCGCCACCGCCGCGGCCCACCGCGAGGCCGTCCTTCGCCGCATCAACTACTTTCGCGCCTTCGCCGGCGTGCCCGCGACCATCACCCTCGACGCCTCCCTCGATGCCAAAGCCCAGCAGGCCGCCTTCCTCATGAGCCTGAACGAGGCCCTCAGCCACCACCCGCCCGAAAGCTGGACCGGCTGGAGCGAAGCCGCCGCCGAAGGTGCCCTCAACAGCAATCTCGCCCTCGGTACCCTCGGGCCCGATGCCATCGATGGCTACATCCAGGATCACGGCGCCGCCAACGCCGGCGTCGGCCACCGCCGCTGGCTGCTCTTTCCCCAGACCTCCACCATGGGGGTGGGCGATGTGCCCGGCATCGGCACTCTCTTCCCGCCCGCCAACGCCACTTGGGTCATTCCGGCCCATCCGTCCGCACCCCGTCCCGCCACCCGCGAGGATTTCGTTGCCTGGCCGCCCCCCGGCCATGTCCCCCACACCATCGTTTACCCACGCTGGTCGTTTTCCCACCCGGACGCCGACTTCTCCGCCGCCACCGTCACCATGACCCGCGACGGCGCCTCCATCGCCGCCGCCAAGGAGGCGATCGAGTCCGGCGCCGGCGAGCCGACGCTGGTCTGGGTCTATGACGGGCTCGACCCCAACCAGCGCCGCCACCACCCCCGCCCGTCACAGCCCGTCCACTACACCGTGGCCATCGAGGGCGTGGTGATCGGCGGGCAGTCGCGTGCGTTCAACTACTCGGTGACCGTCTTCGATCCCGACGACCCGGCCGCCGCCGCCCCGGCCGTCACCCTCACCGGCCCCGCCGAACCCGGCATCGGCCTCGCCAACGCCTACTCCGCGCTGGTGCCGTCGTTCCTCCCGCTCATGCAGTGGCGGAGGTTCCAAAGCTCCGCCTTCAACGAGGTCGAAGGGGCCGAATACGGCGACGCCCACCTCCTTCTCGATCTCTCCGGAGACTACAATGTCATCGTGACCGGCTCGGGCCAGGTCGCTTCCGGCAACGCCGCCTTCCGCCTCGCCCACACCCAGCCCCGAAGCCAGATCATCCAGCTCCCGCAGACGTTTCTCGCCCAGCCCGGTGCTTCCCTCTCCTTCCGCAGCCGCCTCGCTTTCGCCACCTCCAGCCAGATCGCCCGCGTCGAGGCCAGCCTCGATGGCGGCCTCAGCTGGCGCCGCCTCTACGAACAGGCCGGCAGCGGCGCCGGCGAATCCGTCTTCCACGATCGCACCGTCGATCTGGATGCCTTTGCCGGCCGCACCTTCCAGCTCCGCTTCCACTACGCTTTCCGCACCGGTGGCAGCTACTACTCCCAGACCACGCCCGGGGTCGGCTGGTATCTCGACGACATCGCCCTCGACCAAGTCCGCGAAATCGCCGCCGTCTCCACCTCCGCTCCCGGTCCCGAAGCCTCCTTCACCTGGACGCCTTCCTCTGGTCAGGCCATGCACCTCCAGGCCCGCGGGCTTTTCTCCGCCGCTATGCCCGGCGAGTGGGGCGCGGCCCGCCACCTCTTCCCGACCGTCGTCACCGAGTCCGCCCCGGTCTTTGTGCAACAGCCGACCGGCGGTGAATTTGCCGAAAGCGCCACCGTCACCTTGACCGCCGCCGCCGAGGGCATGCCCGAACCATCGTATCAGTGGTTCAAGGACGGCACCGCCCTCGCGGGCGCCACCACCGCCGAGCTGATCCTCCCCTCCGCCGCACCCGCCGACTCCGGCTCCTACCGCGTCCGCGCCACCAACAGCGCCGGCGAAGCCTTCAGCCAGTCCGTCCAAGTCACCGTCCACGCCAAGCCCGGCGTCACGCCCCAGCCCGCTCCCCCCACCTACCGCGCCGGTGAGGCCATCACCCTCTCGGTCCAAGCACACGGGGCGGATGCCTTCCAGTGGTACCGCAACGGCCACCTCATCGCCGGCGCCACCGCCGCCACCCTCGAAGTGACCGGATCCGGCCCCTCCCAAGCCGGCACCTACAGCGTGCTCGTCTCCGGCCCCGGCGGCTCCGTCGAGGTCGAGGTCGCCACCCTCGCTTACGAACCGTTCTCCCGGCCCGTCAACCTCTCCACCCGGGCACTGGTCGGCGAAGGTATGGACCAGATGATCGCGGGTTTCGTGCTCGAGGGCTCCGGCACCACCTCGGTCCTCGTCCGTGGCATCGGCCCCGGGCTCTCCCATGCCCTCCCGGCCGGCCTCTTGCTCCAAAACCCCCGGCTCGAATTGCTCAAGCGCCGGTCCGACGGCGGCTGGGATGTCGTCGCCGTCAACACCCACTGGGCGGACGCCGAAAACAGCGCCGCACTCGCCGAAAGTGGCTTCGCTCCGGGCCACGCCGCCGACGCCGCCATCCTCGCCGATCTTCCCGGCGGCGTCTACACCGCCCGGCTGCGCGGCCATGCCGCCCAGGATACCGGGCTCGGCCTGGTCGAGGTTTTCATGCTCGACCATATTGATGGCGCCACCTCCGGCCCCGAGCCGGTCAATCTCTCCACCCGCGGTCTCGTCGGCACCGGCAGCCAGACCATGATCGGCGGCTTTGTCGTCCAAGGCGACGCCCCCAAGACCGTCCTCATCCGCGGTCTCGGACCCGGCCTGCGCAAGTTTTTCGCCGCCTCCCAACACCCGCTGCTCCTGGGCAAGCCCCGCCTCCGCATCTTCAACAGCCAAGGCCAGGCGATCGAAACCAACGAGGGTTGGACCACCCACCCCCGGGTCGCCGAAATCGAGGCGCTCCCCTTCACCCCGGATGAGAACAACGACGCCGCCGTCCTCATCACCCTGCCACCCGGAGTCTATACCGCCCAGCTCTCCGCCCTTGAAAATCCGGGGCTCGGCATCATCGAGGTTTATGTGCTGGAGGATTGAATACCCGCCGGCACCAGCCGCGAACACGGGGCGACTCCAGAATTTGACCACGTTGCTCCAGCCTCTGGCTTAACGCTTGCGGACGTTCCGCGCTTCCAGCAAAGGTGATAACTCATTTGCGGATGCTTTTCCCACGCCTTCCCGCCTTCTTGCTCACGGGCCTGCTCGCCTGCACCGTCCCGGCTTCCCTCCGCAGCACCAATCCCGGAGAGCTGAAATGGGTCTTCACCACCGCCGCCCCGGTGCTCTCTTCACCCGCCATCGCGGAGAATGGCGATGTCCTCTTCGGCTCCGATGATTTCGGTGTCTACCGGGTTGATCGCAATGGCGTCCTGGAATGGGTTTTCCTCACCCTTGACTGGGTCCATTCCCGGCCTGCCATCGGTGCGGACGGCTCCATCTATGTCACCGGTTGGGACGGCTTCTGCCACCAGATCACCGCCGACGGTCTGCCCGGCTGGACCTACCTCACCGGAGATTTCATCGTTTCCTCTCCCACTCTTTCCTCCCAGGGCATCATTCACTTCGGCTCCGGCGATGCTTTTCTCCATGCCGTCGGGCAAGACGGGTTCGCCCAATGGACCTTCGAAGCGGAGGACTGGATCGACAGCTCCCCGGCCCTCGGCCCCGACAACGCGGTCTACTTCGGCTCCTGGGATGGCTACCTCTACGCACTCGAACCCGATGGCAGCCTGCGCTGGTCCTTCGATTCCGGTGAGGTCATCGTCTCCTCTCCCGCCCTTGGGCCTGATGGCACCGTCTACATCGGTTCCGGCGACCGCCTCCTCGCCGTCAAGGCCGACGGCACCCTCGCCTGGGATTTCACCACCGATGGTCTTGTCGACACCACCCCGCTGGTGCGGAGCGACGGCTCCATCGTCTTCGGCAGCGGCGATGGCGGCTTGTATGCCGTTTCCGGCGACGGCCAGCTCCTCTGGCGCTACGAAGCCGAAGGCCCCGTTTTTTCCTCCCCCGCCCTCGGCCCGACCGGCATCCTCTACGTCGGCTCGGACGACGGCCACCTCCACGCCGTCCGGCCCGACGGTTCACCCCACTGGAAACTCCTCACCGGCGACCTCGTCGAAAGCAGTCCGGCCGTCGGGATCGACGGCACCGTCTATGTCGGCTCTTGGGATGGCGCCCTCTATGCCGTTGCCGGCGATGCTCCGCCGGTCCTGCTCGGCGATCCGCCACTGCCCACCACCATGGCCCCCGGTGCGCCGCTGGTGCTGATCCAGGAGGTCGGCGGGAGTCCCGCTCCCCAGCTCCAATGGTACCGCAATGGCCAACCCATCCCCGGGGAGACCGCCGACACCCTCGTCATCGACGAAGCCGCCGCCGTCCACTCCGGTGCCTACCGCCTCCGGGCCGAAAACGAGCACGGCATTCTCTGGACCGATCCGGTCGAGGTCACCGTCACCGCCCCCCCGGTCATCGCCCTCCAGCCCCAGCCCGCCCTTGTACCCGAGGGAGCCGATGTCACCCTCGTCATCCTCGCGCAGGGCGCCGGTCCGCTCACCTACACCTGGACCCGCAATGGCCAGCTCATCCCCGGCGTCGAAGGTTCGGAATTGTTCCTCCCCGCCGGCCCCGGCCAGCCCGGCACCTACCGCGCCATCATCGCCAACCCCTACGGCGAAGTCCTCAGCCAGTCCGTCACCGTCGCCCAGACCCACCCCGGCGCCCTCCCGGTCAATGTCTCCACCCGGGGCTTTGTCGGCGAGGGCGGTGATATGCTCATCGCCGGCCTCGTGCTCCAAGGTCCGGGCCGGGGCCGGGTCCTGCTTCGCGGCATCGGGCCGGGCCTGGGGGAGTTCCTCCCCCACGAGATGCTGCTCGCCAAGCCGGAACTGGTCTTGCGCGACCATCAGGGTCAGCTCGTGGAAGCCAACCAAGCCTGGCAGGACCACCCCCGCGCCGCGGAAATCGCCGCCACCGACTTCTCCCCTTCCCACCCCGCCGATACCGCCATCCTTCGTGATCTCGAAGCCGGCATCTACACCGTCTGGCTCCGCGGCCGCGATGGCGACACGGGACTCGGCATTGTCGAGGCCTATGTGCTCGAATCGCTCGAGGGCTTCAACACCGGCCCGCGCCCCGTCAACCTCTCCACCCGCGGTCTCACCGGCCCCGGCGCCTCCACCCTCATCGCCGGCTTCGTCGTCACCGGCAACCACCCCCGCACCGTCCTCCTGCGCGGGGTCGGTCCCGGCCTCAAAGCGTTTTTTCCCGAGCACCAGCACGAGCTGCTCCTCGCCGAACCGCGCCTCACGCTCTTCGACGCCGACGCCGTCGAGCTCGACCACAACGAGGGCTCCTGGCTCGACCACGCCCGGGCCGAAGAAATCGCCGCCACCCCGTTCCCGCCCAATGACCCCGGCGACACTGCCATCCTCACGGATGTTGAGCCGGGCGTCTACACCGTCTGGCTGCGCGGTCCGCCCCAGACCTGGGGTCTCGGGCTGATCGAGCTCTACGTCATCGATCCCTGAGGACCGAAGAGCCCGGTAAACCGCGCGGCTGCCTCCGCCGATTTCACGTCATTGGAAAGCTGATACGGGTCGGCCCGCAGGTTGTGCAACAACCACGGCTGGCCGCCCGAGCGCACCGCCATCCACCCGTCCGCCGTACGCCGGGCCTCCCAGGGCCGGTCGCACTGGAGCGGAAACGGCGCCGCCGTCGGCATACCCAGCTCCAGCACCTCCCGCCCGCCTTCACCTCGCACGAGCCAGCCGTCCAGTGCCTGTCCGTCCAACTCTTCCGGCACCGGCTCGCCCGCCAGCGCCAGCGTGGTCGGCAGCAGATCGGCCAATCCGACCGGCTCGGACCGCACCACACCCGCCGGCAACCGCCCCGGCCAGGACCAAAGCAGCGGAATCCGCACCGCCTCCTCGTAAGGCCAGCCTTTCCGGAAACAGCCGTGCGATCCGTGCATGTCGCCGTGCACCGAAGTGAAAACCACCAGGGTCGATCCTCCCCTCCCGGTCGCCGCCAGCCAGTCCAACAGCCGACCAACCGCCCGGTCCACCGCCTCCAGATGGGCGTGATACCCCGCCAATTCCCGGCGTGCCTTGGCCTCGGCTTCCCCGCCCCGGGGGAGATTCGGCCGCAGGGTCAGGGCGGCCGGATCCCGCCCGGGGATCCCGGCCGCGGACGCTTCGTAGGGCGGATGCGGGGGCTCCAGGCTCAAGACCCCGAACCACGGCCGCTCCGCGCTTTCTGTAATGTATTTCTGAATACGTTCGACGAGTACGTCCGCTTGGTAGCCGGGGATCCGCACCCGGCCGTCCGCCCCCAGGCCGTGTAGAAAAATGTCGTTGGCGAGAAAGCCATCGTCGAAGCCTTCCCAGACATCGAACCCCGCCTGCTCCCAGCCCTCCACCGGCTGCCGGGCCGCCGTCTCCCCCAGCACCACCGCCCCCGGTGTTCGCCGGCTTACCTGCCACTTTCCGAAAAATCCGGTCCGCCGACCCACCCGGCCAAACCAGTGCCCCGCCGTCCCCAGCCCGGCCCGGAGGCCGTCATGGTAATGGCGGACGCCGTTGCGCGGCGCCCGCACTCCCGTCAGCAGCGCCGCCCGCGACCACGGGCCGAAGGGATGCTCCGCGCAGGCATCGGCACACCGTACCCCGCCGGCCGCCAGCCGGTCCAGCGCCGGGGTCCGCGCATCCGGATCGCCTTCCACCCCCAGCGCCTGTCCGCGCCACTGGGTCGCCGCGATCCAAAGTATGCCCGCGGGAGCATTGGCCCGTGCTTTCCTGTCATGATTTTCCAAGGACACGGTCAACTTTCGGCTTCGCGGCATTCCTCCAGGTAGGCGGGCACCGATAGTTCCGTGCGCCGCTCCGCCGATGCCAGCGCCGCAAAGAGCAGGGCCATGCACTGGAGGTTGTCTTCCAGATCCGTGGGGTGCTGGTCGCAGCGTTCCTCCACCCAGTCCACGAAGCGCTCCAGCAGTAGGTCGGTCGAGGTGAGCCCGACCTGCTCCGGCCAGACTTCCCGCACGGCGAGGCCGCTCTCGCTCTCCTCGCGCCCGCGCAGGATCTGAATCCGCCTGTGGTCGAGCAGGAGCGAGCCTTCGCTGCCATCGGCCCGGATGTATTCATTGCGCCAACTGTGGGTCACCGCCCGCAGGGTCCAGGAGCCCTCCAAAACCGCGCGGGCGCCGTTGTCCATCGTCATCGAGACCACTGCATTGGCATTGCCTTCGAAGACGTTTCCCGGCGTCGGCCAAGTGAGGTTGAACACCCGCTCGGGCCGGCCGCCGGCATACTCCCGGAGCATGTCGAGCGCATGCACCCCCGCCTCCATCAGGTAGGGGTGCGGCGCATCCGCCCGGTAGCGGGCATTGGCCTCATGGTTCCATGCCATCCGGCAGAATACGTAGTCCACCCGCCCGATCACCCCGGAACGCAAAAGCCGCCCGAAGCGGATTTTCTCTTCCTCAAAGCGGGCACTCATGTTGACCGCCGCTTTGACTCCCGCCCGCCGCACGGCTTCCACAATCCGCCAGACTCCGGCCAGGGTGTCGCTGACAGGCTTTTCAATAAACAACGCCAACCCCCGCTCCGCCGCCGCCAAGCACAGTTCCTCATGAGCGAAATACGGCGTCGCCACGATCACGATCTGCGCCTGGGCCCGCTCCAGCGCCTCCCTGCCATTCTCCCAGACTTGGTCTGGCTGCAAACCCAGCTCCGTCCGCGCCCGCTCGCGACTCTCCGCCACCGGCTCCACCACCCCCGCCAGCCGGATTTTTCCCAACCCGGCCAACCGCGGCAGCACTTGGCGGCAATAGGTGTTGAAGCCATGGGCGCCGGCGCCCGCGAGGAGAACGGATGGGGGTTGCTTCATGGTGCGGAAATCGATGGGCTGCGTTGTGCGTGCGTTGAGCGAGCCCAAGCCATAGTCCTCGCTCCGCACTGGTCCAGTCTCTTTCCCTGCCCCCCCATGCCCGAGCCCAAGCCTCCCCTCACCGACGAAAACCGCGTCCCCGCTTACACCCTCCCTGATTCCCTCCGTTTTCAAGATGGCTCACCCGTGGCTTCGCCAGGGGATTGGCCCCGGCGCCGTTCCGAACTCCTCGGGCTGTTTCAGGCCCATGTCTACGGCCGCCCTCCGCGCCCCCGCGATCCCGCCGGCATGGAAGTGATTTCAGAGGATCCCTCCGCCCTCGGCGGCCTCGCCCTCCGCCGTGAATACCGACTCCGCTTTGCCCCCGCCGCCGATCACCCCGGCGTCCACCTGCTGCTCTGGCTGCCCCGCGACCGCCCCCGCCCGCCCGCTTTTCTCGGCCTCAATTTCCACGGCAATCACACCGTCCATCCCGACCCCGGTATCCACATCCCCACGACATGGGTCCCCGATTGGGGTGACACCGCCGCCTCCGGGCACCGCGCCTCCGCCGACGGCCGCGGCAGCATGAGCCGGCGCTGGCCGGTCGAAACCATCCTCCGCCGAGGCTATGCCCTCGCCACCATCTATTACGGCGACCTCATGCCCGACGATCCCGAACGGCTCGCCGAAGGCGTTCCAGGGCTCCTCCCCGCTCCCGCCGCCGATCCTTCCCCCGATGCCCCCGGGGCGATCAGCGCTTGGGCCTGGGGACTTTCCCGCGGGCTCGATCTGCTCTTGCGCGAAGAGGTCGTCGATCCGGAGCGGGTCGCGGTCATCGGCCACTCCCGCCTCGGCAAGGCCGCCCTCTGGGCCGGCGCGCTCGACGAGCGCTTCTCCCTCGTCGTTTCCAACAACAGCGGCTGCGGCGGGGCCGCCCTCAGCCGCCGCACCTTCGGCGAAACCGTCGCCGCCATCAACCACCGCTTCCCCCACTGGTTTTGCCGGCGCTTTCGCGACTACGATGACCGCGAAACGGACCTCCCCGTCGACCAGCATCAGCTTCTCGCCCTTGCCGCCCCCCGACCACTCTATGTGGCCAGCGCGACCGAGGATTTTTGGGCCGATCCGAAAGGCGAGTTTCTCGCCGCCGTCCATGCCGGCCCGGCCTACCGCCTCTTTGGCAAATCCGGCCTCGGGACCGACACTCCCCCGAACCCCGGCCCTTCCATTGGCGACGCCATCGGTTACCACCTCCGCTCCGGCCCCCACGATCTGCTCGAAGCGGACTGGCGCCACTACCTCGCCTTCGCCGACCGGCACTTCGCCCGCGGCTAAACGCGCCCGGGCCGTCGCCCCGCGGCAACTACCACCAGTGCCAACAGCGCCAGTCCCAGGGCAACTCCCTTTGGTTCGGGCACCATCACCAGCCCGGTCGTCTCCTCAATCCAGCCCCAGTAGGCCTCCAGGGGGATGCCGCCCCCGATGTCGCCAAACCGCCCGCCATAGCCTTCGGTGAAGGTGTTGACTGCGACCAACAAGGGAGTGCCCCCACGCCAAACCAACGCCGGCCCTCCGGAATCCCCCGGCCCGATGATCGTCTCGAGATCATTGCCAAGGCTGCGGGGCGAATCCGGCGGATCGAAGGTATAGCGGAAAACCCGCCCCTCCCCGCCGGGACCGGGGGTCAGGGCGTCGACCGTGTTCCACCCCACCCTCCGGTCGGTCAGGGATGCTTGTGTGGTGTATCCATAACTTCCATACCCGGAATGACCAAAGCCCACCAGGGCGATGACCGACCCCGCCTCCAGCGCTCCACCGAGGACGGGAAACAAGAGGCCCGCGGGCAGCGGATCCTCGAAATAGAGCAATGCCAGATCATGATGGATCGAGGGTTGGCCAAACCCGCTAAACCCCGGCGCCGTCCAAGCCCCCGTCGCGGTGTGCACACCGAAGCCCGGCAAGTGAAACCGCACCGTCAACCCCGCGTCCGGCCGGCCGTCGTCGTCGAAGTCCACATTGTGTCCCGCCGTCAACACCCAGTGGGGCGAGAGCGCCGTGGCCGTGCCCAGCCAGCGCGCCCCGCCCGCCGCCTCCACCTCCAGCGCCCCCCCAAAGGCATACGGCGAGACCGCCCCCAGCCCGTCCCACCGCCCCGACGGCCGGTCCGCCGGCAGGTC
>REEB01000175.1 GCA_007695295.1 Puniceicoccaceae bacterium
GACCCGGTGGGTGTCGCGGACAAAGATGTGGAGATTAACGATGACCGAGGCGGCCGGGCCTCCCCCGGCGCGGGTGGCGGTGCCGGAGAGAGGCACGGGGGTACCGGCGGGTGCGGTGTCGATCCCGGCCGTGACCACGGCGGTGTAGGCATCGTCAACGACCAGCGGCGCCGTGGAGACGGCGGCATTGTTGGTTTCGATCAACTCCTCGATTTCCCCGCCCGCATCGGTCCGCACGACGATCCAGTACTCACCGGCCTGCTGGGGGGCGAAAAAGGAAACCGTGCGCTCATAATACTGACCCGGCGGAAGGGTGCCGGTGAAGCGGAAAGCTCCCAGCGGCAGGTCCTCTCCGGGGAAGGGGTCATCGGAGCGGAGAATCTGCTGCTCCCAGCTCCCCGTGGCCGGGGCAAGACCGCGGTTCTCGATCCGGTACGTCACTTGGAAAACCTCCCCGGTCAGAACCTGTGGCGTCACCGAAACCGCGGCCACGACCAGATCCGGCAGTTGCAGGTCCGTGACGACCAGCACCGCCTCTCCGTCGGCAAACCCGGCGGCCGTGGCGGTGAGGCGGACATCGAGCCGGCCGTCTTGGACCGCGCCCGCGAGCGTTTCGATGGCAAAGGACACACTCTCCGCCCCCGCGGGGATGGTCACCGAAACCGGGAGGGAAACGGCTCCGGCGGCATCCGAAAACAGGTCCACCTGAAGGTCTGTATCCAATCCATCATTACGCGATACGGTGGCGTTGACGGATGCGCCCATCGGGGCGACGGCGCTGTCGAACACGAGGCGCAGGCGGGGGCCGTCGTCATCGATAACCTCCAGGAGGGCCTCGGCTTCGGTGCCGGGGAAGACCAGGCCGGTCAAGCTGTCGGCGACCGCTGCGGTTAAGGTGACGAGGGCGTTGCCGTCGATAATGTCGTTGTCGATGGCGTGGATGTCGAAGTCAACCCGGGTGGTGCCTCGGAATAGGGTGACGAAGCCCGGCACCTGGACGCGGTCCGGGTGGCTGTTGGCCAGATTGAAGCGCACATCATAGTTGAGCGGGGCGGTGATGGAGATCGTCCCGGTGGTGGCGGGGTTGACGGCATCTTCTTGGATGCGGTCCGCGCTGAGGCTGAAGGAGAAGAAGGGCGGCGCATCGGGTTCGATCACCGAAACGGCGGTGGAGGCGGATTCATGCCCGGGGGCGGAGGCGGTGAGGGTGTATGTGCGGGGCTGGAGGAAAAGAGCGTTGGCGACGGCGGTGACAGTGAACGCGGCCACGCTTTCGCCCGCGGGGATGGTCACCGAAGGCGGAGTGGAAAGCCGGCCGGGATGGGAGGAAACGAGGGTGACAGTGAGCGGCTCCGTGAGCCCGGTTTCGCGGCTCACGATGGCCGTCGCGGTAGCGCCCTTGACCAAGGTAGAGGGCTCCACGACCAGTTCGAGGTCGGGCACATCGGTGTCGATGACGGTGATGGACGCGGCCCCGGAGAGAAACCCGGGGGCTGAAACGGAGACTTCGACGACTTCGTCCCCGGTGTAGATGCCGTCGGGCAGGACGGTGAGATCGAAAGAGGCGGAGGCGCTGCCCTGTAAAATAAGAACGGACTCCGGGACTTGGAGGCGGCCGGGCGCACTGCTCTCCACGGTCACGGGCAGGGCGGAGGCCGTCGAACCGCTCCGTGTAACGGTGGCCCGGATACGGGGATCCTCGGCGTTTTCAGGGATGGAAGATCGCGAGACGGAAAGGGTCAGGCCGGGAGCGACGACCGTGGGCGCAGCGGCGATGGCCGTGTTGTTGGCCAGGTCGGACTCAAGCACCGAGTCGAGGGGATCGACGCGGACGACAAACCTGACCTCTCCGTCGGAGGCGGCGCCGGAAATCGGAAGATTGACGGTGCGGCTGCGGGTCGCGGCCTCGCCGGGAGCAAGCGGGTCGGGAATGGTAATGGCGGTGAGAAAACGGTCGTCCCCGATGACGTCGTCGTCGGAAAGGAGGATCTGCTCGATCCAGGGGCCGAAGGAGGTGGCGTCGCCGTGGTTGGTGGTGGTCCAGGTCACCGTGACCGAATCGCCCGGACGGGCCTCGGCCGGTCCGGCGACGGCGGACGGGGCCAGGTCCGGGAGGGGACCGAATTCAATGGCGATGGGCGCCGCGACGAGGTTGTTGGCGCGATCGCCGGCTTCATCAAGCTGGGCATCGGCGTTCGCGACGAAGATCAACGAATAGTCACCGGCGAGGACGGGCAGAACTATCTCCGCACTGCGGGAATAGCTCTCGCCGGGACCGAGACTGCCGGTGAAGGTCACTGCGGCCAAGACGGGATGAGCGGAGGAAAATTCTCCGTCCGGCGACAGGTGGACCCGGTCGGTCCAAGTGCCGGCGGCGGGTGCGGAACCTTCGTTCTTCACCGTCCATGAAACCGTCACGGTCGTCTGGGTGAGACCTTCGGCGGGCGCAGTGAAGGCGGTTGGAACCAGGTCCGGAAAAGGCACGTGGATGGAAAACTCCCGGGCGACCGCGTCGGTGATGACCGGGATGGCGGCTTCACCCACGAGGAGGGAAAACTCGCGGGCGACCGCGTCGGTGACGGCGGCGCCGCCCAGCGGACCGGCGAAGATGGAGAACTCCCGCGAGGCCGCATCGGCAACCGCCAGCCGGGGTATGGTGGCACCCGCGAAGAGGGAAAATTCGCGGGCGGTGGCATCGGTCACGGGCAGGGATGAAGCCACTGAGCCCGCATGGAGCGACCACTCCCGGGCAACAGAGTTGTCCGGCTCCATCGTATCTGCATAAACACTACATCCAAACAGGAGGGCGAGGACGGGGCCGGCGGAGCGGCGGAGCCACCGCGGAAGATTGGAATCACTGGAGCGCATGACCGGGGAGGAACGGTCCGGAAAACGGAGGCGGAGCCGGGCGGAAGCCGTTTATTCGCCGTTGCCGAACCCGGCCCGGACTTGCACGGTGGAAAAGCCGTCGGCCACCGGCACCTCGGCGGACCAGGTGGAGGCTTCGAAGGTGCCGCCGGTCAACGAGGCGAACACGGTCTCATCGCGCCCGGAGCGCCGGATGACCCGGACCAGGACTTCCCCGTCCAAGGGGACGAATTCCGCTTCGATGAGCAGAGTGGCCAGCCCGGCCGCCGCCAGGGAGACGTCGGTATGGGGGAAGCTCAACTCGGAGCGCGGATCGTCCGGCACCGTCTCTCCGTTGAGACTGACGGAGCGAATGGCGGGGGTGGAGGACTCGCGGAAAATCCGGGGTTCGGCTTCGGGGACGCCGAGCGCGTAGGGCGGATTGCCGAGATCGGTCAAGGTATTGGTGAAAGCCTCGATGCGGATACGGCCGAAACCTCCGTTCCCTCCGGCAGTGCCCGCCGATCCGATCCCGCCGGAGCCGCCGAGAGCGCGCAGGATGCCGTCGCCACTGATGGTATCGGCGATGAGGCGAATGCCGCCACCGCTGCCACCGCCGCTGCCGCGGTTGCCGCCGCCAGGACCGCCGGAGCCGCTGCCGTTGCCGCCGTTGGCACGTATCTGGCCGTTCAGGGAGAAGCTTCCGGGGGTGGCGATGAGGATGGCTCCGCCGCCTGCGCCGCCGCCCTTGCCGAAAGAGCCGTTGGCGCTGCCCGCCGCGCCGGAGCCGCCGATAAGCGGGAAGACCCCGGGATTGCCATAGGTACCACCGGGTTCACCCGGCGTCTGGGCGCTCCAACTGGTAGCCCCGAGACCACCCGCGCTGCCGTAGCCGGCACCGCTGCTGGCGTGGTCATTGTTGGCACCGTAGTGCGAGCCGCCCGGCCCCATGCCCCCGGACCCGAGCGTGTGCGTGTCCGAACCCCGCCCGCCGCGGAACCCGCCCGGTCCCGGCTCGGAAAACGTCCGCACCACCGTGCCGGCATGGCCGTTGGCGCCATCGAGAGCGACGGTACCATTGATGCTAACCTCACCCTGCACGAGCCAGATCACCGGCGCCCGCGACGGGTGGTTGAGAAAGGTGACCGTGACCCCGGAGGGAATCGTAACCGACTCATACTTGAAAACGATCGCCCACTGGGCGGGGTCGTAAACGCCATTGCCATTGCCGGGAGCATTCCAGGCTCCGGTGACGGCCTGTGAGAGATCGATGACGACGGATGAGGACGGCGCAAAGATACCGTCCGAACCGTCGGAGGGAATGGTGAGGGCGTGGAGACCGGATCCTCCAAGGGAAAGTAAACCGGCCAGAACGGTCACACGAAAGCAGCGGCGACGCCGCGGGCATCGGGGTAGCATAGTATTCATATCATGGATACTGAAACAGAAGAGCGGAGGATGAACAGGAGAAAGGGGCTGCAGAGCACCACCCGAACGGAGCGTGTCATCTTAACCCCTTCGATTCTGGCCGTGTCAAGACTGATTGCTAGCAGGAATTAGCCGCGCTCAATGCGTCATAAATTGCGGCCTTGCGGGAATCTCTTGAAAAACGGCGTCAGACGAGCTTTTCAAGTCAGCGAAAACAAGGCCTTCCTTTTGAGGACAAAGAATCTACTGAAGCCGAAAATCCGCGCTTTTGGAGGTTTCTTGATACCGGCAATCAATGGAGGATTTCCAATGCCGAGAACAGATCCGGCATTCCGAAAGGGTGCCGGTGGCCGGGGTGTTTTGAACAGCCGCCGGGTTCGGGAAAGGCTTTTCATGGCATGGAAAATCCGCTAAATTGACGATGCCTGTTTCACCACGGGCATGGTCCGAGTCGTCAACCTCCACCTTCAACCCCTTCTTGACGATGCATACACCCCGCACCCGCTTCCATCCGCCCCGCTTCACCCTCTGGCTGCTGGTGGCCGCCATCCTCCTCCCGCCGGCCACTGCCGGGGACTTCTGGACCTTGGACGCGCCCATGGATCTCCAGCCCGACCTGCGGCTGGAAACCACCGGCTTGCGCCCAACACTGCCGATCAAAACCGACATCGCCATCGAGGTAGCCGAGGATGCGACGGTGGCGGCCCGGGTCACCCTGGCCTTCCCCAACAGCGGCTACGAAGTAACCGATTGGGGGGAGGTCATGGTCACCGATGAGGGAGAGTTCTGGGTCGGCGTCGGCATTCACTTCGACCCGGACCAAGCCGTTTTGCCCGTAATCACGGAGCGCAGCCATACCTACACCTTTGGCCCTCTGGAAAAAGGCGACTATCGGTTCACGGTGCTGGGGGGGCGCTTTGTCCTCGGCAGTCAATCGTTTCGGGTCGACCCCGGGGCGCCGCCGCCCCCGGTGCCCGCCAAGGCTGCGATCGATGTGCGGGCGAGCCCGCATCAGGTGAACGCAGGGGTGAGGGTCTGGTTCGGGGAGATGGGCTGGCGCGTCATCGACTGGGGCGAACCCAGGCGAGAGGGTTCGACCATCCATTTGCAAGCCACCGCCGCCCGGCCCATGCCCTTGCCACCGGTGCCGCAGGAGGAGCGCCTGCTGACCAAGAATTTCCACCGCTACAATCTGGGCACGCTGCCGGCCGGGGAGTATGCGGTCGAATTCCATCTCAACGGCCATTTGCTGGCGGCCGAGAAGTTTGTGGTCCGGCCCGAACCCGCGGGTTGGGCGGTGCTCCAGGCCGACCCGGTCACCGCTCCCAACTCCGGCCCCCATCCCCTGCGGGTGGCGTATTTTCATCCCGCCGGGATTGATCCCGATTCCCTCGGCGACCATAACCTGCGCGTCTCGGGACCGCACGGCTTCGAAGCTTCCGCCCGATTCCTGCGCTGGGAACCGAGCCCTTACCTCATTGCCACACCCGGGCTGATCGCGCATTACGAAGTTGATCCGCCGGGCAAGGTCTGGACTTCCGACGACAATGGCCGTTACGCGGTCATTCTCCGCCACGAAGCGGTGAAGGCACTGGATGGCAGCGGATTTCCACGGCAACTCCTGGGCCATTTCGCGGTCCGGCTGGCCACCGATCCGGTCCCCCATCCAATGCCGACCCACGGGGAAATCGAAATCATCACGCGCACTGTAAGCGGCGAAAAGGTTCATACCGCCAAGGTCAGGATTGGACTGCCGGCGACGAATGTGGAAGTCGCGGACTGGGGCACGGTCCAGCGGCGGGGCAACAAATTCTGGGCCGATGTGAAGCTGGTCTACACCTCCGAATTCGGAAATCCGGTGGTGGTGGAGAAAACCCATGCCTACCGCCTGGGGACGCTCGTTCCGGGCCGCTACGGCTTCACGCTGCTCTCCCGCGGCCGCCCGGTTGCGGAGACCCGCTTTGCGGTCCGGCCCGACGTGCTGCCCCGGGCGCGGCTCCTGGCCGCTCCCGTGACCGAGGCCTCGAAAGAGCCCCATCTTGTGCGGGTGCGGTTTTTCTCTCCCGCAGGCATGGACCTCGAAACCATCCGCCAGGCGGGAGTGCGCGTGATCGGCCCGAACGACTATGGCGCGGCCGCCAAACTTGTTTCCCTCGAAACCTTTCTGCCGCGGCCGGGCCCGGGGGTGCCGGCGGTGCCCGTGACCCAGGCGGTCTATGCGGTGCCACCCCCGCGGCCGGACGGCTGGACCGCCCGCGCCAACGGAGCCTACCGGGTTTTCATTGCCCCCGACACCGTGGCCGACTTGGCCGGCAACCTCCTGCCGGGCGGCCTGCTCGGCTCCTTCCGGGTGGCGATCCGGCCCGATTTCCCCCGGCCGGACCGACCCAGTTCCACCCTCGCCATTGAGTACGCTGACGATGGCACCGTGCTGGCCACAATTACCTTTCTGCCGGGCGGGTCCGGCTGGGTGGTGGCGGACTGGAGCGAAGAACTGAAGCTCGTCGGCAACCGCTTCATGGCGCGGGCCGAGATCGTGATGACGGAAAACGAAACCCCCGGGCCCGCCGTTTTTCGCAAGACCTACCGGCTGGGCCGGCTTCAACCAAGCCTGTATGTGTTCGGTTTGTATGGCAGCAACGGATTCATTTCCCATCACCCCTTCCGGGTGCCGGGCCCTCCGGTCCGGCCGCTGGAAGCCTGGCGGCATGCCTTGCGCGAGCTGACCGGCGGGGAACCACCGGAGGCAAACCGGCTTCCGGCCTATGCTTTCGGAGGCGGCCTCCACCGCGGCCAGGTGGTCCGGCCGGAGCTGCGCCGCGATGGCGACGGCGCCCCGCGGCTCCTCATCCGCTATCCGGAGGTTCCCGGCGCTGATGATATCCGCTACCGCGTCGAATTCGGAAAAACACTCGATGAATGGAATGACCTGACCGGCTTCTGCGAGACCCTGGAACTGGCCGAGACACCGTACGGCCTGCGGGAGCGCACCGTTGTGCTGCGCGGGCTGGAGGATGCGGAGGAGTATCGCTTCGCCCGCATCCGGGCTTACCTGGCGGACTGAGAAACGTTCCGGCGGGTCCGCGGCGCCGGCCGCGGGCCACCAAAAAGCCGGCCCGCCGCAAGCAGCGGGCCGGCACCCCTCCTTTACTCCGTTGCCGCGCCTTTTAGGTCTTCTTTGCCTCCGGTCGAAAGTAAGACCTGAATTCGCGGCCAAGTGGTTTCGGAAAGCAGCGCGAAAATCCGACAGCCCGGGCCTCGGCCTCGACCTTGGCGGTGGGGTGGCCGGTGATGAGCACGGAGTCGACAGGTTCGAATTGCACTTCCGACTGCAGCATCCGCAGCGCCTTGGATCCGGTGATCCCATGCCCCAAATGAAAGTCCGAGATAAAAAACGTCACCTCGGTGCATCGAGCCAAAGCAATGGCTTCGCCCACCGATTGGCAGGTCAGGACTTCGAAATCGCGGTCGAGAAGGTTGCGCACGAGCCGGGTGGAAATGGGATCATCGTCCAGGCACAACACCACCGGCCTGCGCTCCCGGCGTTCGGACGGCGCAACGGTCGTTGCTGTGAAGGAGGGAAAAATGGCAGGCAGGCACTCCTTAAGACGTTGGAACAAGCTGGGGCGGACGACGGCATCACCCCGTGAATCCGGAGCGGGAAAGGTGATCGAATACGATCCTCTCATGGGGAAAAAGTCACAAGATTGGGTTTCAAACAAGCAAGGAGCGAACTCACGAAGCCTTCGAGGGCATGAGGGAGAGGGCCGGAAGACGGACAAGGCGCAATGGAAACCCGGTCAGGCGATCACGGTAGAAACTTTCCGGAAACGTCTCGGTGAGGTGAATGGCAAGCCCGAGAAAGCCGTCGAATCCCGGGCGGTGGCTGAAGTCAGGCACAAAGCCAAGTTGCGCCGGATTACAGATCAGAAAGACATGGTTGTCCCCCTCAAGCAGAACACTGTAACGGGAGCAGGGCGTGGATACCTCCCAGCCCCGGGAGGAAGCCACCCGCGAGACCAGCGCAGCCACATCAGTTTGCGCCCCGCCTTCGAACAACAGGTGTTCCCGTTGCGCGAAGGCGGAACCAATCGCGTCGATGACGTGACTCCACTCAGGCGGCAAAGCGGCCCAACTGGCTGTCCAGATCAATTGGTTCCAAGGCATAGCGCCAGACATGGGTGTATTTGCTCCAAGGGCCTTTGACGGGACCGTCGAAGACGACCTTCGGGGGGATCGGCCCGCGCCACGGCGAGGCGGCGAGGCGGTCGCGAACGAGGCGATGCCCCTGCGGCGAGGCGAGGAAGAGCATGCGCTGCTCCTCCAAAAGCACGGGGGGGCGGGGGTTGGCGGCCCGGCTGCGGTGTTCGAGGAGCAGCTCGACCCGGGAGGCCTCCAATTGCGCCTTCATCTCGGCTTCCTCGGGTGTGGCGCCGGAGCCGAAACCATAGGCGGCCACATAATCGGGCAGTTCCAGACAGCGTATCGCGAGGGCGACGAAGCCCGCAAAGTGCGGCTGTTCGATGAAGACCACCGTGGAATCGTCGCGGTCGACGGACCAGTGATCCAAGGCCCCGTTCCACCACGCATCGGCGGTGTGGTACTCGAAGGACTCGGCCATGGCCAGCCGGCGGGCCTGGCGCGACCAGATGCCGGGAAAAGCGGCCATGCCTTTGGTGCTGTTGGCGTAGGGGTAACCGTAGAGGACATGGTCCGGCCCGGATACCGTCTCGTAGTAGGCCCACCGTTCGAGGGCTTCGGAGATGGCTTTGGCCCGCGACTCGAGCCGCGTGGTGCCCACGCCAGAGCCGTCGGCGGAATGAAAAAGACAGAGATCGTCCGCCAACGGGGGGCGGAGCGCCTCATGGAGGGTGGCACGGCTGAGGTGCCAGGTGCGTCCGAGGAAGGGGGCCTGCCCGTGCTCGAGCTCAGCGATCGGACCACCCTTTTCTGCCACGAAGGCATAACGGAGCGGAGCGAGGTTGAGCACGAAGCGACGGGCGGCCCCGGTCTTCCCCAGAAACCAGGCAGGGGCCCGCGCCCGATCATACGGGAGCGGAGCTGCAGTAAGCTGGGTTGTCGTTGACATGGGACTTGGGGCCCCGTAGGGCTCGAATTTGAGTCAGGCCTTTATTGGGGCTGGCGCTTCAGCGATGATCACCGATGCCCGATACAAAGTGAACTTTGCATGATGGGCTCAGTGCTGGTTTCGGTCATGTCGTTGAGTGCGGTTTTTGACAGAAAATCCGCTTGGGCCTTGAGGCCGGCGGACGCGAGTGCGGTTACAGTGATAAGAACCAGGATACGATACGATTTTTTCATACGCCCCGGATCCTACAGGATTTTTACGGGTACGTATCGTCTTGTTTTTGCTCTCTTTTGGTTTCTCCTTGGATCAATTTTTATCACTGGACTGAATGCCGCCGACCAATCCGGCTCCCCAGGCCGCCTGGCCACACCGCTCGCCCTTGGTACCGTCGGCGAAGTTCTAGATGTAGAGTTTGTTGATCGCGACGTCTGGATCGCAGCCGGAGAGATCCTCCGCCTGCGCCATGGGCGGGCCAAAACGTATCATTTGCCACGCCGATCGTATGCCTTACAGTACGACCCCCTCCATCAGCGGATGTGGTTCTCGCAGGACGACACCATCAGCTTCATCGCCTTGGACGATGATACCATCACCACGGTTTTGCGGGCTCCAGAAACGGTGTGGGAGCTGGCTTGGTGGCGTGGGCTTTTATGGTATTTTACCAAATCTGAGATCGGCTGGATCGATCCGCTCAATCCCGGGCGGACCCGCAACTGGGAAGTCGACTCCTCGCCTCGCCCCATCCTTTCGAGTGATTGGAAGGATGCCGACCGCGCCTTCTTCTGCGGCAGCCGAGGTCTTTATGAAGTGACCTTGGACGGGCCCCGCTTGGCCGTCCCGCTCTCCGCGGTGGGTGGCAACCTCATCGCCTGGATCCAGCGGCGAAACGGCGAATACCAACTCGGCACGGTCAATCACATCTACCGTTGGGACGGTGCCCCGGGTTCCACCCCGGAGATCATCCACTCACACGAGCAGTTTTTTTCCCGCGGTATCAATAATGCGGTCAGCTTCGGTCCCCTGCTCGCGATCACGGATTTTCCGGATGGCGTGGTCCTCTGGGACATGGACCGACAGGCCGTGCACGGGATCATCGACTCAGGCAGCGGACTGCGGATCGGCGGCGTTCACAAAGTGGCTCGAAGTGTGGACGACACTCTGTACATCCTCGGCACCGAGGGGGTGGCCACCGTCGATCCAATGGCGACGGCCCGTTTCTTCCCCTCCACCGCCTGGGGAGGGGACCCGCCCCGGTTCAGTTTTTTCCACCGAGGCAACGCCTTTGTGTTCACAGAGCGCACCTGGAGCCGAATGGACGATCTGGGTTATGTGAAGCGCAATCTGCCCCGAACCCTCAACTGGGCGGGAGTGGTCGACGGGGCGCATATCGCCTATCAGGGCACCAACTTTCTGGAACGCTGGGTCAACGGCTCCTGGGACTCCCGCAACCTCGGAACCGCCCTGCTCGACGTGGTCTGGACCGATAGAGGGGGCTTTGCCTTCGGCGCGGACCGGATTTTTGCCATCACGGATTCCCTTGAACTGCGACAGCTCGACAGCTTTCCGCAAAGCGTCCGGCTGATCGGCTTCATCGGCGACAACCTCTATGGACTGACCGGCTCCAACCGGCTCTACCGCTTTTGGGACAACGGCCGGGACTGGCAGAAGGAATTTGTGCGGGAAACCGCACCCGGATCGCTCCATGACTTCGCCCGCGTCGGCGACTCCATCTACCTCGCCTTCTCCTCCGGGTTGATGCGGCTGACCGACGGTGGCATCGAGCCCGTAACCCTAGCCCCGGGCTGGACGGTGCACAGCCTGGCCGTTTCAGACACCGACCTTTTCGCCTTGGCCCGTGACGAAAGCGACCGGCCCCGCAGCGCCCTCATCCTCTGGCGCTCCGACGGCCGCTCCACCCTGCTCACGCCTCCCCACCTTGATCTCATCGGGCACCCGCTCCATGTGCGGACCGACGGCCATCGGATCGGCCTCTTTGGTACTGACGGAGTCGTCCTTGAGGAACTGCGGGCCATCGGCCGAATGACCACGCCGACCGCCGAAGTAAGCGTCACCCACCAGGACGAAAGAGTGGAAGGCAAGAGACTCCCCAACGCCGTTCAGCAAATCCGCATCGAGCGCTCCACCACGGTCAACGGGATCCCCCTCGACGCCGAATACCGCGTCAACGAAGGGACTTGGCAGGCCATGGATGCCAGCGGGAGCGCCACCCTGCAGATCGGCGGTCATGGCGAGTATCGCCTCGAGATCCGGCCCCTCTTCCCCAACGGCGCACGGGGCGAAATCACCCGCACCAGCTTCACCATCGAGCCCCCTTGGTTCCTGCGCACCACCGCCCTCGTCGGTTTTGCCACCGGCACCGGCCTGCTCTTCTGCCTCGTCTACTACCTGCGCCACCTCAGTCTCGCCCGGAAAAACCGGTGGCTCAGCGCCGAGGTCAAAAAAGCCACCCGGGATCTCCAGGACGCCATCGCCGCCCGCACCAATTTTCTCGCCGGCATCTCCCACGATATCCGCAACCCTCTCAACGGCCTCCTCCTCGTATCCGAGTCTCTCACCCACGAACCTCCCACCGACAACCTCGATCCCCGCCTCGAAGAATTGCGCGAACTGGGCATGGCGGTCGACCGCATGCTCGGTGAAGTCCTCGACTTCGCATCGATCGACCAGTCCTCCATCCCCCTCACCTTCGGCCCGGTCGGCGTGGCCGAGGTCATCCGCACCGCCGTCCACCAGAACCAGTGGGCCATCGACCGCCACCTTATCAACGTCACCACGAAAATCCCCGAGGAACTGCGCGTCCTCACCATCCAGACCGACCGGAGCTGGCTCATCCAGGTCCTCTCCAACCTCGTCATCAACGCCATCGACTACTCCCAGACCGAGCGCATCGAAGTCGGCGCCACCCTGCTCGAAGACGGGGACGCCTCCGCGGTGCTCGAGTTTTTCGTCAAGGACTGGGGCAACGGCATCAACGAAGCCGAAAAGAAACTCATCTTCGAACGCTTTTACCGCGGCGAAGCCGGCATCGAAAGCGGGCGGCACGGCACCGGTCTCGGACTGGCCATCTGCCGCGACGTCATCCACGCCATGGGTGGTGAAATCCGCCTTGAGGACAACCACCCCGGCGGCGCCTGCTTCTACATCACCAACCGGTTCAATAAAATGGATGCCAGCCTTGAGCTGGACCGGGAAAAGATCCTCGAAACCCTGCGCGGAAAATCCATTCTCGTGGTCGAAGACCTCGACTACAACCGCAATGCCATGATCCGCTTCTTCAGCCGCTGGGGCTGCGAGGTCGACTCCACCGGCAACGGCTCCACCGCTCTGGAAATGCTCAAGCGCAAATCCTATTTCCTCGCCATGCTCGACTGGGACCTGCCCGGACTCAGCGGCCCCCAGGTCGCCCGCCGCTTCCGCCAGCAACACCCCGACTCCCCCACCCTCCTCATCGCCCTCACCGCTTACACCGACGCCGGCAAAAAACAGGAAAGCCTGCGCTCTGGCATGAACGGCTACCTCGCCAAACCCATGACCGCCCAGCGCCTCGCCTTCACCCTCGCCACCATTCAGAGCGACTGGAAGCGCAACGCCGGCAAAAGCTTCGACCAAGTCGACACCGGCAACGTCAACCTTTCCATCCACGAGCACATTCTCACCCTTCTCCGCCAGGGCCGCGAAAACGACCTCGAGGGCCTCAAACGCACCGCCCACCGGCTCACCACCCTCGCCCTCATCTCGGGCAACGCGGAAATGCAGCGCATCTGTCGGGACTTGCAGGAATACGCCCAAAACGGCCAGATGCTCGAGGTTCAGATGAGCCTCCTCGTGCTGCATAAATGGAAATCCGACTAAAAACGATTGTCGTCGAAGATCAGCGCCTCGGCATTGATCTCGTCCTCCAGTGCCTGGACGAACGCTTCGAGGTCTGCGCCACCGCCCGCACCGCCAAAGAAGCTTGGAGCGCTTTCCAAAAATACCATCCCGAGGTCGTCATCCTCGACATTGAGCTGCCCGACGGCAATGGCCTCGACCTCGCCAATCGCATGCTGCGCGCCCGCAAGGATGTGAAAATCCTCGGCGTCTCCGGCCGCACCGCCGAATTCACGCTCTACCAGGTCTTCAAAACCGGCTTCTTCGGCTTCGTGGACAAAAACTCCGAAAGCATCGACGACCTGCGCAATGCCATCGATCACCTCGCCAACGGCAATTGCTACTACGCTGCCGCCATCCAGCAGAACATGCTCCTGCAACGCTCCAACCCCCAGGCGTTCTCCAACATCCTTTCCGAGCGCGAGCAGGAGCTGATGTGCCACTTCGGCGTCGGCTCCTCCAACGAGATCATTGCCGAAAAACTCAACCTGCGCCCCGTCAGCGTGCAGAACCACCGCGCCCGCATCATGCGCAAACTAGGCCTCCATTCCACCGTCGACCTCATCCGCTACGCGCTCGACAAGGGCTTCGCGAACCCCTCCGAGTTCCGCGAGTCCAGCCACTGAAGGCCGCCCCGGCTCCGCCCCGCCCTCAGCTCCGCGGCAGCAGACCGGGGTCCGCGCCGAGAAACCCGGTCAAATCCGCGGCTTCCGCGCGCGCCAAGCGCTCCAGGCGCCCGAGGCGGCGGCGCAGATCCATCCGCTCGGCGAGACCGGCATTGGCGGGATCGGCGATGAAATCCCTCAGGTAGCCCGCCAGCCGCTCGCAGCCGCGGCGATCCACCGCCTGCTTCGCCTCCAGTCTCTCCCGGTACCAGTCTTGGGCGAGAAAGTGTTCGCGTTGAAACAGCTCCCGGAAGCCGGGATCGTCGAAACCGCGGTAGGCGCACTCCCGGCCCGCCACCAGGTGGAGCAGGGCATTCAACGGCGGGCAGGCCAGCTCCACCGAGCCGTCCTCGAAGTAGGCCGAGGCCACGCGCCCCTGGGTCTCCACGATGTTGTCCACCCCGTCGGCAAAGGATTCCTCATCCTGTAGTTCCGGCCGGAGAAAATCCGCCGGAAAGACGGCCTGCGGCCGGCTGAAGACCCGGCCCCCGAAGATGCGGACAAACTTTTCGTTGATCCTCCAGCCCAGCCGCGAGGCCAACACCGTGCGGCCTTCGTATTCAAAATCCCGGCACGGCTCGAGAAACTCCTCCTTGATGAGAAAGGCGGGATCCCGCTCCTCGGGGTACATCCGGCACCAGATCTCCGGCACCAGCAGGCTGATGTCGTGGTCCACCCGGTACTTGGGACCGATGTGCCCGGCCGCGGTGGTGAAGGGGGCGTGGCCGGTCAGCAGATAAGCCACGAGGGCATTGTTGAGGTCGGTGATGGGCAGGAGGGCGTTGAAGGGGCCTTTGGTCAGTGCGCCCTCCGAGCCTGCGCCGGTGGTCGAGGGGGAACGGCCGGTCAGGCTGGCCACGAAGTCGGCGAAAAGCTCCGGCAACTCCTGGTGGTGGATCGGCCCATAAACAGCAAGGGCACGGATGCCGGCGGCCTTGTCGGGTGGGTTGTTGCGTCGCCCCGGAAGTACCGAGCCGACCGGGAAGAGCGGCTCCTGTTCCGGCTTCAACCGCCGGTAGAGCCGGGCGCCGAGCCGGCAGAGGTAGCGCTTGCGTGCTTCCACCAGGTCCGGCCGCACCTGCAGATAGCGGGGGTTTTTAGTCGGCCGGCCCTCGACCACCCGCGGGTGGGAGGGGACCACGAGGTAGTCCGGCCCGGGAGCGGCGAGGAAGTCGCGGATGGCCGCCTGCATCGGCTCGGTGTACTGCGAAAAGCGGATCACATCGGCGGCGATTTCGGCCGCCTCATCGCGCGACACCGGGTGGTAGTTGGAGAAGAAATTTCCCGGGCGGGAGAAATCCCCCTCAGTGTGCCGGTCATAGCCGCGGATGACGGCATCGTCCGGCCGCTGGAAGAGGCGGAACTCGCAGTTGTGGACAAACTTCACCGGTCCCCGGCTCGGTTGCGGGGACCGCAGGCCTTCAACGAGGCTGGCCGGCGCAACCACTGAGGCGGTGATGTCGTCTTCCTGCTGGAGCTTGACCGCGGGGTGGAAGTCCTTGCGCACGCTGAAGGTGCGCCAGGAACCGTCCGCATCGTATCCAACTCTCAAATACTGGGTGTACAAGGGGTGATTGCGGTACTTGAGCGTGTTGCCGGGCCGGCCGTTGATCCGATCGACGGAGAAACGCTTCGCCCAGTCCTCGCCCCAGTCCGGTTTGTAAAAGCGTTTGACCAGCAGGACGAGGTCGACGACGTGGCCGGGCAGGGACTCCAGCCAGTCGTTGTAAGCGTCACTGTATTCCGGGCTCGGGGTCATTAGTTTCACCACCGAGCCCAGCGAGCGGTCCTCGCTGAGCAGTGGGCGCCCCTCGCTCCGGTTCAGCCGCCGGTCGCGGAAACGGTCCCCGAACTCGCGGCCCACGATCTCCGCCACCAACTCGAAGTCGCGCTGGAAATCCATCGTCACCACCGGGCCGGTTACCATGGCGTCGGCAAGGGATTTCGAAATCTCGGATTTGCCGCCCCCGGAAACGGTGCAGGGCTTGTGGCAAAGCAGACCTTCGGCGGTCGTGCCGATGAGGCGCCAGCGGCGGCCGTCACTGGGCTGGATCATCTCCACCTTGTAACCCGACGGCAGGACATAGGTGTGGCCGGCCGCCAGCCGGAGCGATCCGCTCCCCTCCCCGCTGCCCCAAGCCACTTTTTGGTCGTGCAGGGTGATGCGGACGTCCTCGGGCACGTAGATGATGTCGGGGTAGGTCTTGTCGACCGCATAGCCGCCGGGCTGCACCTCGAGGCGGTCGGCGTTGCACTCCAGCATCTCTGCGAAGGTGTGGTCCACGGTCGGCACATAAGTGCTCAAGCTGAAGTCCTCTCCAAGATCGTAGGCGGGGAAAACCAGGGCCCCGCCGGCGTGCTCTTCCTCGGCGTTTCCCATCAGGTTGGCGGCGTAGCTGAGTTGGGTTTTGACCTCCTTTTTGCAGTAGCCGAAGTAGTTGTCCGCGATCAGCGTCACCACCACGCCGCGCTCGTCTCGACAAGTCACCTTGAAGGCGCCGCCCTCGTTGTACAACTCATCCTCCCGCTCCCAGCACATGCCGTCGCGGACCTGCCGAGGGGTGGCGTCCGCTTTCCGGGGGAGGCCCAGCTCCTTTTTCGTCACCGAGACCAAGTGGGGGGCGAGAATGACGCACCCGGTGTGGCCGGACCAGTGGTCGGTGTCGAGGCGGGCGTCGTTTTCCGGCAGGTAGGGATCGCCGGCATTGCCGAAAATCGACTCCACGAAGTCGAGGTTGCTGACGAGGCTGGCTGGGGCGAAAAAGCGCACTTCCATGGTCTTGCCTTCGCTGACCCCTGCGACCTCGGGGCAGACCACCGGCCGCAGCAGCAGGGAGACAAAGAGTTCCGCAGGGTGTTCGCTGCCATCGCTAAAGGGCAGGCGAAGCAGCTCCGGCGGCGGCTCCAGGGCCCGCTCCAGCAGAGCTGCGAAAGCCGGGCGCGGCACGGCCTTTTTGTCATGCGGGATGGGCAGGCCGCCTTCCGCGATGTGAAAGACGCCCTGGGTGGTGCGGCGGTCCTTGGCCGGATTGTGGAGCACGCCTTGATGCACCCGGTAGGAGTCGATGATAGAAGAGTGGAAATGGTCTCCCTTCGCCGGCAGGGAGAGCACCCGCGCCATCCCATGGTGTTCCAAGGGCATGGCATTGTCGGGGATCCAGCGTTTCCCCTCCGGACCCACTCCCTCCAGGTAGGCGTCGAGAAACTCCTGGATGTGGCGGTCGGCCGGACAAAGGTAGTCGCGCAGGAGCCGGTTTTTCTCCCGCAGGGTGGCGAGCAGCGAGCGGCTCAGCACGGGTGAGGGAAACTCCTCCTCCACCTTTTCCGCCACCGGGTGCCCCCGCGCGGCCAGTTTGAGATTGATGAAGAGGGCGAGCTGAGTCTCATCGAGCTGAACGGCCTCTCCCGCCTCCGAAAGTCCAAGAGCGGCGGATAGGTTCATACCCGGTTTTCCAGCATAGCCAGGGCCGGAGCAAAGGCTTTTTTCCAACGCCAAGGAAAAGTAAAAAACCGCGGGAACCCTACGGTCCTCCCATGGTCGGACGATACGTTGGATTTAAGTCCCGCTACGTCGGGACAATTGGGGTAGATAAGAAAACCAAGGCGGGCCGCTGGGGTAGGCGGCCCGCCTTCTTTTCACCCGCCGGCCGCAGCCCCGGCGCCACGGATCCGTCACACAATCCGCCATCGACAACAGGGTTGGCTTATGCCTTGCTAAGGCCCACGTAATGGAAAGCACCTCCGGCTCTCCCCAAGTTCGCCCCCAGCTCAGGGTCACCCCGCGGGTCAAAACCTTCGTTCTGGACACCAACGTCCTCCTCCACGACCCGCACTGCCTCTTTAAATTCGAGGAAAACAATCTCGTCGTGCCGATTGAGGTGCTCGAGGAGCTGGACGCGATCAAAACCGAGCAGTCCACCGAGCGCGGCCGCAACGCCCGCCGCGTCCACCGCATCCTCCAGGATTTGCTCCCGGACTCGCGGTCCATGCTGGAGGGCGTTCCCCTGCCCAGCGGCGGCGCCCTCTGCATCCTCGTCAACCCCATGCTCGACGCCGACGACGCCACCGCCGGCCCCGCCCTCCGCCGCATCCGCTCCATCCTCCCGGACTGGCGCAAAAAGGACAACCGCATCATCGCCGCGGCCGCTTTCATCCAGGAGAGCTTCCCCCCGCCCACCATCCTCGTGAGCAAGGATGTCAATGTGCAGCTCAAGGCCCGCGCGGTCGGCCTCGAAGCCCAGGACTACCTCAACGACAAGGTCCCCGAGGAGATCGACGAGGACGCCTGCCGCCGCATCGAAGTCTCCGTTTACGACCTGCAGCGCTTTGCCTCCGAGGGTGATTTTACCCTCCCCGCCAAGGCCGCCAAGACCCTCCACGCCAACGAATACCTTCTGCTCCAGACCCCGGAAGGGAAAACCATGCCGGCACGCCACTACGCCGAGGGGGTCCTGCGGCGGCTCAAACTGCCGTCGTTCGTCAAAGCCCCCGGAGGCATCCCCATCCGGCCCCGCAACCTCGAGCAGCAGTTCTTCATGGATGCCCTGCTCGACCCCACCATCGCCCTCATCACCTGCTACGGGAAAGCCGGCACCGGCAAAACCCTCATCTCCACCGCCTGCGCCCTCCAGCAAGCCAAGGATCCGGGCAGCCCTTACGACGGCGTCTCCATCTCCCGCCCGGTCATCGGCGTCGGCCGCGAAATCGGTTTTCTTCCCGGCACCCTCGAGGAGAAGATGAAGCCCTGGCTGCAACCCTACTACGACGCCCTCGAGGTCCTCATCCCCTCCAAACCGCCCAAGGACCCCCAGTTTGCGGAGAAAAAAACCCGCCGAAAACAACGCGAGCCCGCGGCCGCCGCCCAGCCGTCCCCCGCTTCCCACGGCCCCAGCCCCCAGGCCAAGCCTTACGAACGCCTCCTCAACAGCGGCCTCGTCGAGATCGAGGCTCTCTGTTTCATCCGCGGCCGCTCCATCGCCCGGCGCTTCTTCATCCTCGACGAGGCCCAGCAGCTCACCCCCCACGAAGTCAAAACCGTCATCACCCGCATTTCCGAGGGTTCGAAAATCGGCCTCATCGGCGACCCCGCCCAAA
>REEB01000055.1 GCA_007695295.1 Puniceicoccaceae bacterium
CTATGGCGATCCGCGGCATTTCGGAGTCTTTGAGCGAGGCGGTTACACCTATCCCGATCTTCAATCCTTCGCCCGCGGACTGGCGCGCTATCAGCCGATCGAAAGTTCGGTCGGCATCGAGGCGCGGACCCACCCGCTGCGCGACCCGGATGGGGGCGATTTCCGGCCGGGAGACGAGTCGGCGGCGATCGGGGCCGGGGCGCGGTTTTTCGTCCCCTGGGGTTTGTCCGGGGTGGTGGGGGAATGGCAGTTTCGCCACGCCAAAGGCGAACCCGACCGTGTTCTGGGCGAGCACTGGTATATGGCTCCGGGTTACCTCTCCCGGGACATGTACACGAGACTGCCGAGGCACGACCTGAGGGCGGCCAACGTTTCCGGCACGGACTACGTGCAGGGGAGCCTGGAGGACTGGACCAACAGTGCCCTGGAGCTGGACGGACGGGAGCGTTTCCTGGTGCTGGCCGATGAAGACCTCCGCACGGACGTGCGCTGGGGGGAAGGCGAGGATGAGCTACTGGCGGGGGAGCAGCGGCGGACCATGGACATGGACCGCAACAACTTCCTCATCGAAGCGGTGCTGCGGGTGGAGGAGGGCGAGCAAGGTGTGATTGTCAGCAAGGCCCGCGAAAGCGGTTATGTACTGGATGTTCACCGAGGCCTGCTACGGATGCAGTTGTTGGTCGGCGGCGAGGTGGTGGCGGAGCGGGGGAGCCGGGATCGGGTCGATGACGGGCGGTGGCGGCATGTGGTCGCGGAAGTGGATCGAGCAGCCGATGATGGCATCAGGCTCTATGTTGACGGAGAGCAGGCGGATGGGGCGTGGTCGGGGAGAATGCCGGCACCAGAAAAATCATTGAGCAATCGGGGTGACTTTCTCGTCGGGCGGGGAGAAGCGGGTCACTTCCTGCGCTGCACGCTCGATTTCCTCCGGGTTGCGCGGTCAACGCTGAGTGATTCGAAGACGTGCATCGAAGAGCTGTGGGCGTGGCAATTCGATGGGCCGGCTTCGAGAGACTTCGCCGGGCGGGAAGTTGACGAGGGAAGAAGGCGGGACGCCGGGGCACTCTCGGCCCGCTAGGCCGCGCGAGGGTTTGGCGTCAGTTTGGCGCGGGGAGGGTGAGGGCGGTGCGACGGGGTGGCGCGGCAGGGTGGGGCGGGTGGGGTCGGCGAGTGCCGCCGAAGCCTGTCCTTTCCTCGGGAGCGGCGGCTTTTGGCTGCCGCGACCGTTGACCCGGGAACCTGGAAGGGTTTTTGCTATCCATGAGGCAACCAACCACAGCCATGATTCATCCACTGTTTTTCATCCTCATCATACCCACGATCCTGATCGCGATTTACGCCCAGATGCGGGTGTCGTCCGCCTACAACAAGAATGCGCGGATCGGCTCGCGGGGCCGGATTACCGGCTACGAAGCGGCCCAGGCCATAATGCGGCGGGCGGGGGTGCGCGGGGTGGACATCATCCCGATCCGCGGCCACCTGACGGATCATTACGATCCGACCCGCCGGCGCCTGGCCTTGAGCGAGGAGAATTTCCATGGCACCAGCCTGGCGGCGCTGGGGGTGGCGGCCCACGAGGCCGGCCACGCCATCCAGCACCACGTCGGCTACAAGGCGTTGAAGGCGCGGATGGCGCTGGTGCCGCTGACCAGCATCAGCTCGCAGATCCTGCCCTTCGTGATCATCGGCGGGTTTTTCTTCGGGGCCGCGGGAGGGATATTCATCGAGATCGGCATCATCTGCTACTTCATCCTGACCCTCTTTCATCTCGTGACCCTGCCGGTGGAGTTTGACGCCAGCCGGCGCGCCAAGGTCGAGCTGGCCGGTCTCGGCATTATCGAGCGGGATGAAATGCCCGGAGTGAGCGAAACCTTGAACGCCGCCGCCCTCACCTACGTGGCCGCCTTCCTCTCCTCGCTGATGTGGATGATCTACCTGATCCTGCTGCGGCGGAATTGAGACCGTGCGGGGTAGCGGAAGCGCGGCTGCGCTTTCGTGGTGGGTCCGGCCTTGCGGCAGGGGGACGAAGCCGCTCCCGCGGCTCCGCTACGACGCAGGGCGCGCTCCGTGATAGCGCCCTGCCTTGGGCGTGGGTGGCCCGGGCGTAGCGGAAGCGCGGCTGCGCTTTCGTGGTGGGTCCGGCCTTGCGGCAGGGGGACGAAGCCGCTCCCGCGGCTCCGCTACGGCACGGGCGGCGCGCCCGGTGACCGCGCCCTGCCTTGGGTGTGGCGGAAGCGCGGCTGCGCTTTCGTGGGGTGGAACGAAACGACTTCGTCGTTCCGCTACGTTTGATGGGGGAGGTGTGGTTATGGACGTGCAAACGACTACCGCATCGACAGGGCCGAAGGGAGCGGCCAAACTTGTGCGGGTATGATGACGGATGAAACTTGGCTGGCCGTGCTCCTCCTGGCCGGGCCCGGCAGCGCGCTCGGGGGCATGGCCCGGTATGTCGTTTCGGGCTGGGCGGCGCGGCGATTCGGAGAACGGTTTCCCGCCGGCACTCTCCTCGTCAATACGACCGGGGCGTTTTTGATCGGGCTGGCGGTGTTTTTTCCGTGGGAAGCTTTTTGGCCGGAGGCGGGCGGCTGGTGGCGGCTGGGGCTGACCTATGGCTTTCTCGGGGGCTATACCACGGTATCCTCGTTTTCATTACAAACCCTCCACCTCTTCCGGGAAGGCGAGCACCGCGCCGCCCTGCTCAACCTCGCCGGCTCCTACCTGCTCTGCCTGGCCGCGGTTTTCGCCGGGGCGGTCGTCGTCCGCGCGCTCTTTCCAATGCCCTTGTCATGAATGGATCCGACAACACCCTGCTCCTTCGCATCTATATCGGAGAGGCCGACCGCTGGGAGGACCGGCCGTTGTATGAAGCGATCGTCTTGAAAGCCCGTGAAGCCGGCCTCGCGGGCTGCACCGTGCTGCGGGGGCCGATGGGCTTCGGGGCGAGCAGCCGTCTGCATACCGCGAAGATACTCCGGCTCTCCGAAGACCTCCCGATGGTGATCGAGATCGTGGACGCGGAGGCGAAGATCCGGTCCTTTCTCGCCGCGCTGGAGCCGATGGTGCGGGGCGGCCTCATCACGCTGGAGCGCATCGAGGTGCTGCACTACCGCAGCGGGAGTGGGGAACCGCCGGCCGACGATGCCTGAGCGGGGGCGGATCCTCGCCTGGGTGGCGCTCGGCAGCGGACTCGGGGGCATGGCGCGGGTGGCCGCGGCGGAAGCGGTGCTGCGTTGGACGGGGACGGGGTTCCCCTTCGGAGTGCTCGCGGTCAACCTGCTCGGATCGCTGCTCATCGGGGCCTTCGCCGCCCTGACCGCTCCGGAAGGGCGCTGGTTGCTCGATCCGGCGCGTCGCCAGTTTTTCATGACAGGGTTTCTCGGCGGCTTCACCACCTTCTCCTTTTTCAGTCTGCAGACCCTCCTGCTTCTGGAAGCAGGGCGGTTCGGAGCGGCAGCCCTCTATGGAGTCCTGACCATGGTCGGAAGCGTGGCGGCCGCGTGGCTGGGCCACGGACTCGGGCAGGGGTGGAATCGCCGGTTTCGGCGGGTGCGGGGAAATTTTGTTTGATCAAAACCCGCGTGGGCGGTTGGTTGCAGCCGACCCCATGAAAATCACCCGCATCGAAACCCACGTCTGCCATGCGCGGATGCGCAATTGGATCTTTGTAAAAGTCCTGACCGACCAAGACGGGCTTTACGGCTGGGGCGAAGGCACCCTCGAGTGGCACACCCGGAGTGTCTGCGGAGCGATCGAGGATCTCGCTTCCCTGCTGATCGGGGAGGATCCGACCCGTCCCGAGCACCTTTGGCAGATGATGTACCGCCAGCATTTCTGGCATGGCAACGGCATCGTGCGGGCGACCGCGATTGCGGCCATCGACCTTGCGCTCTGGGACATCTGCGGCAAGGCGGCGGGGCTGCCGTGTTCGAAGCTCTGGGGCGGCCCGGTGCGCGATGAAATCCGAACGTACTGTCATCTCGGCGGCGGCCGGATGGAGGATTTTTATGAAACCCCGGTGGAGGAAGCCCGGCGCTTTGGCGAGCTGGCCCGGGAAGCGGTGGAGGACGGCTACACGGCGTTTAAATCGATGGCGGTGCCGCCGACGATGCCCATCGAAGGCCGGAAGGCGGTGCGGTTTGCGGAAGCGGCGGTGGCGGCGATGCGGGAGGCGGTGGGCGACGACATCGACATCATGGTGGACTGTCATGCCCGGCCCTCGCCGGCAATGGGGCTGCAGTTTGGAAAGGCGCTCGAGCCCTTCGGACTGTACTTCTTTGAGGAGCCGTGCTGGCCGGAGGCGTTGGACGGGCTCGCGCAAATCAACGCGGCCCTCACCACCCCCGTCGCCACCGGCGAACGGCTGACCCACTTGGAAGCCTTCCGGCATCTCTTCGAACGCCGCGGCTGCGAGGTCTGCCAGCTCGATCTGACGCACTGCGGCGGATTCACCGCGGGCCGGCGGATCGCGGCCCTGGCGGACGCACACCGGATCGCGCTCGCGCCGCACAATCCGCAAGGGCCGGTGAGCACGGCGGCCTCCCTCGAGTTTGGTTTCTCCCAGCCCGGCTACATCATCTGCGAAACCGTCCATGCCGACGTGCCCTGGCGGCAGGACGTGGTCGACGAGGGCTTTGTTATGGAGCTGAAAGGCCGGACCGTGAAGCCGAACACCCGGCCCGGACTGGGCATCGAAATCAACGAAGCGGAAGTGAAAAAACACCCCTTCGAGCCGGAGGTGTTACAGCGGGTGTTTTATCCGGACGGGAGCGTCGGGGACTGGTAGGCCGGCACGATGAAAGCGCAGGATTTAAGCGGTCGGGCGGCGGTCATCAGTGGCGGCTGGGGTGACATTGGACTCGCCATCGGACTCGCCCTGGGGCGTTGCGGGGCTAAGGTATCGCTGGGCGATATCGGGCCGGAGCCCGCGCGCGAGGCGGCCCTGGAGGCGGGGCGGAAGGCGGGGGTGGCGCTGGAGTGTATTCGAGTGGACACTACTGATGAGCGAGCGGTCCGGGCTTGGCTGGACGGTGTCCGCGAGCGCCTCGGGCCGGTGCGGCTGGTGATCCCGAACGCGGCCATCGTGACGGTGGGGAGCCTGCGGGAGATCGGTCTCGAGGCCTGGCGGCGGGAGCTGGACGTGAACCTGAACGGGGCCTTTCTGCTCGGGGTGGAGGCGGCGCGGCGAATGGCGGCGGAGGGGGTTTCGGGGCGGATCGTCTTCATCGGGAGTTGGGCGGCCCACCGGGTCCATGCGCACATCCCGGCCTACGGCGTGGCCAAGGCGGGACTGCGCATGCTGGTGCGGACGATGGCGGCGGAGTTTGCCCGGGATGACATATTGGTGAACGAAGTCGCGCCGGGCTTCGTGGATGCCGGGCTCAGTGGTCGCTTTTACGAAGAGGACCCGGCCCGGCGGGAGGCCTCGCTGCGGCGGGTGCCGGTGGGTCGGCTGATCGAGCCGGAGGAAGTGGCGGCGGAAGTGCTGCACCTTTGTGATCCGGCGAACCGCCACATGACCGGCGCCACCGTGTTGATGGATGGAGGGCTGAGCCTGTGAGCGTGGGGCCGGGAGCTTCCGCGGCGGTGCCGCCGGTCCCCGCGGTGGGTTTTGCCGGACTTGGGGGCGTGGCCCGGCGAGACATCACCCCGCCGGTCGGCATCTTCTCCCGCTGTTGGGGCGCGGCGAAGCATGAGTGTGCGGAAGGGGTGCACCGGCCCCTCAGCCTGACCGCGCTGGCGCTCCGGCAGGAAGGACCGGGCGTGGCGGCGCCCCTGGTGATGGTTTCGGTGGACGGCGCGTGGTGGCAGGGTGGCGAGGGCGCCGCGATGCACGCACGCCTGAGCGCGGCCGTCGGACTGCCTCCGGAGAATCTTTGGATCGGGCTGACCCATACCCATGCGGCGGTGCCACTGGTGAAGGAAGAAGACGGCGGCCCGGGCGCCGCACTGTTGCAGGCCTACCTGGGAGAGCTGGAAGCCTCGGCGGAGGCCGCAATCCGGGAGGCGCTGCGCACGCTGGCGCCCGTGACGGTCGATTTCGAGGCGGGACTCTGCCAACTGGCAGTCAACCGCGACCTGCGCCTGCCCGATGGAACGGGCTGGGTGGTGGGCCTGAATCCCTGTGCCCCCGCCGATGCCACCCTGGTGGTCGGCCGAGTGCTCGGGGCGGATGGCCGTTCCCTGGCCACGCTGGTCAACTACGCCTGCCACCCCACCACCCTGGCCTGGGAAAACCGGCTGCTTTCACCCGACTTCTGCGGGAGTCTGCGCGAGACGGTGGAGCGCGCGACCGGCGGGGCCCCCTGCCTCTTTCTGCAGGGAGCATCCGGCGATCTGTCACCGGCTTTTCAATACACCGACGATGTCACGGTGGCAGACCGGCACGGCCGGCGCCTCGGCCATGCCGCTCTGGCGGTTTTGGAAGGAATGCCGCCGCGGCCGGCGGACTTGATCTACGTAGGCAGCCTGGCCTCGGGGGCGGACCTGGCGCTCTGGCGAGAGCGGCCGGCCCGGCTCCCCGGCCGGCTGCGGTCGGGTTGCCTGAAGCTGGACCTTGCGCTGCGGCCGGATTTTCCCTCGCTGGCGGAGGCGCTCCAAGGAATCGCGGCCGCCGCCACCGCAGCCGAGCGGGAGCGCTGGCGGCGGAAAGTGCGGCTGCGTGCGGCGATCGGGGAAGGCGACACCTGGCCCCTGCCGGTCTGGTGGTGGGAAACCGGCGGCGCTCTCTGGGTGGCCACGCCGACGGAAGCCTACTCGGCCTGGCAGGTGGCGTTGCGGGCGGCCTTTCCGGAGCGACGGGTGGTGGTGATGAATCTGGTCAATGGCAGCACGGGTTATCTGCCGCCCGTTTCGCTGTATGATGCCGAGGGCGTTTATGCGGCCTGGCAGACCCCCTTCGGCCGGGGTGGTCTGGAGCGGCTGATCGACGCCGGCATCGCCGGGTTGCGGGCGGCGACCGGCAACGACCGACCCGCCTCTTGAGTTTTATTGATCCCAGTTCCTGTCATGTCCCCATCCCCCACGACTGAATCCATCCTCAAACGTCACCGCGAAGTCATCCCCGGCGGGGTGGTCTCGCTGAACCGGGCGATCCAGCCCATGCGGCTCTTTGTCCGTGCGAAAGGCGCGTATTTGTGGGACCATGACGGAAACCGTTTCATTGATTACCATGGCGCCTTTTCGCCCTACCTGCTCGGCCACGGCGATGAAGACGTCGATGCCGCTGTCATTGAAGCGATTCGCTCGGGTCAGTCGCTGATCGGCGCGGGCACCACACCCTGGGAGGGGGAGCTGGCCCAACTTTTGGTCGAGTGTGTGCCCACCCTGGACCAGGTGCAACTGACCAACACCGGCTCCGAAGCAACCTATTTTGCGTTACGGGTGGCGCGGGCCGCCACCGGGAGGGACGGCATCATCATCATGCAGGGCGGCTACAACGGCTGGCACAACGACGTGGCCTTCAACCTGATGGATCCTGCTTCCCGGCTCAGCGGCTGCCGGCCCGGCGAGGAGATTCCCCTTTCGCCGATATCCTCGGGCATTCCGCAGGCGGTGCGGGTCAACATTCACCCGGTGGAATACAACGACCTGCCGGCGGTGGAACGGCTCCTGGAGAGCGGCACCATCGGGGCGGTGCTGTTGGAGCCGGTGCTGCAGAACGTCGGCATCATCAAGCCGGAGCCGGGCTATCTGGAGGGGCTGCGCCGGGCCTGTGACCGCAGCGGGGCGCTGCTGATCTTTGATGAAGTGAAAACCGGTTTCCGGCATGCCTTGGGCGGGTATCAGTCGCTCTGCGGCGTCCGCCCGGATCTCTCGACCTTCGGCAAAGCGGTGGCGAACGGGTATCCGCTCGGCGTGATCGGAGGGAAGAGGGACTACATGGGTTACTTCAACCACGAAGATCCGGCCAAGCGCGTGCTCATGGCGGGCACCTACAACGGCCACCCCGTGCCGGTGGCGGCGGCCCGCGCCACCCTCAGGAAACTGCGCGACCGCGGGGCGGAGATCTACCCCCGGCTCGACGCCCTTGGCCGGCGGATGGAAGAAGGGTTGGCCGTGCTTCTCAATGAGTCCGGCATCCCTGCGACAATCGTCCGCCAGGGCTCCGCCTTTGTAGTCTATTTCATGGAGCGGGCGCCTCGGAGCTGGCGCGAAGTGGCCGAGAACAACCGGATGGATTTCGATGCCGCCTACCGCCGGGCGCTGATTGAAGCGGGCATCTTCCACTTTCCCACCCCCACCAAGCAGGGCAGTATTTGCTTTGCGCATACGGAGCAGGACATCGACGACACCCTGGCGAAAACCCGGGAAGTTCTGAAGAAACTTGCCTGAGCCCGGTCCACGTCCGACGCTGCAACCGTTTTTGACGCCATTATGAAACTCATCCGTTTTGGAAAATCCGGAGAAGAAAAGCCCGGCCTGATCGGCCCCGGCGGTGAACGGCTCGATTGCTCGGGCTGGTTCGGCGACTGGGACCGCGCATTTTTTGCCGCCGGCGGGCCGGCCGCGCTCGCCAAGCGCTTGGCGGCGGAGCGTGGTCAACTGCCGCGCGTCGCCGAAGAGGAGCGCTGGGGCGCTCCGGTGGCCCGCCCCGGCAAGCTCATCGGCATCGGCCTGAACTACAGCGACCATGCCCGGGAGGCGGGGATGGCTGTGCCCGAGGAGCCGATTGTTTTCCTCAAGGCGACCAACACCGTGGTCGGTCCTTATGACGACGTTTTGATCCCGCGCGGGTCGGAGAAGACCGACTGGGAGGTCGAGCTGGGGGTGGTGGTGGGCCGGGAGGCCCGCTATGTGGAGAGCGTGGAGGCGGCCCGGGGCTTTATTGCCGGGTATTGTATTTCCAACGACGTTTCGGAGCGCGCCTTCCAGCTCGAGCGCGGCGGGCAGTGGACCAAGGGCAAATCCTGCGACACCTTCAACCCCCTGGGACCGTGGCTGGCCACGGTCGATGAAGTCCCGGCGGCGGAAGCTTTGGGCATGTCCCTGACGGTAAACGGCGAAGTGCGCCAGAACGGGTCGACCGCGACGATGATCTTCAAACCCGATCACCTTGTTTGGTACCTCTCCCAGTTCATGACCTTGGAGCCGGGGGACGTCATCACCACCGGTACCCCTCCGGGGGTGGGGATGGGGATGAAGCCCCCGCGGTTTCTCCGGACCGGGGATGTGATGGAACTGGCGATTGACGGGCTGGGTCGGCAGCGGCAAGTCTGCCGCAACGCCTGAAGCGACGGCGCGGTCCCGCTCAAGGCGGGCGGCTCCGCGCCGATGGGAAAGAGTTACCATGGACAAAACCAAGCTTCTCGATGCTCTCCTCGCCTCCCTGAAAGCGGAGTTGGCGGGGGCCGTGGCCGCCTCCAAGGATGCGGCCGCCTACGCGACCAATGAAGAATCGCGGGCCGAGTCGCAGTGGGACACCCAGGGGATCGAGGCCTCCTACCTCGCGGCCGGCCAGGCCAGCCAGGCCGGCCAATGGGCCCACGCCATCGAGGTGCTGGAGCAGGCGCGCAACGAACTGGTCGGGGAGCGTATTGCGGTTTTGCCCGGCGCTTTGGTGCGTTGCCGGCTCGGGGGCGGCGTGGAGACCTTCTTTCTCGCCCCGGCCGCGGGAGGGCACGTGCTGGAGATTGATGGTGAGGAAATCACCGTCATCAGTCCGCATTCTCCGATCGCCGAGCGGATGATGAACCGGAGTCCGGAAGAAACCTTCCCCCTCCCCTCCGGCGCCACCGGTTTGGTGCTCGAAGTTCACTGATTCGGGCCGCTTCCGTCGCGGGTTTGGAAAATCGCTTTGCCTCGGCCTGAAGCCGGGGCCAGTTTCGGTCGCCATGAAAGTTGCAATTCTCGGCTTTGGGTTCATGGGCAAAATGCATGCGCAGGTCTTCCAGGCCCTGCCGGGAGTGGAACTGGCGGCGGTGGTGACGGGCCGGCCGCCCCGCGCCCGCGCCTGGCTGAAGAAAGCCGGGACGGAGGTCCCGGTTTACGACGATCATGAAACGGTGCTGGCCGATCCGACCATCGATGCGGTCGACGTCTGCCTGCCGACCGACCTGCACGAGAGCCGGGTGGTGGCGGCGCTGCGGGCGGGCAAGCATGTCTTCTGTGAAAAGCCACTCGCCTCCACGCTGAAGGAGTGCGCCGCGATGGTGGAAGAAGCGGAGCGGGCGGGGACCGTCTTCATGGTTGGGCACTGCCTCCGCTTTTGGCCCGAGTACCAGGCCTTCGCCGACTTTGTCTGGAAAGGCCGGGCGGGCCGCCTGCTGAGCCTGACGCTGCGACGGGCGGTGGGGCGCCCCGCCTACTCCACCGGTAACTGGCTCTTGGATACGGAGCGTTCGCTGGGATCGGCCTTCGACCTCCACATCCACGACACCGACTTCGTGCTCCACCTCCTCGGCCGCCCCGCCGCGGTGGCTTCGACCGGGGTGAAGGATGAGGCCGGCTGGAGCCAAATCTTCACCCGCTACGAGTACCCGGACGGCCCCTTGGTGCAGGCCGAAGGGGGATGGATTTTTCCGCCCAAGTGGGACTTCCGGATGGATTTCCGGGCCGTCTTTGAAAACGGGGCGGTGGCCTACGACTCCGCCGCCTCGCCGACCCTCACCTATGCCATCGGCAACGGAGCGCCGAAGCCACTGGCCTTCCGGGAGCCGCCGGCGGGCGAATCCCGCGAAACCGGCGGCAACGTGTCCTCACTCGGCGGATACATGAACGAACTGGCCGCTTTTGTGGAGGCGGTCCGCCTCGGCCGCCCGCCCCCGACCGCGACCGGGCGGGAGGCGATGGAGTCGGTCGAAGTGGTGCTGGCGGAAATCCGCTCGGCCGAGCACGAACGGCCGATACGGCTCCCGGAGCAGCCGCGATGAAACGTTTCCTGCGTGGTGTGGGTGTCTAGGGGTGGCGGGCAGCCTCGCGCATGACCATCTCCCAAGACGCGAAGCGAGCCGCGTCACTCTCGTGCAGTTGGAGGGTGACCGGCCAGAGGAGGGAATCGAAGACACTCGCCTCCTCCATCAGCGGGAGGGCGCGGGCGGGGTCGAAGAGCCGGCCGGCCTCGTAGGCGGCGATGCCGGCCGCGGCACGGCGGCGATCCAGCTCGACCCGGGTGTGGCGCCATTCCTCGCGGGTCTCTTCGCCCAAGGCGTAGGGGATGACATAGTGGACGGATTGGCGGATTGAGGCGCCTTCGGTTGAAACCCACTCATAGAGGCCGGTTCCGTGCGGGCCGAGCATCAGCACCGTGTCGATGACGGGGCGCAGTGCGCTGATGTGGTAGTTGAGGGTGTCGCGCATTTCGAGGTCGAGACTGGTGCCGTCGGGACGAAGGCCGTGCTCCACGTAGCGGCGGACGCCGTCGGCGACGGTTTCCAGCCAGTCCTCGCGGTCGAGGATGGCGGCGAAGCCGGCGAGCAGCCGCAGGTGCTTGGTGTAGCGGTTGGTGAAGTGGGCTTCTTCCCGCCGGACTGCGAGCAGGTGGAGCCGGCCGAAGTCCTCGATCCAGGCGTCGACCGTTTCCCGATCACCGTTGGTGAAAGTGTCCCGGAGGCCGTGGAAGGCATTGAAGACGGGGGTGAGCTTGTTCTCGTTCACATCGTTGCCATCGGGCCGGTAGGTCTCGGCCCAGGCGAGGATGACGCTGCGCAGGATGCCGGCGGAAAGGACGTCTTCATTGACCTGCCAAAACTGGTGGAGCAGGGCGATGTCGTCCATCTGCTGCAGTTTGGAGACGCTGGCGATGCGGCGCGGATCGGTGTTGAGGAGGCCCTCGTAATGGATGATTTCGAGCGGCTGGGGACGGAGTTCGAAACGTCCCCTGGCTTCCTCTTCCATGGCTTGGCGCAGGGAACGTGCCTCGGGGTCGGTTTCGGAAAGTTGCCGCAAGGTTTCCCGTTGCCCGGCGTCGAGCGGGAGGGTGAGGCGATAACTGAATTCGCCCGGATCGGAGTCGGCGGCGAAAGCGATGGTCGCGGTCAAGCCGAGGCAAACCATCGGGACGACCGCAAGGGGTTTGAAGGGGGCCATGACCTTAGTCTTTGAACCGGAGGCTGGTGCTGTCCAGCAGATGCGGAAAGCGGGCGCGATAGGCGAGGGCGGCCCTTTGGCTGGGGTTGTATGGACGGAATGGACCAGATGGACGGAATGGACACGGGTGCGGTGCACTCGGCGATCGGGACCCACCCCCCGGTTGTGGCGGCGGGGGTGGAGCTTGCCGGCATCAGGGCGAGAGGTGGAAGTCCATGGTCCAGTCGGGTTGGTGAAGGGAAGCGGCGGTGGCGAGGTGGGTGAAGCCGCTCTGCGTGTAGCGGCGTCTGCGTGCCTCGAGGGCGGGCCGGGTGGGCCAGATCGCGGTGCGAAACCCCCAGTCGCGGGCCAGCCACGCCTGTAGGTCCTGAAGAAAACGCTCATGGAGGGGATCCGCATCCAGCTCGGGCCTCAGCCAATAGTCGGCCAGGACGAGAGCGGCTTCGACGGTGTCGCGGACGGGTTTGGAGAAGGCGTAGCGCCCGGCGAAGTAGGCCGATGGATAGAGGTAGAGCGATCCGGCGACCCGCTTGCGCCCGGGATCGGTGAAGACGGTGAAGCCGTAGGCGAAACCCGTTTCGGCGTCGTTGATGTGCTCCGCGAGGTCGGCCCGGTTCTGCTCGAGGGTGAAAGCATCCTCCGGCCAGTCATCGCCGCACCAATCCCGCAAGTGGTGCCGCGCGGCCATGACGGCCTCGTAATCGGCTTCCGCATGGAGCAGGGATTGGCGCTCCGCGACGAGCGGGCCAAGGACTGCCGATGGAGGGACTTTTCCGGCGGGCAGGGGCAGCTTGATCGTGGTCATGGGAGGGCACAGGATGGTGGCGGACCAGATCCGGTCAATGCGCGGCCCCGGCCTGGATGCGGCCCCCGCGTTTTCTTGCTCCCCCGGATGCAGGCCAACGGCGGTGTGGCGGGCCGCCGCGGATGGTCGGATCCTTCAGAAAGTGGGCCCGATGACGTCAGCAGAGGTATAAAATCAATATATAGATGGTAAAGAATTAAAAAAATCAAATACAGTCTTGACGATAATTGAATTTTTCAAAGAGTCTCCGGCATGCAACAGACTTGGCAATCCCTGATGGAGTTGACGCGAGGGCGTGCGTTGGTGGTGGAGCGGGTGCGCTTGGCTGAGACGGGGGTGGCGGTGGAAGGGGCGTTTGAATTGCCGGCGCTGGCCCGGCTCGGGGCGGAGGACCAAGTCTTCGTGGCGGCCTTTGTGGGCTGTCATGGCTCGATCAAGGAGATGGAGCGGCTGTTTGGGATCAGTTATCCGACGGTGAAGAACCGCCTCAAGGCGATCGGCCGCCAGCTCAACTTGGTCGAGCCGGTGGAGCGTTCGCCGCGGGAAGAAATTCTGGAGCGTCTGGAGCGGGGGGAAATCGCCGCCGCGGCAGCACTGGAGCAACTGGAGCGGCTGTCGTCATGAGCATCCCGCCTGCCCTTCTTCAGATCCGGGTGCGTGAAAGCAACCGGCGTCGCTTCGGGCTCTGGCTGCCCTTGTTTCTTCTCTGGCCGGTGCTGCTGCTGGCCTGGCTGCTCTTTCCGTTCCTCTTCCTGCTCGGGTTAGTCTGGCCGCGGCGTGATCAGGGCCGCCTCCTGCGCGGGCTGGTGCCCGGTGTGAGCCGGCTCTTCTGTGCCTTCCGCGGTTTGAGCGTGGACGTGGGTGACCGCGCGGATGGGGTGCGGATCCGTTTTCTTTGAGTTCAACTGTATCAACAAAAGGAGTACACAATGTCAGAAGAATCCCGTCGAATCCTCAACCTCCTTGCGGAGGGCAAACTCAGTGTCGATGAAGCCGAGCGGCTGTTGGCCGCGGTGGCTGGCGTTTCTGGCGGAACTGCCCGCGGTGGCGGAAGCCGCTCGGCCGGAGCGGGTGCGGCAGTTGAAGAGCCGGTGATGGTGGTGAAAAAAGCCCCGCCGCGTTTTCTGCGGGTCCAGGTGCGGTCCTCGGGAGACCAGGACCACGTCAACATCCGGGTGCCGCTGAACCTACTGCGGGCCGGAATGAAATTGACCGCCCTGCTCCCGGAGGAGGCTCGGGAAAAAGTGCAGGCCGCGATGAAGGAGAAAGGCGTGCCCTTCGATCTGGACCTGAACAAAATGAACCCCGAAGCGATCGAGGAAGTGATCGAAGCGCTCTGCGATTTCACCGTCGAGGTGGGCGACAAGGAGGACCAGGTGCGGATCTTCTGCGAGTAGCGGTTGCGGGGAGGGCGTGAGGTTTGGCCGTGGGGAGGGGACGAAGCCGTTCCCACGGCTCCGCTACGACGAGGGCTAAGGACATTGGCCGGAGGGTCCGGCTGTCTCCGGACGGACGGATCAACCTTAAAAGCGGACGACATCCCGCGGCGGCGGGATCCATGAGGACACGGTGCGCTCGGCGATCGCGCCCTGACATGGGTGGGGACGGCCCCGGGGGTGGCGGAAGCGCGGAGCGCTTTCGTGGGGGGGCGGCCGTCGTCGCGTTGGGGGACGAAGCCGCTCCGCGGCTCCGCTAGGAGGAGGAGCCGCGCTCTGTCAGAAAGGTCTCGATGGTGTCGCGCTTTGGGATGGAGGGCTGGGCACCGAGCCCGGTCACGCTGATGGCGGCGGCGGCGCTGGCGAAGCGCACTGCCTCACGTAGTTTGTCCGGGCCGCGTTCGACGAGGGCGGCGGCGAGGGCGCCGCAGAAGGTGTCGCCGGCGGCGGTGGTGTCGACGGCCTCGACCCTGAAGGCGGGCACGTGGAAGCGGGAATCGCCGCTGGAGACAAAGACTCCGGCGGTGCCGAGCGTAAGGATCACGGTGCGGACGCCGAGTTGGTGGAGGGCATCGGCGGCGGCCTGATTGGCGGCTTCGGATCCCGGGGCGATGCCACCGAGCGCCTCGGCCTCGACTTCATTGACCACGAGATAGGCGAGGCCGTCGAGCAAGGAGGTGTCGATGGTTTGGGCGGGGGCGTAGTTGAGTAGCGCCGGTACTCCCGCGGCCCGGGCGAGCTCGAGAGCGGTGCGGACCGTTTCGAGTGGCACTTCCATCTGCAGGACAACGAGAGCGGCCTCACGGAATATCGCGCTGTGGCTGCGGAGGTGCCCGGACTGGAGGTTGGCGTTGGCGCCGGAGGCGACGGCGAGGACATTGCTGCCTTCGCGATCCACAATGATCACAGCCGCCCCGGTTGGGGTGTCGGCGCATTGCAGGACCCCTTTGGTGGAGATGCCTTCGGTGGAGAAGCCCTCAAGGATGTTGGGGGCATGCGGGTCATCGCCGAGCGCGGTGATGAAGACCGTCCGACCGCCGGAGCGTGCGACGGCGTAAGCTTGGTTGGCGCCCTTGCCGCCGAAGACTTGGCTGAAAGTGCCGCCGATGACTGTTTCCCCTTTGGCCGGCAGGTGTGGGACCTGCATGATGAAATCCACGTTGCTGCTGCCGACGACGAGGATCGGTTTCATAAGGAGTTGTAATGGAGAGTGGGGTGGGCGAGGGGTGGCTTCAGAAGGGGGCGTCTTCGGCTTCGCTGTAGTCAGTGGAATCCTCGGGCAGGCGTTCGTCTTCGGCGGGCCGGCCGCCGGCGCCGTCGGCGGGCTCGATCCGCCAAGCCGTGAGGTCGACGAAGTATTTGCCGTTGTATTCGCGGCCGTTGAGGTTGAAGGAGACCTTGACCTTGTCGCCGGGCTTGATCGCGTCGAGGAGGCCGGTGCGGTCCTTGAGGCAACCCAGTTTGATGTCCTGGGGAAACTTGTCCTCGGTGGTGACGACGAATTCGCGCTTGGTGAAGCCGCTGGCGAAGGTTTGCAGATCGAAGATGGTTTTGACGGTGCCGGTGAGATCGTAGGCCATGGCAAGACGAGAAAAGGAGCCGCGGGAGATGTCCACCTTGGAATGCGGGGGTGGCCCGTGGCGGGCTTTTTTCTGGTCATCGATGGTGCGGTGGACCGGAATGACCGGCGCATGAGCGAGTCCACTCCATCAAGCCGAGATCGGACGGCCGCGCCCACTTTGGGGGCGGCGCTGCGGGTCTGGATGAAAGTGGGGCTGCTCAGTTTTGGCGGGCCGGCGGGGCAGATCTCGCTTATGCACCGTGAGTTGGTCGAGCGGCGCAACTGGGTGGGCGACCGGCGTTTTCTGCATGCCCTGAACTACTGCATGTTCTTGCCCGGGCCGGAGGCGCAGCAACTGGCGATCTACCTTGGATGGCTTTTGCACCGCGTCTGGGGCGGTTTGTTGGCGGGGTTGTGTTTTGTGCTGCCCGGGGCGCTGCTGATCTGGGCGATCGCCATGGTGTATGTTTATTTTGGTGATGTGCCGGCGCTGGGTGCCGTTTTCGAAGGCTTGCGGCCGGCGGTGGTGGCGATCGTGATCGGGGCGCTGATCCGGCTGGGCCGGAAGAGCCTGCATCACCCCCTGCTCTGGGCGCTGGCGGGGCTGGCTTTTGTGGCGCTGTTTTTCGGCGGCCTGCCCTTTCCGCTCATCATCCTCGGGGCCGGGGTGATCGGTTTGACCGCCGGCCGCTGGCTGCCCGGGGTCTTTCTGCGAAAAGAGCAGGCGGGCGGGACGGACTCTGGGCGGAGTGAACAAGCGGTCATCGACGACGGGGTTTCGGCGATCATTGCCCGGCCGACGGCGCAGGGGACGGCGGTGGCCGTGCTGCTCTGGGGGGCGGTCTGGCTGGCGCCGGTCGCGGCGGCCTGGCTGCTGCTCGGGGGCGGGCACGTGCTGACGCAGGAAGGATTTTTCTTCAGCAAAGTCTCGTTGGTCACCTTCGGCGGTGCGTATGCGGTTCTCCCCTACGTGGCCCAGCAGGCGGTGGAGACGCACGGCTGGCTGACCGCGGCGGAGATGATGGACGGCCTTGCCCTGGCGGAGACGACGCCCGGGCCCTTGATCCTGGTGCTGCAGTTTGTCGGGTTTCTGGGCGGGTGGAGCCAGCCGGGGGCCTGGCCGCCGGTGGTGACCGCGACCGCGGGGGCGGTCCTGACCTCGTGGGTGATCTTCGCCTGCGGCTATCTCTTCATCTTTGCCGGGGCGCCGTGGTTCGAGCACAGCCGGGACAACCGTCTCCTGATGACGGGGCTGGCCGCGGTGACGGCGGCGGTGGTGGGGGTGATCCTGAACCTGGCGGTCTGGTTCGGCTGGCACACCTTCGTGCCCGAGCCGGGGCGGGTGGACGGGGTGGCCCTGGGGCTGGCCGCAGTTTGTTTTCTGCTCTTGCAGTGGCGCAAGTGGGACATCCTGCCGGTCATCGCCCTGGCGGCGGTGGTGGGGCTGGCGCGGTGGGCGGTGGTGGCGGCGGTGGGCTAAAGTCAGCGGTGTGTCCGGACCGAGTAACTTGGGTGGCGGAGGACGCGGAGTCCAACCCTCCAGCCGTGCGGACGAGAGGCGGGTGTCATTGACAACTGCAACCGTTTCGGTTCCATCCTGAGGAGTGAAGTCGATCACCTTGAAAAACGTTCCCGAGGATCTGCTCCATGTTTACCGCCAGCGAGCGCGTCGGCATGCCCGTAGTTTGAATCGGGAGATCCTGCAGACGTTGGCGGCGGCGGCACCGGAAATCGCGGGCCGCAAGGAGGTTCTGGCCAGGATTCGGCAACGTGTGGTCCGACAGGCGGCTCGCCGGAAAGCGGCGGGAAACAAGCCTCTGAGCACCATGGACTTTCTCGAGGCCATCCGGAAAGGACGGGAATGATCGTCGTTGACGCGGGAGTCATCGTGGCCTGCGTCTGCGAGCATCCCCGGCACCAGGCGGCCCTGGCTTTGCAGGAGAGCGATCCGGATTGGCTGGCTCCGCCCCTCTGGAAATCCGAGGTGCGCAACGTCATCGGACTGAAGCTGTGCTCAATGGCGCGGCTCATCACTGCGGAAGAAGCGTTCGAAGCCTATGAAGATGCGCTTGCGATCCTCGCTCCCGGCACCCGGGAGGTTAATCCGGTGCAGTGTCTGAAAACGGTCTTGCGCTACGGCGTGTCCGGCTACGACGCCGAGTATGCGACACTGGCCCAAGCGGAAGGTGTGGACATGGTTACGACCGACCAACGCCTGGTGAACCGGCTCAAGACCAAAGGGTTCTCCGGTGTTCGCCTGCTTGGGCAGGCACTGCGTTGAACCGGGAATCGGGGGGAGGGAGCCGATTGAGGACCCGCCTGCTGAAGGTGGCGGCGGTGGGCTGAAGTCAGCGGTTGATCCGGAAGAGGAGGCGGCGGCGGTCCTCGGTGTCGACGCGGAGGACCGGGGGGTCGTCATCGCCGCCGGTGTCGGCGAGGTCGAGACGCCAGGCGGTGGTTTCGGGGGGGAGGTCGAAGACGGGGCGCGGGTCGGGAAGGAAGGAGCCGTCGCCTTGTCCGATGAAAACGGATACAAAACTGGATTCGTCCTGGGCGGAGCGGGGGTGGGGGGAGAGCAGGCCGAGGAGGAGGACGAGATCGGGCACGCCGTCGCCGGTGAGGTCGCCGAGGGCCAAGTCCCAGACCCGGCCGTACTGGGCTTCGGCGGGAAGGGGTTGGAAGCGGAAGCCGGCGCCGTCCTGGTTGACAAACACCCCGGTGCGGAAGCGCTCGACGGTGAAGCTGCGCTCGATGCGGAAGCCGGTGCGCTCGATGAAGGCGTCGCTGTCGAGGGTGCCGGTTTCGCGGAAGGAGTGGAAGTAGGAGGGGAGGCGGGGATCGATCGCTTCGAGATCGATGAGGCCATCATAGAGGCGGAGGACGCCATCCCAGTCGAAGGCGTTGAGGTTGAGCCGGCGGCCGCGCGGGGAGAAGCGGCCGACGTGGCGTACGAGGCGCCCGTCGCCCCGGCCGCGGAAACTGACCTCGTGGTTGATGCCCGGACCACCGAGAACGATGGGAACTGCGTGTTGATGGAGGTGCAGTTGCAAATAACCTGCTTATGCAGTTCCA
>REEB01000077.1 GCA_007695295.1 Puniceicoccaceae bacterium
GGCGAATATTCGACTGGCAGACCGAGCGCCGGGCGCTTTCCCGTATCGTCCCCAAGGTCGGGATGAGGATCGAGACAAGGATGCCGATGATCGCGATTACCGCAAGCAGCTCAATGAGGGTGAAACCTCGGTCTGCCCGGGAGGGACCTCCCTCCTGCGGAATCGGGTTGGGTGTTGTGAGTTGTGCTATATCCATGAATCCACTACGGAAGAGGAATGTTTCAGCGAGTGAGGCGCCAGAAGACGCGTCCGGCTCCGGCCGGGATCGCTCCGGTCCAGGTCATTCCGGTCTGGTTGGTATCAACCGTGGCCCAAGGGCCAGCGCTGACATCGAGCGTGCGCTGGACGTTGTAGGGTTCGCCCGATGGATTACGCACGGTGAGGAGAATCATGTCTCCGACTTTCTGAATCGCCACCACCTCGAGACCGTCCTCCGGTGCGGCTTCAATCCCGTAAACATCCGCATAGAGGAAGTGGGCGTTGCCGGCCTGCCAACTGGTGAATCCGAACCGATGTCCGGCCGAGGCTGCACTGGGATCTTCCCATTCCCAGCGATGAACCGTGTCGGGATCATCGACCGCCCGGGCATTCATGACGTAGCGGGCGCCGCTGCGCGAAAAGCTTACTTGGAACGGCTGCCCAAGCGTGGGGGCAAAGGTCGGATCACCGACGACAAGATCCGTCCATTGTCCGTCCGTCTTCCGGCTGATCGCCACCCCGGTCGGAATTGAGCCGCCGGCAGGGCCGAAAGTCCGTGCAAACAGCACCCGGCCATAATTGTCTTCATCCTGATAATCGAAGACAAACCCGATCGCGCCGGCATCGAAGGGATGAAAGCCCAGCTCCAGGATGTAGGAGGCCAACGCAGGGAGCGACCGCACAAGCAGCGGTCCATCCGCGTCGGCACGCGGGTTGCCCGACGTTCCGCTGGTGCCCCCACCGGCGCCGCTGGCTTGGAGCACCGTTCCATGAGCCGTGGTGAGCCATACACCTTCCAAGGAGGCCTCGTCCGCGAAGGCGTTTGTCCAGCCGGCAGGCAGAACATTGGCCAGAAGCAGCCCGGACCAGTCTTCCGTGAAAACCACTGCTGGGCCAGCCGTGATTTCAAAGGACTCAAACAGCACCCCGCTATCGACGGGATTCCACTCGGGCTCTTCGAAGGTGTGCCCGCCCATCGCCCAGGCCCCGATGCCGGCACGCCCTTCGGGATGGCTGTCATCGGTGATGAAAAAGACGGTTTCGAAGTCGGGATTGAAATCGGGCGGGGTGATAAACTCATCCCAGCCGGTCACACGGACCAGGAAGGAGCCTCCGTCCTGCTCCACGCTTATCCGCACACGCTTGAAAAATCCGAGGTCGGCCGGATCAGTGGCCATGAAGTTGTCAAAAGCAAGCTGTGCGTATTCGCCCTCGACCCGCTTTTCCACGCTTACGCCGAGGCGGGGACGGCTGGGGGCGCCATCTTCGCCGCAGATGGTCACGCGGTACCAGTTGAGCTCATCGACATAGCGAAAGTAGAGCGAGACGCCGTCATCGTCACCGACCGAGAACACCGTGGAGACGGTCCCATTGCTCCAAGACTCCTCCCAGACTTCGGGCCGGATGATCATGCGGGGACCGTCGTAACTGGTGTGATCGACCGCAGCAACGGGCCCGCCGTCGGGCCGGAAGGGTGTGAGGGCGCTGCGGTTGTCATTGCTGTTTTCCCAAGCGCCGCGAAAGCCCCCGCCGAAATCCCTGATCAGAAACCGTCCCGGAACCTGCGGATCGCGCTGCACGTTTTCCCAAGAGCTGAAGGTGAGGCCGTCCGTCGCCAGCAGGGGTTCCGGCACGGTCGGATTCGAGCCGCGCAGGTATTCTTCACGCACGGTGAATCCATCGCCGTCGTGGTCGACATCCGCAGCGACGATCTCGGGACCGAAAAAGAGCTGCCTCCAGGAGTCCGGAATACCGTCATCCTCGGAGCTGGTGTCGAAGACGGCTCCCAGGGTGAGGGGACTGGCCATGCTGAGGCCGGCAAGCTTCGGCTGGTTGCTGAAGACCGGGCCGCTCCAGCCGACGAAAATGTGACCGGGGGCCGGAAAGGCTTCCACTTCAAGGAGTGCCTCGGCATTGCGCCAGAGTTCCGAAGTTCCCGTCACGGTGACGGTCTGGCTCGCACCCCCGAAGACGACCAGATCCGCGATACCCGGGCCGTTTTCATTGGTCGGAGTGAAGGTACCGACTCCGGTGCCGGTACCGCCCCAGCCGTAGATCCGGAAAGTCACGGGCTGACTCAGCTCCCGCAGCGCCGGATCGGGCGGCATGGTGAAGAGGTGATTGCCCAGTTGGGTGCCGGAAGCCTGGTCCTGAATGCGGAGCGCCTCGACCACCGTCCAAGTGGCGAAGTCGTCGAAACTGTAGAGCAGTGCGAGGCTGTGCGGACCGGTCTGGGTGTATCGATACGGCAGATACATCGAATTGATCTCGAAAGGACCTTCCTCGGTTGGCACGAGGCTGAATTCGAGGTATTTGCCCCCGGCGATGGCATCGTCCAAGGAGGGGGTGCCGTTCCAGTTCTCCGAACTGATGCCGCCTGCGCCGAGGTGCCGGGGAGTCAACCCGGGGCCGCGCACGATGGTGGTAGGGTCAATGCCCTCAGCCATCAGCGAGCTGGGGACTCCGTTGATGTTGGACTGCTGCCCGGGGCCGAGTTCTTCCTCCGGGAGAAACACCCAGCCGTTGAAATCAAAGCCGAGGAGGGGAAAGCGTTCCGTCGTGCGGACGCGGACTCCACCGCCACCGGTCGCGCCGACGGTAAGGAGATTTTCGGCGGCCCACTGCCACTCCAGCAGAGAAGCTTCGTTGAGCAGAAAGCTCAGGCTGTCCCCCGCTCCATCCTGCACCGAGCCGCTGCCGGTCCAGCCGACGGGCAAACGACGCATGGAGCCCTCGACGACCGGACTGGCCGATGCCTCCACCAGTGTGCCCATGGGGAAGGTATTAATCCCGGGTGCCGGATCGGTGGAGGGAAACTCCGAACGGACCTCCAGAATGATGTCGTCCCCGAGATCAGGATCATCGATCACGCTTCCGGTGACCACCGGGCCATTGATCCGACCGAAGGCAACGGTGTTTCCCGTGGTGGTCGAAGCGTTGCCCCAGGCAAATAAGGCGAAGGTTACGGTAGTCCCTCCCGGGATGTGCTGGAGTTCGGCAATGCTGCTCAGGTCGATGACGGGAATGGGGTTGCCGGCGTCATTGACCCCGCCGCTCTGGCCCGCGAGGTCGGGCGGCAGCTCGAAGCTCTCATCGGTATAGGAGTCGGGCGCACCGAAGCGCATATACTCAGAGGGTTCGGTCGAGGTTTCCGTGTTCGTGCCGGAGGACCGGCCGCGGTACGTGAAGTCGGCAACTTTCACGCCGGGAGTGGCAAAGTTGTCCAAACTGTACTGCAATTCATAAAACAATGGCGCATTGACGGCTGAACGCCGCAGGGAGAATTGCACCGCATCCAATGACGCGACAAAGCCGCCGCGAACCCGGAAGGCGAAACCGATATATTCGCCCTTGGCAATGGCGGTGGCCCGGCTGGGATTGTCGCTTCCGGGCGTGAAGGTATTGGCACTGTAGCCGTTGGTCAGGTTGGCCGCGCCAACGCCAGGGCCGCGCAACAGCCCATCGGACTCAAGCCCCTCGGCCAAGGTCGCCGGAAGCACCGTCGGCACGGGCGAATTCGGCACCCCGGCTAGATCCCAATTGATTATGGTGTCGGCGGCTTGGATGGTTCCGCCCGAAAAGGCGGCCATGCAGGCGATAAGAGCGGCGGCTTTGGTCAGTGCGGTTGGCATTGCTTTGATCGAAAATGCTAAACGAAATGGCTTCATGGTTGCATAGTCCGGGAGAGAGGGTGACAAAGTGCGGGGAGTGCCGCTTGGCGTTTGGCGACACTTCCCGCTCATTGGAATTAGGAGAGAAGTGGCGCCATCAGTTGCGCAGGCGCGAGCGCAGCAGGACGCCCATGAAGATCAGTGCGCCAAGAATCAAAGCGTAGGTCCGGGGTTCGGGAATGATGGTCCCGCCCAGGGCCGGTCCGTCATTGCGGCCGATGGCAACCGTGCGGCTGTTGCGGTCGGCGCCCCAGGCATACAAGCGGAAAGTCACGGTGGTGCCTCCGTCGATCGATTGAAGCTCCTCAATGCCGGACAGGAGCACGGTTGGCATCGGATTGCCTTCACCTTGGTTGGCGACATCTTCGATCATATAATTGAAGTCAACCGCCTCGGTGGTCGCGCCTGTTTCTCCGACGGCCGAAGCACGTCCAAAGTAGGTGAATTGAGTAAGAGTGGTTCCCGGGGTCGCAAAGCTGTCGAAACTGAATTGCCACTCATACTGTTCCGGTGCACCGAGACCGGAGCGGCGGAGCGATACATCCAGGGTGTCCAGGGAAGCGCTAAAACCCTCAAGCACCGAAAATCCGAATTCAAAGTAGTCTCCCTGTAGGATCGCGTTTTCACGGGTACTCTCCAAGAGGGGATCGTGGTCCTCGTTGTTGGTCCACTGATTGGCGGAGAAGCCCCGCACGAGCCCAGCGGGATTCGGACCGGGGCCGCGCACCAAGTCCGTCGCCGAAAGCCCTTCAGCAACAGTGGAAGCGGCCACCGATGTTTCCTGCGAGGGCTGCGCGGAGAGATCGTAGGAAAGGATGGTGCCCGCAGAGAGGGACAGGGCGGAAAGACCGCAAGCGCCAAGAGACAGCAAGCGAACCAGTGGAAGGAAGGATGTATTCATAAGAGGCGGAATGGAACGGATGGTGGTGGTTTCGGTTGTAATAATCCGATGCAATGCTGGGAATTGCATTAGGCGGCTTCACCGAACCCCTGCCTTTCGGCTGAGTCAAAGGGTTTTCTGTTACGATTTGATTACCGAATAGAATTGTTATAAGTAAGTGACAATTCAGTCACAATCCGGCAACTAGCATGGATCTTTCCCCGGTGCTCACTGCTCCTGCGGATGGCCGCGGCGCCGGGGTCCGCCACGCTCCATCGGCCAGGAACCACCGGGCCCGCCGTCGGCCGGAATGGCCAGCAGCCTGAAGTCGCCCGAGGCCACGTGGATGCGGGCATCACGGGTCAGGACCGGAGCAGAGGTAAACTCTCGGGATTGAGTCCACGTGCGCAGGACGCTTCCTTCGCGGTCAAGCGCCCGGAAGACCCCGCTGTTGTCACCGAAGTAGATGTTGCCCGTGGCATCGATCACCGCCGCTTGGCGCAGTGATCCGCTGAATGTCCGCTCCCAGCGAAGACGCCCGTCCGCCTCCACCACCCAGAGGCGGTTGTCCTCGGTTCCGAACACGATTTCGCCATCGGGACCGATCACGGGACTGGACTGGATCGATGCCTCGGCCTGAAAGATCCAGCGCCGCGCACCATCCGGCGCGATGCGGTGGAGCCCTCCGGCCTCGTCCCCGACAATGATAGCTCCATCGGCCGCCACCGCGGGTGTGGAAATCACCGGGGCACCGAGATCGTAGTGCCAACGCACCATCCCCTCGGATGTGAGGGCCGTCACCCTCCCGTTGACAAATGCCACGGCCAGAAGCCGATTCCCCACCAAGACCGGCCCGGCGGCCGCGGGCGCATCAAACCCGAGGACCCAGCGTTGCCTGCCGGAGGAGGTGAGGCTGATCACGGCACCGCTTTCTGTGGCTGCATAGAGGTGGTCCTCATCGTCAAGGGCGAGCCCCTCTGCGAGGCGTCCTCCCGCTTCGAAACTCCAGCGAACACGACCGTCGGGTTGGAAAGCAAGGATCAGGGTGTCGAAGGTGGTCAGAAACAAGGACCCATCCCGGCCGATGGCGGGCGGCCCTCGCAGGATGGCTTCAGTCTGCACCTGCCAGGCCGGCGTCCCATCGGCAAGCAGGCAGTGCAGGAGACCGTCATCGGACCCGAAAACGATTCTTCCTTCTAGGTCCACGGAAGGTCCGGCGCGAATGCGATCCTCGGCCTGGTAGTGGCGTAGGTCCGACCCCGGACCACCGCAGCCGGTGAACCCGATCCATGCCGCCAAAGCCGCCACCACTGCGAAATCGGTCCTTCGTTTCATGAGCATGGGCGGTTGATCCGACCCGAACTCAACGGTGGCGAAGAAACTCCCGCATGCGGTCGGGGTGGTCGGTGAAAATCCCGTCCGCCCCCGCCTCGAAGAGCACCCGCTCAAGCAGGGTGGAAAAGTCTTCCGCCCAGCCCGGAAGCGCATCGACCCGCGCAGTGTAGGGATGAACGACCAGTCCGTGGCGGTGCGCTTCATGGATGAGATTAAAGTCGTTCACGGGCCGTCCCCGGGCATCGATGAGGCGCGCTATGGAAGGCCCGATGCCGTTGGCATAACCGGCCACCATGGCGATGCCTTCGGGCGTGCAGAGCGGATCGAAACTCCGACCGCCCCCGATCAGTTGGACGAGAAAGAGATCCGGGGCCAGCTCCCGAAGGCGCCGCATCCCGTCCGGCTCGAACCCCTGGACAATGATCTGATCCCTGGGCCAGTCGGCGGCCTGGGATTGGATCAGCCCGGCCAAGATCTCTTCGAAGTCGAAGCCTTGCCCGGCATGCCAGGCCGAGAATTTGATTTCCGGGTAGATGCCGACAGCGCGGCCGGTCGTTCGATTCAGTCCGCCGACCAGCTCAATAATTTCCGCCATGGTGGGGATGCGGAAGTGAATGTCCCGGTGGTCCTGTGGCCAGCGCCGGGGATAGGTTTGTTCACCGGTGCCGGGGTTGATGCGTTCCTGCACGCGCAACTGCCGGACTTCCTCGAGGGTGAAATCGGCCGCGAAAAACTTGCCGGGCTCACGATCCCGTCCGGGAAACCGCTCGGCCACGTCAGTCGTCGCCTCAAGAGTGAGGTCGTGCAGCGCGATCGGCACCCCGTCCCGGGTCAGGACCAAGTCGGGTTCGATGAAGTCGGCGCCCATCCCGTAGGCGAGGGCGTAACTCTCAAGGGTATGCTCGGGCAGATAGCCCGAAGCGCCCCGATGAGCGATGATGGACTTGCCGCCGGCCAAGGGAGCGGGCAGCAGCAGGAGAGCAACCAGCGCGAGCCGGCCAAAACACCGGTTTCTCGATGGAATTCTAGGCGCAGAGGAAAGACTCATGGCAGACGGATCCGGTACTCAGCCGCGCGGGGTGCGCGTTCCTTGGTTGAGGTGCTCCACATCGGCCGGATCGGTCACGACGGTGAAGGTCCGGCGCTCGCGCCAGATGTCCCCGAAATGGCCCGTGGCTTCCACTTCAACCGCATGCCAGCCCACTGCGAGGTGCCCGGGCAATTTCGCCCGCCAGTGATGGTCGGTGAGCATGGGATTCGGCAACTCACCCTCGCCCGCATCGGGATGGGCCTGGCTGCGGGCCTGCAGTGCGAGGTAGGCCGGATCATGGTGCTCGCCCTGCTCAAGCCGGATCCACTCACCCGAGTCGATCCGCATGCGCACCCGGCTGCGGGTCGATCCCGCAAAAAGATTCACATGCACTTGGGTGGAATCGAGCGCATCGCGGCGCACCAGCTCCGGCAGATAAACCTGCATCTGGTAATCTTCGCTTTGGCGAAGGGCCTTGAAGCGGATGTGGTAGTCCGATCCGCCCCGGAAACGGAGCACGGCATATCCTTTGGGGGATCCGTCTCGCCCGGGCGAGTAGGGAATCCCTTCGTGGTCCAAAGGGCCGCGGTACCAACTGCCACAAGGCGCCGTCACGTTGAAGTGGTGATGCAGCGCCCCGCCCGGAGCACGATAACCCATTTGCTCGCCGAGCAGGTAGTTAAGATTAACATGGGTATGCCCGGACAGGGAAAGGGTATGGGGATGGCCGGAAAGGATGGCCAGCAATTCGGGAAACTCGGGCGTGGCGTGCTTCCCATCGGAGTCACCACGGTTGATCATCGGGATGTGGGTGCAGACCACGATGCGATCCTCCGCGGGAATCCGTTCGACGAGGTTTTTGACAAAACGCAGCTGGGTGGGGCGCAGGTGGCCGCGGTACTGCCCGCGGCGGGGCCAGCCATCCGCCCGCATCCGGGTAAAGCCTTCCCAGAAAACATTGTTAAGGACGATGAAATGCACCTGGCCGTGAGTGAAGGCATAATCGGTGGGGCCGAAGACGCGTTGAAAAGTGGAGCTGGCATGGCGATCATCAGCGGCCATGAAATTCATGTCGTGATTACCGAAGGCATGGTACCAGGGAAATCCGGCCAACGCGTTGATGCGGTTATAGGGATCATAGAGATCGAGGTGATCGCCGACGACATCGCCGAGCACAATGCCGAATGCCACCGGCAGCCGCTTGAACTCGGGGATGGTCTCCCTCGCATACCATTGCAGATGGGGCAGGTTGTAGGGCTGGGGATCGGCGGTGACCAGGACATCGAATTCATCCGGCTCCCGGTTTTCATAGAGCGGGAAATCGATCGATTCGGGGAGACTGCCGGTGGGTTCGATGCCGCGGTAGAGAAAGCCATCATCCGGGGTTCCGGTGGGATGATGAAGGTAATAAAACCGGGGCAGGTTCAAGGAATCGATTCGTGTGCGGTAACCGCGCGGTTTGATCACAAAGACGGCGGAACCATCCTGAACCGGCAACTCATAACGGCCGCGCTCATCGGTGGATGCCACATCCACCCCATTCGAAACCAGAACCCCGGGAATTCCAGCCTGGCCCCGGGCCCGTCCACTGCGGTTGGCATCGTGAAAAACTATCCCGCTGGCAAGGCCGTCGTTCGGCAGGGGGCGGGCTGCTCGCGGCATCGCCGCCGCCGGCCGGGTCAGCGCAAGACCGCTCATGGCAGCCAGCGAAAGAGCACCGGCCTGTTTGAAAAAGGCCCGCCGGGAGGAGTCGGCTTGTCCGTCGTCTTCGGCCGGGGTATCAGGTAAGTGGGATCGGTTCATCGTGGTGGTCGATTCGGTCGTGCTTTTAACGTAATCAGTTTGCCAGCGGGTGTTCCCGCATTCTTTGCCAGTCTTCCAAAAACGCTTCGTAGAGTACCTCATCCACGATCCGGAGCAAAGTCTCGTCGTTCTGGCGCAGGGCGGGCCCGGTGTAATTGTGTGACCCGGTATAGACGAGGCGCCGACGTTGACGGTTGGGCAGGTCATTGAGGAGCAGGTATTTGGAATGGACGGGGGCAAAGCGTGTCACCGGAATGCCGCCGTTTTCGAGGATGTTGAAAATATCGCCCCCGGTGTTGGATGGATTCACAATCACCGCCACATCGCATCCCGCGGCCCGCAAACTCACCAGGCGCCGGGCGATCTCAGTGCGGGCGTTGGACCAAAAGGCCATTGCGATCCTAATCGAGCTCCCCGGGCCGACCGCAAATCCATCCAGTAACTCGACGATGGGATCACCTGCTCCGGTCGTTCCACTGGCTTCATTGCGGGGGAAAAAATAGACCTTGGTGCCGTCATCGGTTGAGACCGTCCGATAATAGTTCAGATCGGTGAACTGCCGCGAAAGATCCTGCCAGTACTTCAGGTAGGCCTGATAAAGTTGCCCATCGCCGCGAATGACAACCATGTTGTTGTTGTTTCGAATCTGCGGGTTGGTGAAGTTGGCCGAAGATTGCACCACCACCTCTTCGGATCCGTCCGCCAGCAGCGGAAAGAGGAAGAACTTGTTGTGGTTGATGCGGTCGCCGTGGCATCCGCCGGCCAACCCGAGCGGACCCGGGCACTTGAGGACGTTTCCGGGGGGGAGACCGGCGATGAGCAGGTCCACGGCTTGGAAATCGCTGCCCACAATGAGCCGGATTTCCACTCCACGCTGATGAGCCGCGATGAATGCATTGCTCATGCGGGTGCGGCTCCAAGTGTAGAGCGCCCCGCGCACGGTGGATCCGGGTTCGGCCGCCTCCAGCAGTTCTATGATTTTGTCTTCGAGGGTGAGGTCTATCTCATTGCCCGTCGGTCCGGGATTGCTGAAAAACACTTCGCGCGTGATTGGCGCAGCCCCCAGATCGACCAGCCGGTAGAAGCTGCGGTTGCCTGTGGACGGGAGAAGGACTTCGGCAACGGCCGTGGCCGGTCTGAAGGGCGAGCCCTCGACGGGTTCCCATGCACCCAGATCGGGCGAGTGCCAAAGTTCGTAGCGGTGGCCGGGCGTCGCTTCCCACCCCAGCCGCCACTCCTGTGCGCCCGCAGGTTCTATGCTCAGGTGCGGCCTAGCGGAAATCTGCGGGACCGGTGCTGCCAGCATCACTCCCAGGATCGCCGGAGCCAGGCACCAAATGCTGTTTCTGGTCTTGTCTCGTTTGGTCACTTCAATTCCCGGCACCCAAAGTAGCCGATCAGCGTTTGCCAACCCGCAAAACAGGATGGCACGAGAGTGTAACAATCGAAGGCGGGAGGCGGGATTGTTGCATTTGTGTTAAGATTGGCGGAGCTGTCCAAATTTAGTGGACTTGCGGGAGGGCTGGAACCTAAGCAGGCCGTTGCTGCTCGCCGAGCAGAATCCAGACTATGACTTCCGATCGAAACGCATTGCTATTCCTCGTGACCCGCCTGGGATCCGTCCTCTTTGCTCTCATCCTCGCAGGGTGCTCCGGGGAGCCCGGCGAAACCTATGGCGACCTCTCATCACGGTTCGTCGACCGTGATGGCGACATGGTGGCTGACCTTCCCGAAGACCCGCGGAACTGGGTGACACCGCGGCGACTCGTTTTCGCCTACACACCCGTGGAGGATCCGGCCGTCTACGAAGAGGTCTGGTCGGACTTTCTGCGCCATCTGGAGAATACCACGGGCCTGCCGGTGGTGTTTTTCCCCGTCCAATCCAACGCAGCCCAGCTCGAGGCCATGCGGGCCGGGCGCCTGCATGTGACCGGATTCAACACCGGCAGCGTCCCCTTGGCGGTCAACCGGACCGGTTTCGTGCCTTTTGCCATGATGGCCGCGGCCGACGGCACTTACGGCTACCAAATGGAAGTGATCGTGCCCGCGGAGAGTCCAGTGACCGAGGTCAGTCAACTCCGAGGCCGGACCATCGCCTTCACTTCGCCCACTTCCAACAGCGGCTACAAAGCGCCTTTGGTTTTCCTGCGAGAGCAGTTCGGGCTCGAACCAGATCGGGACTTCATCCCGCGCTTCTCCGGCAAGCACGACAGCTCAATCCTCGGGGTGGCCAACGGCGACTACGATGCCGCCTCCATCGCCAACTCTGTGAAAACCCGGATGGTCCAGCGCGGAGTAGTCGACGGTGAACGCCTGCGCACCATTTTCCGCTCGGAACGCTTTCCCACCACCGCTTACGGCCATGCCCACAACCTCCACCCCGAGATCGCCGAAAAAGTCCGCGAGGCCTTTTTCAGCTACGAATGGAAGGGCTCTCCGCTCGACAAGGAGTTTGAGCAAGAGGATGGGTTCATCCCCATCAGCTATCGCGAGCACTGGGAAATCATTCGGCGCATCGACCAAGCCTATGGCATCTCTTACCGCGAATGATCACCGCAGCTCCACCCCTCTTGGCCATCGAAGGCCTGCGGATGCGCTACCCCGGCGGCGACGAGGCCCTCCGGGGCGTCGACCTCGAAGTTTCCGAAGGGGAGTTTGTCAGCGTGATCGGCTCCTCCGGTGCGGGCAAAAGCACTCTCATTCGCTGTATCAATGGACTGGTTACCGCCACCGGGGGAAGCTGCCGCCTGGAGGGCCGGCAAATCCTCGGGCTCAGCGGGCGGGAGTTGCGCCTGCTGCGGCGGCGGATCGGCATGATCTTCCAGGCCCATGCGCTGGTCGACCGGCTGACGGTGATGGAAAATCTCCTCTCCGGACGCCTCGGCTACACCGGCTTCTGGCGCAGCGCCCTGCGGCGGTTCCCTCCTGGCGATGTCGCGGCCGCCTTTCAGCTTCTCGAGCGGGTCGGGTTGGCCGGCTTTCACGACCGCCGGGCGGACCGCCTTTCCGGGGGCCAGCGCCAGCGCGTCGGCATCGCGCGCGCCCTCATGCAGCGCCCTGCCCTCCTCTTGGTTGACGAACCCACCGCCAGCCTCGATCCCGAGACCGCCCGCCGGGTCATGACCCTGCTCCGGGAACTGGCCCGCGAACATGGGCTCTCCGTGCTGGCCAATCTCCACGACGTCGGCCTCGCGCGGTCGTTTTCCGACCGCATCATCGGCCTTCGCCACGGCGAGGTGGTCTTCCACGGCAAGCCCGCGGAGCTGGACGACGAAGCCCTTGGTGTCGTCTACGGCACCGAGGCGTTTTCCGTGGCCTGAGGGACGTGGCGGAAAACGGGACAGATTCGCGGCCCGCGCCCGCCCCGGCCGGCGCCTACCCGCGGCACTGGCGGAGACCTCCCGCCATTCAAAGTGCCCTCGCGCGAAGGCTGTTGGCCGCGGGGCTGGTGGGGTATCTGGTTTTTGCCTTCCTCAACATCGAGATCGATGTGCCGCGGCTGCTCCAGGGCCTGCCGCGAGGCTTGGACTTTCTCCGTGCCTTTGTCTGGCCGGACTTCACCAGCCGGGGCGGAGACATCTTCCGCGGCGTGATGGAGAGCTTGGCGATGACCCTCGTCGCCACCGTGATCGGGGCCCTGCTTTCGCTTCCGCTGGCCCTGGGGGCGGCCGGCAACTTCGCGCCCCGCCCGGTTTATCACGCCTGCCGCGCCATCATTGCGCTGGGACGCACGTTTCCGGAAGTGATGATTGCGATATTTTTTGTCGTCATGTTTGGGTTTGGGCCGCTCGCCGGCGTCATCACTCTGGTGGTGGCGACGATTGGCTTTCTCGGCAAACTGATCGCCGAAGACATCGAAGCCTGCTCCATGGCCCCGATCGAAGCGATGCGGGCCACCGGGGCCACTCTGCCGCAGATCCTCGTCTACGGCCTCGTGCCCCAAATCCTGCCCCGCATTCTCGGTCTGAGTCTCTACCGGCTCGATATCAACTTCCGCGAGTCCGCCATCATCGGAGTGGTCGGTGCGGGCGGCATTGGCGCCACCCTCAGCACGACCTTCGATCGCTACGAATTCTCCAGCGCCGCGGCCATCCTCGTGGTGATCATCGTCATCGTCCTGCTCACCGAGCACGCCTCAGGGATCGTGCGACGCCGGCTCCTGTGATGAACCCCGCCACCACATCTCCATCACCCAGTTGGCGCAAGCGCACCTCCAAGGCCGTTCTCCTCGGCTGGGTCGCAGGTCTCTTTTTTTTCGCCCTGCTGGTGGCCGCATTCCGGCAAATCAGTGCGGGCACCGAGTGGATTTTTGTCGCCGATGCCCACCGCCAAGCCGGCGATCTGATCGCCCGGATGGTGCCGCCGCGCTGGAGCTACCTGCCTTCTCTCGTCCAGTCGCTGCTCGACACCCTGCACATCGCCACCCTCGGAACTTTCGCCGCCATTTTTCTCGGCACACCCCTCGCCTTCCTCGCAGCCAAAAACACCTCTCCGCATCCGCTGGTCCGGCAAGCCGCCTTGCTGCTGATCGTTTCCAGCCGGTCCATCAATACCCTCATCTGGGCGATTTTGTTCGTCATCATCGTCGGTCCCGGAGTCCTGGCGGGGATTTTTGCCATTACGCTCCGCTCGGTCGGCTTCATCGGCAAGTTGCTTTATGAAGCGATCGAGGAAATCGCCCCCGATCCGGTGGAGGCGATGCGGGCGGTTGGCGCGCCGCCGCCGTCGGTGTTCGTCTACGGCATTTTTCCGCAAGTCTTCCCGGCGTTTATCGGGATCTCGGTTTTCCGTTGGGACATCAATGTCCGCGAATCCACCATTCTCGGCCTGGTCGGCGCGGGGGGCATCGGCCTTCAGCTCGACGCTTCCGTCAACGCACTCCAATGGTCCCAAGTCAGCGTGATTCTACTCCTCGTTCTGCTGATGGTGATTTTCAGCGAGTGGCTTTCGGCCAAAGTCCGCGGCTTCGCCATCTAGCCCGTCCCGAGCGGCCGGCGGCCCGCCTCCGAGCCATCTGCGGTCACGGTAAACCCGATTGTTGCGGGCCGTCCGGTCGTGCGCGTAAGTTGGCCTGATCGACCGGAAATCCCGCAACCCTCCCACCCCGCCATGCCCAAGACCTCATCCCCGCCGCGCCTCATTCAATTCGCCAGCTTCTGGACCCTCACCGGCCAGCCTCTGGGGCGGCGTGAGTGGACGACCGCGACCAAAATCCGCAAGGCCCGGGAAGCCGGTTTCGATGCCATGGCGGGCGGCCCTTCGGCCGAAACCGCCGCCGCCGTGCGCAAGGCCGGGATGGAGTACATCTGCTTCATCGATGCCAACGGGAAGAACTGGCAGCAGCGCCTCGCCGCCGCCGCCGAAACCCGGCCCCTGCGCATCAACGTCCAACTCGGCGATCATGACACCCCGCCGGAACTTGCCGTCCACACTTGGATCCACCTGACCGAGAAAGCGGAAGCGCTCGGCATCGAGGCCGACCTCGAAGTGCACCGGGACACCTGCACCGAGACGCCGGAAAAAACCCGCCAGATCGCCCTGCTCTGCCTGGAGGCGGCCGGGCGCCCCTGCCGCTTCTCCTACGACTTTTCCCATTTCGCGGTCGTGAAACACCTCAGCCCGCCCTACGCGCCGCGCCTGCTCGACGACAAACCCCTCCTGCGCGGCGCCCGCCAGCTTCACCTCCGCCCCTTCAACGGCCACCACGCCCAGATCCCGCTCACCGACGGCCGCGGACGCCTCACGCCCGAGGCCCGCCCCTACCTCGATTTCGTCGGCGCCCTCTTCGACGCCTGGCTGGAGGACAAGACCGGCGGCGAAACCCTCTGCGTCTGTCCGGAGTTCGGCCCGGTCGCCCATGGCTACGGCCTGGGCTGTTTCCCCGATGTTTGGGCGGACGCCGTCCGGCTCCGCGAGGAGACCGAGGACATCTGGCGCACCTGCCTGCGGGCGCGCCGCTGAGCACCGTCGGCTACCGCATGCTTCTCACCGTCTTCCTCCAAATCTGCCTGCCCATCTTTGTGCTCGCCGGGCTGGGCTGGCTGCTGGACCGGCGTTGGTCGCTCGACCTGAAGACCATGGTCAAGCTGAACATCAACCTCGTGGTGCCGGCGTTTATTTTCGTGCGCGTCGCCACCTCGGAGCTGGAGGGGGCGATGGCCATGCGGGTGATGGGATTCACGCTCTCCATCATGGCCGCGATGTTTCTGCTCGGAGAGCTGGCGGGTCGCCTTCGGGGGGACGATCTCCGGAGGCGGCGCGCGCTCCAGCTTTCGGCGATGTTCTACAACTCGGGCAATTACGGCCTTCCGCTTCTCGCCCTCGCCTACCCGACAGACGGGCCCGTGGTGCAGGTTTTCGTGCTCCTGACCATGAACGTCACCACCTTCAGCATCGGGCTCCTCATCGCGTCCTCGGGTGGTGGATACAAGGGCTGGCGGATGTGGCTGCCGGTCCTGCGGCAGACAAGCCTCTGGGGCGTGGCCCTCGCCCTCGCCGTGCGTGGCTTCGAGATCCCGGTGACTGAGTGGACCTGGTTCTGGGTGCCGCTGACCTACCTGGCCAACGCCATGATCGGCCTCGCCCTCGTCACACTCGGGGTCCAGCTCTCGCAGACCCGGCCGGGCCGCATGCTCGGGCAGGTTTCGCCTTCGCTCGCCATCCGGCTCGTGGGGGGTCCGCTGATCGCATTCGGGCTGGTCCATGCCTTCGGCTTCAGCGGCAATACCGCCGCCATCCTCATCCTCGGTGCGGGGGTGCCGACCGCCGTTAACATCTCCCTCCTGGCCCACGAATTCAAAGCCGATCACGCCTTTCTGGCCGCCGCGGTCTTTTACTCCACCCTGCTCAGCATGGCCACGGTCACAATCGTCGCCACCCTGCTCAGGCTTTTTTGGTAATTGCCCCTCGGATACCGCTGCCTAAAAGCCCGCCGCGCAGCCGTCCTTGCGCGGCTCCGTCGCCCCGCAATAGACGCCGCCGGGCAGGCGGGCGATGGCCTGCATGCCGCCGAAGAAGGGCTCCGGCAGCGGCCCGGCGAGCCGGTGGCCCCGCTCCGCCAGGGCCGGACCGGTTTCTTCGGGGAAGTGTGGCTCCAGGGCGAGCGAGCCATCGGGCTGCAGATACCAGCGCGGCGCGTCGGCCGCCGCCTGCGGATTCTGCCCGAGCACGCAGATCCGGTGGACCGCCTGCAGGTGCCCCTGCGGCTGCATGTGGCCGCCCATCAACCCGAAGGCGAGAAGGGGTTCGCCTGCGCGCGAGACCATGGCCGGGATGATGGTGTGAAAGGGCCGCTTGCCGGGACCGACCCGGTTGGGATGGCCTTCCGTGAGCACGAAGCCGAGGCCGCGGTTCTGCAATGAGATCCCTGTATTCGGAATCACGATACCGGATCCGAACCCATGGAAATTGGACTGGATGAAGGAGACCATCGTGCCTTCCTCGTCGGCCGCGGCCAGGCAAACGGTGCCGAAGCCCTTCGCCGGCGTCGGCTCCGGCCGCCCCGCCCGGCGCGCATCCACCTCCGCCGCCCGGCGGTCGAGCAAGCCCGGGTCGAGCAGCCGCCCGGGATCGAAGACCATCGCCCGAGGGTCGGCGAAATGGGCGAAGGCCTCCGTAAACGCGATCCGCATGGCTTCGATCTGGAAATGGAGCAGGTCCGGGGAGTCCGCCGCCAGGCCGCGGACCGGCAGGCGTTCGAGAATGCCGAGTGCGATCAACGCCGCCAGGCCCTGGCCGTTGGGCGGAAGCTCGTGGACGCGGCAGCCCGCGTAGTCCACTGCCAGGGGCTCGACCCACTCACCCTGATGCTCCGCCAAGTCGATTTCCGCCAGGCTGCCGCCCTGGGTATGAGACCGCGAGGCCATCGCCCGCGCCAACCGCCCCCGGTAAAAGGATTCTCCTTTGGTGGAGGCGATCTCACCGAGAGTGGCGGCGAGGGCGGAAGAGCGGAAGACCTCCCCCGGCCGTGCCTCGAAGCCGGCCGGCCAGAAGTGGTCCTGGAAATCCGCGAACTCCCGGAAGCGCTGCCTTGAATGCCGCCAGGCATCGGCGATCTTCGGAGAGAGCGGAAAGCCCTCCGCGGCGTGGCGGACCGCATCTTCGAAGAGCCGGGCAAAGGGCAGTTTGCCGAATTTCCGGCTCAACTGCACCCAGGTATCGACCGCCCCGGGAGTCGTCACAGTCTCCCAGCCCAGCTCCGGCATCGACGCCCGGCCGCGAAGCCGCTCCGGATCAAGGCTCCGCGGACTCCGCCCCGAGCCATTGAATCCGTGGAGCCGGCCGCCCCGCCAGATAAGCGCAAACGCATCACTGCCGAGGCCGTTGCCGGTCGGCTCGACCACGGTCAGGGTGATGGCGGCGGCGAGGGCCGCATCGACCGCGTTGCCGCCGGCCCGGAGAGCGGAGACGCCCGCCTCCGTGGCCAGCGGCTGGGAGGTGGCGACGAGATTGCGGGCAAAAACCGGCTGCCGGCGCGAGGGATAGGGCTGCCGCCAGTCCAAGGGGGCGTCGGGGTTCATGACCGGCGAGCGTGGCGCGGGCCCAGCATCCGCGCAAGTCTGCCGCCTCCCGAAAACGGGCAGTCGAGCGCATCTCGCCCGGCCAGTGCGGAGCTTCCATGCGGTGCCAGAGGCATTGCCCAAAGTTGCGGCGAAGATTCGGCCCTTGTCCATCGACCCCAATCCTGCCATCGAAGCCCGCTGTTGAATCTCCAGCCCACCATGCCCACCATGCTTTTGAGCTTTTTTTCCACCCTCCTGCGGTGCACCGCTGTCCTGACGGTTTTTGCATTGGCCGCAACCCTCCGGGCCGCAACGGACCAGCCGCCCGCACCTGACCGCCCCGAGCCTTTCCACCTCGCCAAGGGCCAGATGGCTTGGTGCTGGTCCGCCGGCGTCGCCATCGGCACGACCCAATACGGCGGAGTCAAGAGCCGCGACCTCGGTCTCGGCACCTTCACCTTCAGCTATGTCCTGACCAACCCGATGGCGGCCGGCACGCGCTGGGAGGGCTCCTGGGTGAAGTTCGTCGAGCTGATCGGCGCGGGCCAGTTCCAGCCCGGCAGCGGCTACCTCGTCGCCGTGGTGCCGGGCTTCCGCTACGAGTTTCGCGGCGGCGACCGCTGGCGGCCCTTCGTCGAGGTCGGCAGTGGTCCTTCCATTACCGACCTGGGGAGGCCTGATCTCGGGGGCAAGATCCAGTTTTACAGCAGCTTCGGCGGAGGGGCCCACATCCTCCTCCAGGACCGCACCGCCCTCACCCTCCGCTACCGGTTCTCCCACGTCTCCAACGCCGGCCTCGACCGCCCCAACCACGGCATCAACAACCACACCGTGCTCGCCGGGCTGACCGTCTATTTCTGAAAAAAAAAGCCCCGGCCATTCGGCCGGGACTTTCACGGAGGGAGGAAAAGGGACTTAGCCAGTCTCAGACCTTGCGCGTATTCCAGCGGCGGTGTGCGATCAGCCCGACCAGCAGCAAGGCACCCAAGGCACCGTAAGTGGACGGCTCCGGCACCGGCATGACCGAGGGTTGGTCGGGCATGCCAACGGTGAACCCGTGCCAGTATTCATACGAATCAACCGTCCAGGAGATTTCGGAAACCCAACCCGAGAACTGGATGGCGCCATGGCCTTCATGCCCGCTAAGGATATTGCCGTCGATGTTCTGCAGCGAGGTCGAATTACCGCCCCAATAGCCGGTGCCTTGGCTAAGGATGGTGAAGTCGTGATTGAAGGTGTATTTAACCTCATCGTTGGGACGGCCAAGACTCACAATCAGCATGACCGGATTCCAGACAGCTTCATCAAACGTAAGGTAAGCGTTCTTCTTCCGCATCTATCGTTTAGGTGTGCGGGCGGCTATGCTGTCG
>REEB01000025.1 GCA_007695295.1 Puniceicoccaceae bacterium
GCCCCCGTCCTGACGGAAGCCCACTGCAACCCCGGCTCATAATCCCGCGGCCGCGGGATCGCCGGGTTCAAATCCCGCCCCTGCACCCATGAAAGCCCGAGAGCCCGAATCCGGTCGACAGCCTGCCCTCGCCGTTCGTTGCGCGCCAAAGGAGTGCCCCGGGAGGGACTCGAACCCTCACGGCCTTGCGGCCAGCGGATTTTAAGTCCGCTGCGTCTACCATTCCGCCACCGGGGCCTGCGCAGGCAAACGGCAGCATGGCGCACCCCGCCAACGGAGCAAGCGCGGGTTCATGGGCTTCTCCAGCTCAGTTCGCCGGCAGCAGCACCCGGACCTGGACAAAAAACGGGTTGCCCGGCTCGAAGACCACCTGAAGCCGGAAGCTTTCCCCGACGAATCCCAAGGGAATAACCTCCAACACGTCAAGCGGCGCCCAAGTGTGCAGATTCTCCGATCCTTCGTAGATCACCTCCACCTCCCCGGCAGCCGGGTTGAGCAGGTGAACAAGCGTGGGAGAACCATCCGGCAGGAGTACCAGTCGCGGCAAATCATCGGCCGCCACCGTGAATGGATTCACTCCGTAGGCATAGGCCGCCAGGTTGGGCAGGGCGAAGGGACCGTTTGTATCCAGAAAACCCCTGCGATCAGCCGGGATCTCGTTGGCCTCCGCCCAGTCTTCGAATCCGCTGCCGTTGGGCGGTTCGAAGTCCTGCAGGTCGTAAAAAACCACCACGCCTTCCGCTTCGAGCGCTTCGATCAGGATGCGGTCATCCGAGCCGGGCCGCACGTCGAGTCGGTTTTCCGCCACATTGAGCATGGCCAGTAGTGGCAGACTCAGCAGCTCCGACGGCAATGGGCTGCGGAGCAAGTTGCCGTCCGCCCGCAGCCAGATCAGGCTTTCCAACCGCTCCAAGCCCGGCGGAAATTCGGTGAGAAAGTTGCGCGAGATGTCCAGATCCTCCAAGGGCACCACGCCACCTGCGGCGGCTTCTATCGTCGGCAGGTCATTCAGGAGATTGAATGCCAGGTCGAGCCAGAGCAGCGTCGGCGAGGTGAAGTAGTAGCTTGGGATGGCGACCAAGTCGTTCCACCGCAGAAACAAATCCTCCACCGTCGCAGCCAGGTTTTCCGTCCCTTGCAGGCTGGAAATAAAGTTTAAGCTGAGGTCCAGGATCTGGATCGAAGGCAAATCGTTGAGTCCTGCCGGCACCTCTTCCAAGAGGTTTTCGGCCAGATTCACGTAGAGCAAACCCTGGAGCTGGCCGATCGCGGGAGAGACTTCCGTGATCATGTTGGCGTCCAGCAGCAGCTCCACCAACGCGGTCAACTCGGCAATGGAGGCGGGAATCACTCCCAGAAGATTCGCCCCCAGGTCCAGCTCCTCCAGTTTGGTCAGGACCGAAAACTCCGTCGGCCACTCCGCCAGCTCATTGCCAAAAAGGTCGAGAGCCAAGAGGTTGACCGCATGCTCCAACCCGGAGAGCGAGGCGATCCCCGCTTCGGGTGCGGACAGCACCTCCAGCTCCAGCATGTCGGCCGTTGTGACCGGCCCCACCGGTATCTCAAGAGCCTCCCGCACCGCCGCTTCCAACGCCGCATCGGCAAAGGTGACCGTTTCGGCCCGGAGCGACCAGGAACTGCTGAGAAAGACCAATGCGGCCACCAAAACGCCGCCGAAGGAGGAAAGAGGACTCGGAAGATTCATGACGTGGAGGAATCGGATGCGGCAACCACACACCCTCCATCATCGGGGATCAGACGCAGTCAAATTGCAAGCCCGAAGCGGTGGCGGCGCCATTTCCGACTTGACCTCCCCGGCCTCGCCCTTCCTTTCCCGAAGGTCCCCAAACGCCGCCATGCCGCTTTCACCACTGTTCGATCCATTGCTCGAAATTGGCCGCATCGCCGGCGATGTCATCCTCTCCCACTACGGCCGCCCCATTGAAGTCGAGCTCAAGGCCGACGACTCCCCCCTCACCCTCGCCGACCGCGACAGCCACCGCGCCATCGTCGGCTTCCTCCACGATGCCTTTCCCGACGTCCCCGTCATCTCCGAGGAAAGCGACCCCGGCGACCCCACCCACGACCACGCCGGCCCCCGCTTCTGGCTCGTCGATCCCCTCGATGGCACCAAGGAGTTTCTTAAAAATACCGGCTATTTCACCGTCAACATCGCACTGATCGAAGAGGGCCGCCCTGTCGCCGGCCTTATTCATACCCCCGTCCACGGGCTCACTTACTTTGCCGACCGGGCCATGGGCATCGCCCTGAAAATCGAGGCCGGCGGCGATCCCCGGCCAATCCACTCCGCCGAACCCTCCGGTGACCACCTTCGCTTTGTCGCCAGCCGCGACCACGCCGGCCCCCAAGTGCGGAAACTGCTCGCAGCGTTTCCCGACTCCGAGTGCCTCAGCATTGGCAGCTCCCTTAAATTCTGCTTGGTGGCCGAGGGCGCCGCCGATGCCTACCTGCGCGATGTCCCCACCATGGAATGGGATACCGCCGCCGCCCAGGCCATCGTCGAAACCGCCGGTGGCGCCGTGCTCACCGTTCCCGCCGCCAACCCGCTCCGCTACGGCAAGCCCGAGCTTCGCAACCCTTCGCTCCTCACCGTCGGCCGGTCTTCCCTCGCCCCCCGGCTGCTCGCCGTCCTCTGAGCTTTGCGATTGACGCCCGCCTTTTCGCAAGCCTAGTGTCGGTGCCATCCTCGGCAGCGCCCACTGCCGGCGGGCGGGCGGCCTTCCACATGGTATCGGCCGATCGCAAACCTCCTCTGAAAACCAACCCTCTGTTCCCATGAAGCCCCTTCCATCGACCGTGGCAGTGCGCCGCCGGCTGGCTTGCCTCTGCGCAGGCGCCTCCCTTGCTCTTGCAACCCCCGCCTTTTCCTCCGAATCCGTCGTCCTCGACGACTTTGCCGATCTCGCTCTTTCCCCCGCCTGGGTCGTCGGCCCCAGCTTGGTCACCGACGCCTCCGCCGGCCATCTCGTCGTCCGCGGCACCGGTGGCGTATCCAATCTGCACCTGCCTTTGCCTTTCGGCCGGATCACCCGCGGCACCGTCACCCTGGAGCTGGATTTCTTTCTTCCGGTCACCTCCGGTCGCCACGTCGTTGGCTTCGGCTTGGTCGACAGTCCCGGCGGTTCCGGTTGGGCGGCCGTCGGTGGCGCGGATCGCTACATCATGACCGATCAGGTCGATCCCGTCGATCCGGAGCTCACCTTCCCGCCCCAAATCCTCGCCAAAGCAGGCCAGTGGACGGACAACCTCCTCCCCACAGGTCCGGCCGGCGGCGCCCAGCAGGGTGTCTGGCACTATATCCGCATCGAATATGACCTCGATGCCGGCGAGCATCGATTCTACACCCGGCTGCGCGACGATGCCGGCGAACCCACCCTCGTCGCCACCAACCCCCTCGGCCAGTCCGCCCTTGAGTTCTTTGTCATCGGCGCCGCCAGGGCCACCGCCGTCGAGCAGCCCGACTCCGCCGGAGCCCGCTTCGACAACATCCGCGCAGCCATCAACCGCGAGGCCGAAGGCTTCACCCGCATCCCCCACGCCGAGCCTGGTGCCTGGGTGCGGACGCCCGGCCTCTTCGGCGGCGCCCCCCCCCGCCGTACCCACCTACACCGCTGACTACCTTGAGCTGAAAAACGCCAATGTCGGCTTCGCCGCCTACGGCATCATGTACCACCCCCTGCCCCTCGAAGCAACCGGCGGATTCCCCCTCGAAAACGGCCAGCTCACCGTCCTGCTCGAC
>REEB01000110.1 GCA_007695295.1 Puniceicoccaceae bacterium
GAGGCAGAAGCATCCGCAGGTCCACTTTCACTTCACCCCGACCCATGCATCGTGGGTGAATCAGGTGGAGGCATGGTTCAGCATCTTGAGCCGGGGAGCCCTCAAGGGAGCAAGTTTTCGCAACGTCCGCAGCCTGATTGAGGCGATTGAGCGATTCATCGCCGCGCACAACCAGAGGGCGATGCCTTTTGTCTGGACCAAGGTGCGGGTGGACCGGAAAACGCCCCAAGGTAAATACGCGGACATATAATTTTATGCACTAGTATCTCAGTTTTCTGTAGGTTCATGATACGCGGGACTTTAACCCGATTACAACGCGCCCATGCCGGGCACACACAAGGCGAGGGAGGCAATGGATTTCGCTGCGCTCATCCATGCCTAGCCTCGACGTTCTCTGGGAAAATTTAATCAGCCTATATTGACGTTATGACGTTTTAACTCCATAGTGAGACCATGAAACGAGCGACAGTGTATTTTGATGAAGATCTGCACCGGGCATTAAAAGTAAAGGCGGCGGAAGCGGCGTCATCAGTTTCTGATCTGGTGAATGACGCCGTTCGCCAGTCATTCGCTGAGGATCTCGAAGATCTGGAGGCATTTAGAGATCGGGAAAATGAACCGACTGTAGATTTCGAGGAATTCCTGAAAAAGCTGAAGGAGGATGGCAAATTATAAGATCCAGATTCGACGTTCCGCCGAAAAGGAACTCGAAAAGATCTCAAAGAAGGACAGGAAACGAATCATTGAGCGGATCTTGGCGCTGGGGAATGATCCTCGTCCTGCTGGAGTAAGGAAGCTGTCCGGTGAAGAAAAATACCGAGTCCGCCAAGGAAACTACCGCATCTTGTATGAGATCAACGACGCACTCATTACTATCGTGGTTGTCAGGGTAGCTCATCGAGGGGATGTTTACCGACATTAAGAGACGAGAACCCTGAAACCCAAACCTAACCCTGAAGTTATCATAACCCTGAAGTTATCATTTCCGCGAAGCCGGAGTGATAACTGATTGTTGAACAGGCCCGTCGTCCATCCAGAGACGGCCGGGCTAATGCGGAAAGCTTTCAGCCCGCTTCCAGAGCGGCTTGCGGGCCGATGGGCGCTTGTTCGGCAGCTGCACCTTCGAAAAGTCGGCGTGCAGGGCGTCGGCGGCACGCCGATCGCCTGCATCGGGACGGGCGGACGGGGCCGGACGGCCCTTCCCCGCCTGATTTCGACTCCTGTGTAGCGTATTTGCGGATACGGCCCTGTGACGCACGCAGGCGGCGGCCGGCGGCGCGCCGGGTCGCGTCGTCTCGCTGTGGGGATGGTTTGGGCGCCGCCGGTTCATGCGGCGAAAAGCAGGGCGCGGCTCAGCGGCGGGCCCCGGGCGGGCGGGATGCGGCCCTGGCGCACCAAGGCCTCCCCGCAGCGCGCACAACGCAAGGGCGCCTCCGGCAGCGACTCGACGCGGACCCGCCACAGCCCCGCGGCCTTCCCCGGCCTTGCGAAGATGATACCGCACCGTGGCCTCGCTCACGCCCGTCAGGCGGGCGATCGCCCGGTTGGATTCACTTTTGTCTTTCAATACATGCATGGTCACGATTTCGTCCTTTCTGAGGCGAGGCATTGCGGCTCCTTTGGTTTTCTGTTCACGGAGCCGCGATTTTCGCCTCTTTCGTGCCTACCCCTTATGCCCCTGCGAAAATCTTCGTATCATTTAACGACTCAGTTTACGCGTCACTGGACACCGCCCTTTCGGCATGAGCCCGTCAAAGGCCACACCAGGACTCGACGGAGCCCGCCGAAGTCCGGCTCCCACTGCCCTCCGATCATTGGCCTCCGGCAGGATTTCATGGCTTCAACATGCGGGCCTCGCACCTCGACGGGAGTGGTGTTTCTGACCAGCTGTTGCTCGCAAGCTCCCCGGGAACCGAGAAGCATCAGTGACCGGGGGATCAGACTCCCCGCGATGCTTCAACTGCCCGCGACCACACCCCAGATCCGGCACAAAGGTCCGTCCGGCCCGAAAAAGGGATCCGCCCCGGGCAGCGGCACCGCCGCGATCCGCCGGCGCAACAGTTCCGCATCACCCTCGGCAGCCCGGACCAGGTCGTAGCTTTCCTGCCCGCGCGGGTAGGCGCCGACGACGGCGAAGCCGTCCCGGTCGCCGCAGTTTTTGTGCCCCACTCCGGCTGGGATCACCACCGCCTCGCCCGCCCGCACTTCGAGGGTGACCCCGGTTTTGCCGCCAAAGCAGATCTCCGCCGCACCCCGGTGGCAGGCCAGGACTTCGTGGGCGTTGCTGTGGAAGTGGTGATAGGAAAATACCCCGTTGCGCCAGCCGCCTCCCCAACCATGCCGGCGATAAAGCCGCTCGAAGGCTTCTGCAGAGACTTCGTCCAGGAACTTCGGATACATCAGCAGCGGCAGTCGGGGATGATTGGGACAATCCGGCCCTTCGGGAAGCGGAATGCTCCGGACTTCGGGTGGATTTTCGCCGGAGGTCATGGCGGCGGCACTACGCAAGCCGGCCCGCCTCTCAGGAGCGCTTCCGGGCCCGGGCCGCCTCGGCGCGGTTTTTCTCCCGCATCGCCTCCAGCTCCGGAGCCACATGCGACTGGTAGCAGTCCGGGCAGATGGAGTGGCTGAAGTCCGCCCCCGTGCGCGAGGCAAAGTACTCCTCGATCTGCTGCCAGATGTCGCTCTCCTTGCGGATCTTTTTGCAGTAGGCGCAGACCGGGAGCAGGCTTTCGAGCTGCCGCACTTGGCGGGCGGCACGGAGAATTCGCTCAGCCACCCGCAACCGCATCCAGATCTGCTCGGGGTTGAGCGGCTTGCTCAGGAAATCATCCACGCCCGCATCGGAGGCCTGCAGAAGGTTCTCCGTCGTCGGCTTCACCCCGGTCAGAAGAATGAAATACGTATAGTGCTCGGAGGACGCTTTCCGGATGCGCCGGCAGAAATCGAGGCCGTCCCCATCGGGCATCTGCCAGTCCGAAACCACCACTTGGGAAGGATTACAGGCAAAGCTCGTCCAAGCTTCGGCCCCGGTGGTGGAGGCCACCACGCGATGGCCCATTTCGGTCAGGCTTTTCTTCAACAAGGCCCGGGAGCTATCGTCGTCCTCCGCGATGAGGATGTTCATCTCCGCTTTCTCACACCGCCGGGCGGCCCGGGCAAGCGTGATTGCCGCCTGGGACGGCATTCACATTCAATTACAATTTCGCCGCCGTCCCCGCTTCGTAGCGGGCGATCCAGGCCCGGTGCCAAGCATCAAAGTCCCCCGCATCAAGGTGCTCGCGGGCTTCCCGGGTCAGGCGGAGGTAGAAGTCGAGGTTGTGGATCGTAAGCAGGGTGGAGGCCAGGATCTCGCCGGCCGTCACGAGGTGGCGCAGGTAGGCGCGGGTGAAATGACGGCAGGTGTAGTTGTCCCAGCCCTCCACGAGGGGGCGCGCATCTTCCTTGAAGCGCTCGTTGCGCAGGTTGATGACGCCGTCGGGGGTGAAGGCCGCCCCGGTGCGCGCCATCCGCGTCGGCAACACGCAGTCGAAGAGATCCACCCCGAGGGCGATCATCTTGAGGATCTGCGCAGGCAACCCGAGCCCCATGGTGTAGCGGGGCCGGTCCTCGGGCAGCCAGGGTGTGCTCGCCGCCACTTGGGCAATCATCTCCGGCTCGGGCTCGCCCACGCTGACGCCGCCGACCGCATAGCCGCTGAAACCCAGCCCGACCAGACCCTCGGCCGCCTCGCCCCGCAAATCCTCGAAGGTGGAGCCCTGGACGATCCCGAAGACCTGGTGCCCCGCCTCCAGGAAACCGCTCGCCTCCGCCTCCTCCAGGCAGCGCCCGGCCCAGCTCAGGCTGCGCCCCACCGCCCCGGCCGCCTCCTCCCGCCCGCACGGCCACGGCGGGCACTCGTCCAGCACCATCGCGATGTCCGAGCCCAGGTCCCGCTGGATCCGCATGACCTCCTTCGGCCCGAGAAAAACCTTCGCCCCGTCGAGGTGGGATTGAAAACCAACCCCGTCCTCCCCCACTTCGCGCAGCTTGGCGAGGCTCCAGACCTGGAAGCCGCCGCTGTCGGTGAGGATGGGGCCGTCCCAGCCCATGAAGGCGTGCAGCCCGCCGAGGCGGCGGATCAGCTCCGGGCCGGGCCGCAGGTTGAGGTGGTAGGTGTTGCCGAGGATGATGCCGGCCCCCAACTCGCGGAGCTGGGCGGGCGTGACCGCCTTGACCGTCCCTTGGGTCCCCACAGGCATGAAAAGCGGCGTCTCCACGGTGCCGTGGAGGGTGTTCAGTCGGCCGCGGCGTGCGGCGGTGACGGTGTCGCGGCCGAGAAGTTCGAAGTGCGAGGGAGCAGCCATGCCGGCAGAGTGGAGTCGGGCGCCGGGGTGGGAAAAGCACCAAATCCTCTCCGGTCGGCTCAGGTGAATGTCAGGCGCAGGATGGGGCGGGCCGGATCACGGCGGGCGACTTCCCGAAACCCGAGCCGCTTGAAGGTCGAGGCAAAGCCGGTGCTGGAAGCGCTCGGCGACACCGCTGCATCAATGGGATAGGCCTCCAGGGCCGGCGCCCCCGCCCGGCGGGCCACCTCCACGCCCGCCTCGATCAGAGCGGTGGCAATGCCCCGCCGGCGAAAGCCCACGCGCACATAGAGGCAGCTCAGCGACCAGACAGGCAGGTCATCGACCCGCCGAAGCCGCCAGAGCTGGTCGAAGGCGGGGAGAGCTGCCCGCGGCGTGAGCTGGCACCAGCCGACCGGCTGCTGCTCCAAAAACGCCAGCAGACCTGGCGGCGGACCCTCCCGCACCAGCGCCCGGAAGTCGGCCCGGTTGGCCTCCGCGGGGCGTTTCCGGTAAGCGGCCCCGATCCGCCCGTACATGCACCAGCAGCCGCGGCACGCCCCGCGCACTCCGAACAACTCCTCCAAGGCGGGCCAGCGGGCCGGCGTGAGGGGCCGGATCGAGAGGCGCGCCTTTGTATCCGCCGATCCCATACGCCCGGCCGAAGCCCCGCCGCTAGCGGCTCGCCCAGAGGAAGCCGCGCATCTGGATCTCCCGCGCTTCCGGCACATCGAAGTCTTTGCGCACGTGCCCGAGCGAGGAGTAGAAGACCCGGCCCTCGCCCCAGCGCCGCTTCCATACCACGGGCATGACGGTGCCGTTCACCCAGGGGGCGCTCTCGGTCTGGAAGGTGGTGGTGGCGAGGACTTCGTTGGAAGGATCCACGTGCATGTAGTACTGCTCCGAGTTCATCTCGAAGTCGGGAATGCCTTTGGTGATCGGATCCTCGTGGTTGGTGATATTGACGGTGTAGCGCTTGATGTTGTCCGGGTGTGAGACCCACTGGCCGCCGACCATAAACTGGTACTCGGTGCTCTGGCGGAAGGAGTCGGCCATGCCACCGTGCCAACCCGCAATGCCGGTCCCGGCTTTGACCGCCTCCAGGAGTCCTTTCTCCGACTCTTTGGGCAGGCTGTCCATCGTCCAAACCGGCACGATCAGATCGAGATCCTTCATCCGCTCGGCGTCGGCGTAGGCCGCCAGGGTGTCGGAAATATCGACTGTGTAGCCTTTTGCTTCGAGCAGCGGCGCAAAGAGATCGACGCAGAGCTTCGGTTCGTGGCCATCCCAGCCACCCCAGACCATGAGTGCTTTTTTCATAGATATCAGAAACGGTTCCGCCCCACCCTGCCGCCCCGGGCGAGGAGGTCAAAGCCATCCGGCCGGAAAAGGCGGGCCTGGGATGGGAAGTCCCTCACATTTCCAAATCGCGGCCGACCAGCGTGATCATGCTCTGCGGCGGCATTGAGCCGGTGAGCCGCCCCGCCTGGGGGACCGCGTCGCTCCGGCGGGCGAGGTCTTCGGTTTCGGTCGTCTGATAGACCTCGAATGCCTCCACCCGCAGACCGCCGAGATCCACGTCGATGGGCAGACGGCGTTCCTCGGGATTGATGAAAACCATGGTCAGGGTGCGGTGCTCCGGGTGCAGGTAGGCGCTGGCCTTGATTGCGCCGTCGGCCGGCTCCAGCGAGACCCGGTGCGCCCCGGGCCGGATGAAGCGGAAGTAGTGGCGGGCCGCCTGGCTTTTCTTGGTCATCTCCCGGTTGACCATGAGAGCGTGGGTGCTCGGGTTGTTTTCGGCGATTTGCCAAGGCACGAAGGCGGAGGCGTTGCCGGTGACCAGGCTGTTGTGAATGGCGGCGGCAACGTTGGTCAGCGGTGCGGGCCACTGATGGGGGCCGGTGCCGCCCTCGGTCATCCAGTAGGTTTTGTTGTCGTCCTTGATCAGGTTCCAGAACTCGGCGGAGGAAGTTGCGCTCATGTCGGCCGCAAAGCCGTCGACATACCCGTGCGTGGCAATGATATCGAGGTGCTTCCAGGCGGTGGGGTTTTTGCGAAGCGCGTCAAGGTAGCCCTGGTTGCCCTCCGGACCCCAGTTGTGGCCGGTCATGGTCTCGGGCCCGAAGATTTTGATGTGGCCGTAGCCCGCGGCTTCCAGCCCTTCGCCGAGCATGGCGACGATGGTGGCGAAATCCTCCGCCGTCCAGACGCAGCTCTGAAACCACTGGGTGAACTTGACCTCGTTGCCGGGGCTGATCGCATAGAGCGGCACGCCGGCGGCCTCGTAGAGTTTGGCGAACTCCACCAGCCAGCGCACCATGTGCGGGTAGTACTTGCGCTGCACGTAGTTGCGGGTGTCGCGGTAGGTGTTGGCGCGGATCGAGCCGCTGCGCCGGCCCTCCGCCAGCTCCGGATCGCCGAGGGCGTTGCTGTACTTCATCCACGGCGGCGGAGTCCAGACGGTGCCGATGATTTTGATCTCCGGGTCGAGGGCTCGGATTTTCTGCGCGAAACCCACGAAGACTTCCGTGCTTCCGGTGTAGCCGGACATGAGAAAGTCCTCGTGGCGGATGGCGTCGACGTCCTCAATCGGCTCCGGCAGCGTTCCGCCCGAAAGCTCCACCCGCAGCATCGAGCAGCCCATTTCCCGCACATAGATTCGTGCGAAGTCTTCGTCGTAAATTTCCGGATACGAGCCCCAACTGACCAGGCAGGTGCCGAAACCGTCGATGTGCTGGTGGCGGCGGTCGGGGTCGAGGGTGAGGGTGTTCGCGACCGCGGAGCAGGCCAGTCCGGCGGTCAGGATGGAGAGCAGGGGGTAAATACGCATGAGGCCAACCCTGCACACGCCAGGCACCGCACTCAAGCCTCCTTGGAGTGGCCCGCCGTCACTGCGGCCGGCCTAGTTTCGGGTAGGCATGACGCTCGGTTTCCGGGATGCCGTCAAAAACCGGGGGCGGTTCGTTCATCACCACTTCGGGAAAGAGCTTGGTTTTGTGGCCCTCGAAATCCCGCGCCCATTCCTTGTGATTGTAGACGCAGACGGGCAGGCAGATGGCGCAGTAGTAGTTGCGGGCAAAATACGGAAAACAGCGGCCGGTGTCGATCCGGTAGCGGTCGTTGCCTTGGGGATCTTTGCCGGCGCCGGGGTCGCGGTCGTCGGGGATGGCCTTGGGCGGGCAGAATTTCCGGCAGGCCATGCAACTGTCGCAGAATGCGCCGATCCCGGCGTCAATGGGGCCGTCGCAGGCCATCGGCAGGCTCACCGCGAGGCTGGCGAGCCGCAGCAGCGGACCCAGCTCGGGATGAATGAGGCTGCCGTGCCGGCCGAGTTCGCCCAGGCCGGCCTCGATCGCAATCGGCAGGTGAAGCAGGTTGCTGTCGCCCACGGGGTGGCCGATCTCGCAGTCATACCCCCAGCCGCGGATCTCTCCGGCCAGCCCGAGGCAGACGCGACCCAGCTCATAATAAACCCGGGCCTGCTCGGCCGCGCTTTCCGGGCTTGGAACGGTTTGGAAAGCCCGCCACCGCATCCGCACCGCCAGGGCGATGGCATGGGTGTGGGAAACCTCCCGGCCCCGGTAGACATGCTCCGGCGCCAGCCGGCAGGTCCCGACCAAGTCCGCCCCGGCGGCGCGGGCGGACGCCTTCACCGCACGGGCCGCAGCGGCGGGGTCGCCAAATTCCCGCCGCTTCGCGGCCACCGGCCCGGCGAAATTGGGCATCTGCTCCTCGAAAATTTTCCGGAACCAGTGCTCCACTTCGGGCACACGGATGCTGCGGCCGCCGATCCCTTCATACCAAGACTCCCAGTCAAACGGAGGCGGGCGGGATTGGGGGTCGTTTACCGCCATGGGACAGGTCCCGCAGCGGCGAGGGGTAAAACGTTTGGTTCGGTCATGGCTTGGTTTTGTACCGGGTCGGAGGAGTAAGAACAACCGTGAAGGACCCCGCCCGCGGGAAACCTTGCCGCGCCGCCGCGGGAAGATTGACGCCGACGCAGTGGCCGCTTTGCTGAAAGCCCATGTCTGCCGAAGCCCCCGGTTCTCCGCAAGCCACGCCCCCGCAACCACCTCCGTTTCCCACTCAACGCTCTCCGGAGCAACTTACCGTCACCTTCGCGCTGGGCCTCGGAGCGATGGGCGGACTGATCTCCGGGGCGGTGATCGCCTTCTGCCTCGTCATAGGATTCGCCTTCAGCGGCTGGGGAGATTGGTACTACGATGCTGAACCCCCGATCGTCGAAGGGCTCGAGGTCATGGAGTCGGAGGCGCGACCCGGAGGGTTTTACCTGCGGGTCAGCAATCCCAGCGGCCAAACCGTTCAGTCCCTCCTCGTGAAACTCAACGAGCGCGCCGAAAACGGCTCCCTGACCCGGATCTTTGAGGATTATGTGGCCGAGCCGCTCGCCCCCGGGGCAGAACTGGAAACCTTGATCACCCTGCGCGACCCCGTCACTTTCCAAGCCCTCGACCCCGCCGGTCGCTCACTCGAAATCCGGCTCATCCAAGGTTACACAGCCTATTGAGCCGCCCCGCTGAGCGCACTCGACGCCCTTTCCCATGCAAACCCCCAAACAATCATTCTCGTGGTGGTGCGTCGCCAACAAAGGCGTCGATGACGCCACCCTCCTCTCCACCGCCGCCCGCATCGGCTACACCGGCGTCGAACTGATCGGCGAACCGCTCTGGCCCATGGCCAAAGACCACGGCCTCGCCATCGTCGCGGTCGACGGCCACGCCTCCATTGTCGACGGCCTCAATCGCCGGGAAAACGCCCCCCGCATCCTCGACGAGCTGCGGACCAAACTCGCCAAAGCCGTCGAGTGGCGGATCCCCGTGCTCATCTGCTTCAGTGGCAGCCGGGGCGACCTCTCCGATGAGGCCGGGCTCGCCAACTGCGCCACCACCCTCGCTGAGATCGCCCCGGAAGCCGAAGCCGCGGGCGTGACCCTCGCCATCGAGCTGCTCAACAGCAAAGTGGACCACCCGGACTACCACTGCGACCGCACCGCCTGGGGCGTCACCCTCTGCGAACAGGTTGGTTCCCCCGCGGTCCGGCTGCTCTACGACATCTACCACATGCAGATCATGGAGGGGGACCTCATCCGCACCATCCGCACCCGCCACCCTTTCTTCGCCCACTACCACACCGCTGGCAATCCCGGCCGCGGCCCGCTCGATACGTCACAGGAAATCAACTACCCGCCGATTTTCCGGGCCATCCGGGAAACCGGCTACACCGGCTACATCGGCCATGAGTTCCTCCCCGCGGGCGATCCATTGGCCGGACTCGAAGCGGCCTTTCAACTCACGGCCGGGAGCTGAAGCGCCGCCCCGGCCCTATTCGAGTTGAAAGGCGCGGGTTTCGCCGCGGTAATTGAGCACAATCCGGCCCGGCTCGATCCGCACCACCCGTGCCCCGGCGACGCTGTCACCCGTGCGCAGGACTTGGCCGTTGACGCTGGTCAGGGCCCGGCCGCCGACATAAAAGATGCCGGTCAGGTTGATCTCGGGAAACTCATCCGAAGCCACCTTTTCCGCCTCGGCCGGGACCGTCCTTTCCGGCTCCTCGGCGGGTGCTTCGGCCGGAGGACTTTCCATGGCCGCGGGCACGACCGTCGCGGGCGGGGACAAAGCCGGCTCCGGCTCTTCTTTCCGGACCCGCTGATCAGCAGGCGTCGCAACGGATGGCGTCAGCACCGTTTCGACGGCCGCGGGAGCTTCAGCCAAGGAATAAGCATAGAGCGCCTCCTCGGAACGAGGGGTCAAGAAATAGATCCCGGCGCCCATCACCCCGGCCGCGGCCAGGGCGCCCACCCAGAGGAGAGACTTCCGGGAGCGCGAAACAGGCGCGGAGGTGGCGCCGCTCGAGTCGGCTCGCATGGCCGCGGCAGGGCGGCCTTCATCGGTGGTTTCGTTTTCCGAAGCACTCCGCTGCGTGACCCGGCCCGCCACCACTTCCTGCCACACCTCCCAACTGCCATCCTTGCCGATCTCCTGCAGGTAGGCTTCCTCGGGCAGAGCTTCGGGATTGGGTCCCTGACCGGATTTGCGGGCATTGACGAGGGCGTTGGCAACGTGAACGGCGCTCAGGGTCGTGAACCGGGCACCGAAGGCGTTGACGGGCTGGTGGTGGAGGGCGGCCGCTTCCACGATGCTCACGGGGATGCCCCAGCGGGCGAGCACATAGGCGCCGATCTCCGCGTGGTTGGCCCCGATGAGTTCGTTTTCCACCTGCCAGAGCGGGCGCTTGCCGGAGGAGGCTTGTTCCCGCGCCTGCTCGGATTTTCCCGGCACGGCATTGAGCAGAATCAATTTGCCGAGGTCGTGCAGCAGACCTGCGGTATAAGCATCCTCGGCGGCTTTTTCATGGCCGGTCTCGAACTTCATCAAGCGCCGCGCCGCCACCGCCACACTCATGCTGTGGTGCCATAGCTCGTCGGCGATGGCCTTGTGCGTGGGGCTGTGTCCCAGCTTTCCAAATACCTGAATCGCGAGGACCAAGGTTTTGACGGCATCAACTCCCAGTATGCTCACGGCATGCGGGATTTCGGAGACCTTTTCCTCGTAGCCATAGTAGGACGAATTCACGGTCTGAAGGATCTTCGCGCTCATCGCCAGATCGCCGGCGATCGCTTCCCCGATCTGATCCGCGCCGGCCCCGCGGGAATTGAGCAGGTTGACCACTTTCAGATAGAGGGGGGGCAGGCAGGGAAATTCTCCCATCTTCGCCACGATCTCCTGGATCCGGGGATTGCCCAGCCAGCTTTCGATCGCGATCGTGCGCTGGACTTCCCCGATCAATTGCTCCGGCGGACAGGGCTTGGGCAGAAACTGGATCCCGTCTTCCACCTCGCCGCCGATGGCTTCGCGCTCCTCCGCGGTCACGAGCACAAATGTGTGGACTCCCGGCTGGTTCTTGCGGATCTGGCGGAGGAGGGTGACCCCGTCGGTGCCTTCAAGGCTGTAGTCGGCCACCACCACCATCGGCTCAAATGCCCGCGCGAATTCCGCGGCTTCCGAGATCGCGCTGAGGGGTTCGATCTGCCAGAGGCCCTTTTTGCCCTCCAGTGCTGCAACCAGCGATTGAAGGTCCTGGGTGTCGTCGTCGATGAGGAGAATCGGCGTTTTCATGTGAGGTTGATCTCCGTGGGAGGCTGTTGAGAGAAACGGGTGAGCGATTACGGCTCTCATCGGTTGTTTCCGCAATCGGCTTGAGTTGCTTTATGCCGGTTTAAGGTGGGGCCGGATTCGCCGACCCTCCGGCAGCCGGGTTGACGCCGGCCGCTCCCGGTCCATCATCCCGCCCCATGGCCCGTCTCGACGACGTCGTAGCGTTCTGTCTCGAACGAACCCAAACCCTTGCCTGGAAAGATTTTCCCGGCGCTTGGAACGGCCTCCAGGTCGCCAACGGGGGAGAGGTTCGCCGGATCGGCGCGGCCGTCGATGCCGGGCTCGTTCCTTTCCGCCTTGCCGAGCAGGAGGGGGTCGACTTTCTCATCGTGCATCATGGACTGTTCTGGGACAACCACCGCCCCTTGACCGGCCCGGCCTACGTAAAAATACGCACACTTTTGCGGGCCGATTGTGCTCTCTTCAGTTGCCACCTCCCGCTCGATGCCCATCCGGAAATCGGCAACAACGCCCTCCTCGCTCGCGAGCTCGAGCTGGCCCCGAAGCGCGGTTTTCTACCGTTCGAAGGGCGCGAGGTCGGCCTCGTGGCGGAGGGCGGTCTGCCCCGGGCCGAACTTCGCCGGCGACTCGACATGCTCTTCCCCGGTGCCGTCACCGCCATCGAATACGGCCCCGAGACCCCCGCCGAAGTCGCCATCCTGACCGGCTCGGGCGCCTCCGCCGTCGCCGAACTCCGGCCCGCCGGCCTCCACACCCTCGTCACCGGGGAAATCCGGCAAAACCACTTCAATCTCGCCCAGGAACACGAACTCAACCTTTACCTTTGCGGCCACTACGCCACCGAGACCTTCGGCGTCCAGGCCCTCGCCCGCGAAGCCGCCGAGCACTTCGGCCTGCCTTGGTCGTTTCTCGCCACCCCCTGCCCGCTCTGACCCATGAAATCCATCCTCGTCCTCCACGGCCCCAACCTCGACCGCCTCGGTCGCCGCGAGCCGGAGATCTACGGCCGCCAGACTCTCGCCGACCTCGAGGCACTCCTCCGCACCCACGCCCGTGGTCGGACCTCCCTGGAGTTTTTTCAGTCCAATCATGAAGGTGCGCTCATCGACCGCATCGCGGAAGCCACCGACAACGAAGCGGACGGCCTCATCTTCAATCCCGGCGCCCTCACCCATACAAGCATCGCCCTGAGGGACGCCCTCGCCGGTTCCGACCTGCCCTGCATCGAAGTCCATCTCTCCAACATCTACCGCCGGGAGCCTTTCCGGCACCACTCCCACACCGCCGCCGCCAGCCTCGGCGTGATCAGCGGCCTCGGCTTTCACGGCTACCTCGCCGCCCTCGACCACCTCCTTGACCACGCCCGAGGTTGACCCGCTGCGGCCCCCGCCGCCGGCAGGACCAAACGGCCGACTCTGACTGAACGACCCACGCCCCGCCGCGGGGGCTTGTGCCGGAGCGCTCTTCCGCTTTGGGTTCCCGGCCAATGAGCGTCATCCCCGGCTACCCCCGCCTCCTCCACGGCGGCGATTACAATCCCGACCAATGGCTCGACCAGCCCGAAATCATCGCGGAGGACTTCCGCCTCATGGAGCTGGCGGGCTGCCACACGTTCTCGGTCGGTATTTTCGGCTGGACCGCCTATGAAAAAACCGAGGGCGTTTACACCTTTGATTGGCTCGACGCCATCATGGACCGGATGGCCGCCAAGGGCTTCAAGGTCATCCTCGCCACCCCCTCCGGCTCCAAGCCGGCCTGGATGTCGCGCCGCCACCCCGAGATCCGCCGGGTCAACCGCCAAGGCCTGCGCGAGCCGCACCAGGGCCGCCACAACCACTGCTGGTCCTCCCCGGTCTTCCGGGAAAAAGTCACCGCCATCAATTCCCGGCTCGCCGAGCGCTACCACGGCCACCCCGCCCTCGGCATGTGGCACCTTTCCAATGAATACAGCGGCGAGTGCTTCTGCGAACGCTGCCTCGGCCGCTGGCACGAGTGGTTGAAAAGCCGCTACACCACCCTCGACGGCCTCAACCGCGCCTGGTGGACCGCTTTCTGGAGCCACACTTTCACCGACTGGGCGGAAATCGATCCCCGCGACGGCAGCCTCGACGGCCTCGCCCTCGACTGGCACCGCTTCCTCAACTGGCAGGTGGCCGACTTCATCGAGGTAGAGAAAGCCCCCCTTAAGCGCCTCAGCCCGGAGGTCCCCTGCGCCATCAATACCATGGGGCTCTTCAACGGCCTCGACTACGCCCGCCTCTCCGCCTGCGTCGACCTCATCGGCGACGACCAGTACCCCAGCTACGATGCCGACGGCCCCGGCCTCCACCGCCACGCCGCCTCCATCAGTTTCAAGCAAGACCTCTACCGCTGCATGCAGCCGGGGCGCCCGTTTTTCATCATGGAAAGCTCGCCCGACCTCCAGCAGTGGAAAAAACCCAACCGCCTCAAGCGCCCCGGCCTCCACCGCGCTGAAACCCTCCAGGCCATCGGGCACGGAGCCGACGGCATGTGCTATTTCCAGTGGCGCAAGGGCCGCGGCGGGATGGAGAAATTCCACGGCGCGGTCGTTGATCACGTCGGCCATGAGCACACCCGGGTTTTCCAAGGGGTCGCCGAGGTCGGCCGGCTCCTCGACCGCCTTGCCCCGGTCGCGGGAGCCAAAATCCAAGCCAAGGTCGCCTTGGTCTACGACTGGGAGGCCCGCTGGGGCTTTCAGACCTCCGACGGACCCTGCACCGACGGCGAACTCTACAACCAACTCGTCCTCGACCACTACCGCCCCTTTTGGGACCGCGGCATCCCGGTGGACGTCGTCAACATGGACTGCGGAGATCTCTCCAACTTCCAGCTCCTCATCACTCCCGCCCTCTGGATGCTCAAGCCCCGCTATGCCGCCCGCCTCCGCACCTTCGTCGAAAACGGCGGCACCCTCGTGGGCACGTTTTTCACCGGCATCTGCGACCCAACCAACCTCTGCTTCCTCGGCGGCTGGCCCGGCAACGGCCTCGGCGAGGTCTTCGGCGTCTGGAACGAGGAAACCGACTGCCAGAACCCGGGCGTGACCCGCCCGGTAAGGATCGAACCGGCCGCTGGCGTTTATCCAAAATCCGAATACACTGCCGAACGCTTCTTCGGCCTCGTCCACCTCCGCGGGGCCGAAGCCCTCGCCACCTATGGCGCCGACTTCTTTGCCGGTATGCCCGCCGTCACCAGCCACTCCCTCGGCCGGGGCCGCGCCTTCTACCTCGCGGCCCGGATGGACGACGCCTTTCTCGCCTCCTTTTACGCCCGCCTCGCGGGCGACCTCGGCCTCGAGGGCTGCCTCGCCGAAAAACCCGCCGGCGTCGCCGCCCAGCGCCGCGACGGCCCCGATGCCTCCTGGCTCTTCGCCCAGAACTTCACCCCCCGGCCCCAAACCCTTCGCTTTCATGAAACCGGCTGGACCCGCGTCGACGCCGAAGCCGCCCCGGCCGGCGAATGCGTTACCCTCCCCCCGTTCGGCTCCGAGGTCTGGACCCGCCCCCGGGACTGATGCCATCACCACAAGCTGCAGACACCGAACACCACCCGGCCGGCATGCATCCCACCCGTTCCGGGCGGCTGATGCGGGCCGAAACCCGGGATGCACTTGCGGCCGCTGTGCGTTGACTTCGGACTGGGTCTTTCAAAGGCTTGCCCGCTTTGCGGAATGAAATCGCGACTGGAAAAGCTCCTTGAACAGCGCAAACTCCTCGAAGACCACCTCGCTTGGATCGACGCCGAAATCCAGCGGGCCCGCGAGGAGAAGACCGAAACCAACGGCTCCAGCCGCGGCAAGGGCACCCCCGCCCACCCACCGCCGGATGAACCGCCCTCCCGCATCCCCGCCATCGGCCAACTCCCCCCCGGGCCGGCAGCCGCGACCGCCCCGGCGACCGCTGCCATCGGCGATCCCGCAACCCTTCCTGAAAAGTTTCGCCCCGATTCCAAGAGCCTCGCCCGCGATGTCCGCTTTGGCTGCCTGCTCTACGGCGGGATCGCGACCATGCTGCTGGCCGGCCTGGTGGCCCTGATCTACCTGATCTACGATTGAGCGCCCGGCTTTCCAGCCCCACCGCTGCCCGCGGCCAACAAGCGGAAACGGAACGGCACCCGCGACCAGTGAGGTCCGGCGTAGTCCACCCCCACCCGCGGTCCGGCCACAATCCGCTCCGAATCCGAAATGTACCCTTTTTCCAGATACAATCCGTTCTCCGGCAGGGCGGGCCGGGCGTTGAGGCGGCGGTCGATCCCGAGCGCCCGGGTCAGCCGGCCCGGCCCGCTTATCCCCTCCACTCCGCGGATCAGTACCGCCGCCGGATAGTCCTCCGGCCCGGTCACCAGATTGAGCATCTCGTGCATCCCGTAAATGAGGTAGACATACCAGCGCCCCGGCGGCCCAAACATCACCGCGGTCCGCGCGGTGCGGCCCCGGGAGGCGTGGCAGGCAAGGTCCTCCGGCCCGTCGTAGGCCTCGACCTCGGTCAACCGGAAGCGCTCGGGCCGCGCCCGCAGCGGCGGGCCCGCCACCAGCCAAGAGCCCAGCAACGCCCGGGCCAGCGCCGGAGTGTCGCGGGCCGCGAACTCCGCCGCCGGGATTGGCTCTGAACGCAGGCTTCGACCGGCCATGGCATCGATGAAAAACCCGTCCGAAGTTCCGGAGCAACCCCCTCTTTCGCCCGCCGATCCCGCCCCCCCGGGCAGCCGCCTGCGCAAAAACCTCGAACTATGCACTTGGGAGGGGCTGACCGCGATGCCACTGGTCTTCCTCACCCTGCCCGGCAACTTCATCATCGCCCTGCTCCTGACGCAGGTCTTCGACCTCCGCGAATCGGTTTACGGACTCATCGTCTCGCTGCCGGCATGGTGTAATGTGATTCAACTCTTCCTGATGCCCTTCCTGATGCGGCGGTGGAGCCAGAAAGGACTCACCCTCGCCTTCGGCTGGGGGCACCTCGTCTGCTGGCTGGCCCTGGCGGCCGCGCTGCCGGTCATCCCGCAGGACAACCCGCTCGTCGCCGCCCAGCTCTTCTTCATCCTCTTCCTCGCCTCGAGTTTCCTGCAGTCGGTGGTCGGGGTGAGCTGGACCTCTTGGGTGCAGGAGTGGATCCCGCAGCGGCTGCGGGGGACGTTTTTCGGCAAACGCAACCGCCTCTGCCAGATCGCCACCATCGTCTTTCTCCTCGCGGCCGGCCAAGTCCTGGCCTGGTTTGAACCGACCGACCCGATCCGCGGCTTCCAGCTCCTCATGCTGGTCGCAATCGGCCTGCGGGCGTTCTCCCTCTTCGCCCAGCAACGCATCCTCGGCAGCTCCCCCGCCGCGCAAGACGAACGCGCCGTGAAGTGGTCCGACCAGCTCAAGCTCATCCGGGGCTCGCCGTCGCTGGTTTGGTTGATCGCCTTCGGTGCCGCCTTCGGCATGGCCGCCAATTTCCTGGGCCCGTTTTTCGCGGTCTTCATGTACGACATCCTGGAGCTGAATGTCGCCCGCGTCGGCGCACTCGTCGTCACTTCGAGCATCACCGGCGCCTTTTCACTGCCGGGCTGGGGGCGGTTTCTCGATCGCTACGGCAACCGCCCCGTGATGGTCTTCACGCTCGGGCTCTGGATGGTGATGAGCTACGGCTGGATCTTCATTCATCCCGGCAACACTTGGGTGCTCTTTTTCCTTTTCGCGGGCGGCGGCGTCTTCTCGGCCGGGTTTTTCCTCGGCTCCTTCAGCCTCCTGCTCAAGCTTGTCCCCCCGCAGGCGAAAACCGCCGCCATCAGCTTCAACCTTGCCGCCACTTCGATCACCGCCGCTATCGCCCCGATCCTCGGCGGAGGGTTGCTTGATCTCCTCTCCCCGCTGGTCGAAAACCGCCTCCGCATTCTTCAGGCGGTCGCCTTGGTCCACCATTCCCTGGTGCTCTCGACGCTGGTCATCCTGCTGAAAGTTCGCGAGCCTCGGTCGGCCTCGGTCGGCCAAGTGGTCGGAGCGATGCGCTCCTACCGGCAAGTCGGCGCGCTCCTCGGCTTGTCCTTCTTGGTCAACTACACTTTCATCCGCCGCGCCAAGCAGGCCAAAGACCCCGACTCCGAAACATGAACCGCCGCTCCGCCCGACCCCCGACCGTCCTCACCTTCACCGCCAATCTGCTCGCGGAAACGACGCTCTCCTTTGAGTCCATCCGCCTTGGAAAAACCCAGCGGGCCACCGACGCCTCCTTCCAGGTCGGCGGCAAGGGCATCAACGTCGTCCGCATGCTCCAGCGCACAGGCCGGCCCGGCCTTGCCCTCTGCTTCACCGGCGGACCCGCGGGCGACCAATGCAAGGAGTGGCTCAGCGACGCCGGCATCCCCTTCCGGGCGTTTCCCTCCCGCCACCCGACCCGGCCCGGGCTGGTGGTGCGCGCTCCGGACATGCCCGAAACCACCTTTCTCGGCCTCGATAATCCGCCCGATCCGGATGCGATCGCCCGGGCGGCCGCCTTTCTCGCCACCCCCGCCAACCGCCGCCGGCCCCTCGCCATCTCCGGCAGCATCCCGGGCTGGACCGATCCCGCCTGGCAACCTTTCCGGAGCTTCCTTGCCGCACGCCCGCGTGGAAGTTTTCTCGCCGTTGATACCTACGGGCCGCCCCTGGAATGGTTCGTGAGCCAGCGCGTCAACATCGTGAAAATCAACCGCCGCGAGTTCGACCTGCTCCGTCCGGGCCGCGAACCGATCCAGCGCCGGCTCGCCCGGGCCGCCGCCGAACTGGAGCCCCGCCTCTGGGTCGTTACCGACGGCCCCCGGCCGGTCTGGTATGCCGTGCGCGGCGACCGTCCCCGCCGTCACTGCCCGCCCCCGACCGAAGAAGTCTCCCCGACCGGCTCCGGCGATGTGTTTCTGGCCGGCCTGATCGAAGGCCTGATCCACCGTCAACTCGCCCTCGACGCCGCCATCGCCCTGGCCGCCCGCTGGGCCGCCGCCAACGCCGCCTCGCCCGGCATCGCTGATTTCGAGATGAAATAGACAGGCGGACCGAACGGAGCCCGACCCTTCATTGACCCCGCCATCTCCAAGGCGGGCCAGCCCCCCCCGACGAATAGCCTGTCCCTATTTTGCCCTCTTGTGGCCGGGGCGAGAACCGGTTCAGCGCCGACTCGCCCGGGCCGCCGCCGAGCTGGAGCCCCGCCTCTGGGTCGTGACTGACGGCCCCCGGCCGGTCTGGTACGCCGTCCGCGGTGACCGTCCCCGCAGCCACCGCCCGCCTTCGACCGAAGAAGTCTCCCCGACCGGCTCCGGCGATGTGTTTCTGGCCGGCCTGAT
>REEB01000024.1 GCA_007695295.1 Puniceicoccaceae bacterium
CTTCGATCAGGAGCGGTTCTTCCGGGTCGGCGGCCTGGACGACACTGGGAGGGGATCCGTCTTTCGGTTTCATGGGGTGGTCAGTTGATTTTCACCAGGGAGCCCTTGACGGTGCAGATGCCGGTGGTGCTGAGCTCGGCCATGGCGGGACTGGAGATTTTGATGCCAGCGGAGCCCTCCATCTTCGCCTGGGCGGCGGCCTTGAGTTCGAGCCCGCCGGTGCCCTCACCCTTCAGCTTGCCCTTGGCTTCGAGCACAATGTCACCATTGGTGCCGATCTTGATGCCCCCGCCCTCGATCGCGATGAAGCTGTTGCCGACCTTGAGGGTGAGATTGCTGCCGGCCTCGATGACAATGTTGGAGCCGGCCTTGAGGTAGAGGTCGTTGGAGATCTGGACCGATTGGTCGCCCCCGAATTCCTCCGCCACGTCGCCATCAACCTTGAGCGACTGGGTGCCGGCGACTTTTTTCGCTTCCTTGCCTTCGACAGTCACATGGCGGTCGCCCGCGACCTTGTGCTTCTCCTCGGCACCGACGACCAGGTTGCGGTTGTTCTTGATCTCGGTGGAGCTGTCCTGCTCGACGACTTCGTGCTGATCATGGCCGATCTGGGTGACGGAGTCGTTTTTGACCTTGAGGTGATGGTCCTTTTCCGCGTGCAGGAAAAGCATCTCCTGACCCTTGAGATCTTGGAAGCGGAGTTCGTTGTAGCCGCCGCCGTCCTTGGAGCTGAGTGAGCGCATCGTGGAGACCGTCTTGTTGTCGGGCAGGGCATAAGGCGGCTTCTGATCGCCGTTGTAGAGCCGGCCGGTGATGATGGGGCGGTCGGGATCGCCTTCGAGAAACTCGACCATGACCTCCTGGCCGATGCGGGGCAGAAACAGCGCTCCCCAGTTTTTCCCCGCCCACTCCTGGGCCACGCGGATCCAGCAAGAGCTGGTGTCGTCGTAAGCGCCGCGCCGGTCCCAGGGAAATTGTACTTTGATGCGGCCGTGGACGTCGGTGTGAATCTCTTCCCCGGAAGGTCCGACCACGATGGCGGTCTGGGGACCGCGGATGAAAGGCCGCGGGGTGAGCCGGGCGGGGCGGAAGGGCACGTCGGAGGGAATGGCCTCGAGGCTGGCTTGGTAGAGGTATTTCTCTTTCCCATCCGCCTTGAAGCCCTCGGCAAACTCCGTCACCAGCTCATGGGTCACCCGGGTGAGCAGGTATTCCCGGTTGTGGGCGGCGGTGGGATGATCGGAGAGAGTGAATTTGTGGCCAACGGTAAAGCTTCGGATGGTGCTGGTGCCTTCGAAGACCTGGTGGCCGGCCTGGATTTCCTGGAGACGCACATTGGCAAGGCGCTCGCCTTCGGAGACATCACTATAGAAACCCGGGTAGTCGAAGACTTCGAGATTGGCGTTGGCGTGCTCGCGCTGGATGAGGGACTTGGCCAAGAGCGAGGTGCGGGGGGCGTTGAAATCGAAATCGTGGTGCGCGAAGCGGGTGGTGCGGAAGGTCTGGCGCCGGATCCAGGACGTCACGTAAGGCGCATCACCGAGTGTCTTGGAGGGCTGGTGCCAGTGGGCCTCCTCGAGATCGGGGCAGGGATCGTGCGCCCCGGCGGAGTCAGCGAGGATCAGCGTGTGTTTGCCGTTTTCGACTTTGAAGTAGTAGGCAATGCCCTCTTCCTCGAGCAGCCGGCTGATGAAGTCGAAGTGCGACTCCCGGTACTGTACGCAGAACTCCCGCACCGGATAGGTGGTGCTCAACCGCAACTCATGGTCGCCGAGGCCGGAGTCCCGCAGGATGTCCTCCACGATATCGACGGCGTGTTTTTCCTGGAAAATCCGGCAGTCCGCGGCCTGGGTGAGGAGCCAAAACCAAGGCACGATCTCCGCCCGGTAGTGGGCGATGTCGTCCCGGAAACCGGTCTGCCAGAAGCGCGAAACCACGCCATTGAAGTAGCGGGTGCCCCCGTCGTGAAGCTGAAGGCGGAGCGTGACGTTCTGGGCGAGCAGCTGGTCCGGATCGACGGCCGGATCCTCGCTGACGAGTTCCAGATCGTAACGGAAGGGGCGCCCGAGCTCCTCGACGCCGGCAAACCGGGCGGGTATGAGAACATCCTCCCCGAGAGGAGTGCTGAAGGCGTAGGCGCGGGATTCCTGCTTGATGGGCATGGCTTGAAGGGGGGTTAGTCAAAACGATAGCCGAAGTCCCCCTCCTCGACTATCACTTCGACCCGGTTGATCACCTTGCCCTCCAGAACCCGTTGCAGAAACTCGTGGCTGATGGCGGGCAGGAGGGTGTTCGTGAGGATGGCATCGATCATGCGGCCGCCGCTTTCCACCTCGGTGCACCGAGAGGCGACCAGGTCGACGACGTCGTCGGTGTAGGTGAAGGGCACGCGATGGTTTTCCTGCACCCGGCGGCGGATCCGGTCGAGCTGGAGGCGGATGATTTTCCGCACCACCTCATCGGAGAGCGGGTAGTAGGCCAAGGTGATCATGCGCCCGAGCAGGGCCGCGGGGAACACCTTGAGAAGCGGTTCCCGCAGGGCCTTCACGATCGAATCCGGATCGGGCATGAGATCGGGATCCTTGCAGAGACTCATGATGAGGTCGCTGCCAGCGTTGGTGGTGAGCAGGATGATGCAGTTGCGGAAATCAATCTCGCGGCCCTCGCCGTCTTCCATCGCTCCCTTGTCAAAGACTTGGAAAAACAGCTCGTGCACATCGGGATGGGCTTTTTCCACCTCGTCGAGCAGGACCACGCTGTAAGGGCGGCGGCGGACCGCCTCGGTCAGCACCCCACCCTCCCCGTAGCCGACATAGCCCGGAGGCGAGCCCTTGAGCGTGCTCACGGTGTGGGCCTCCTGAAACTCGCTCATGTTGATGGTGATGAGATTGTGTTCACCGCCGTAGAGGGATTCGGCGAGGGCGAGGGCGGTCTCGGTCTTGCCGACCCCGCTGGTGCCGGCGAGCAGGAAGACGCCGATCGGCTTGTTCGGATTGTCGAGCGAGGCGCGGGAGGTCTGGATGCGCTTGGTGATCGCCTCCATGGCATGACGCTGGCCGATGACCCGCCTTTCCAAGAGGTCGGCCAGCTCGAGGACGGCCTTGACCTCATCCTTGACCATCCGGCCGACCGGGATGCCGGTCCAGTCCGCCACCACCGAGGCGACGGCGGTGCCATTGACGCTGGGCTGAATGAGAGGATGGTCGCCCTGGAGATTTTCGAGATGGCTTTCGAGTTCGCGCACCTCGGCGAGGAGGGCGGCGGGATCGGCGGGCGGTTCGGCCCCGGCGGCGGCGGCGGCGGATTTGTCGTCCGTCTTGGCGTCCCCCTTGCCGTCGCCTCCGCCTTGGCCGTTGGCGGCCACGAGCCGGGCACGCAGGTCGAGGATGCGGTTGACGAAGTCTCTTTCCTTTTCCCAGCGCTCCTCGAGGCCGGTCAGCCGGGTTTTCTCCGCTTCCAGCGAGGCGGCCAACTCCTCGCCGCGACCGCCGTGCGCGACGCCCATGGCGGATTCGCGCTTCACGATACCTATTTCCGTCTCCAAGTATTGGATACGACGGCGGCAGTCCTCGACCTCGGCCGGGACGGCGTGGTGGCCGATGGCGACGCGGGCGCAGGCGGTGTCAATGAGACTGACGGCCTTGTCCGGGAGCTGGCGCGAAGGGATGTAGCGGTGGGAGAGTTTGACCGCGGCTTCGATGGCGTCGTCGAGCAACTGGACTTTGTGGTGCTTTTCCAGGACGGGATTGATGCCGCG
>REEB01000034.1 GCA_007695295.1 Puniceicoccaceae bacterium
GCGGCAGCGAAGGCGAGGGCCGCTCCGGCCCGGAAGAGGGGCGGAGCGGCAACCGGAGATGCGTTGGGTGATGAGGGCATGGATGACTGGGGTGGTGATTTGGGAAAGTGCCCGGGCCGGGGATGCCGGTAAAAGCCGTGACCCGCCTGCGGGTGGACCGCTTTGGTCGGAGCCCGGGCCGCCGGCGGGGAGGCGGATGGGCGGGGCTGGTCATACCGGGCCGCTCCGCAGGAAGTCGGGAAACGCGACCGGGCTGTTGCCCCGCCGGATCGACTCGGCGCTGAGGGGATGCACGAGTGACCAGAGGACGGCGTCGCGCACATCGATCTCCGGGGGTCGTTGCTCGCGGATGGCGCCGATGAATTCGCGAAGGGTGAAATAATCGCCGCCGCCGTGGCCTTCGGCCTTGGCCTGCTTGCCGAACCGCCGCCAGAGCGGGTGTTCGAAGTCGTCGGCGTAGGTGTCGAGCGGGTCCCATTCGCGGGCCACCCCGGAGGGCTTGGTTTTGCTGCGGTCCTCGATCCAGATCCGGGGCTGACCTTCCACCATGAGAAAAGAGGCGCGCGTCCCCTGCAGCTCGTAGCGAACCATGTCATGCGGGCGGGCCGAGGCCCAGTCGCACCGGCAATCGATGAGAACGCCGCGGCCGGTGAGGATGGAGGAGCTGCAGGAGTCGTGGCCTTGGAAGAACCCGGGCTCCTGATACTCGGGATGGTGGGGCAAATTCCTGGCCGCGAAGAAGGCGGTGGCGAGGGAAGGGCTCTGAAACGAGGCGATGCGGGCGAGGTGATCAACGCGGTTGATCCCCAGCCAGCGGCAGACCGGGCCGATGGCGTGGGTCGGGTAGGTGTTGCCGAGGAGGTCGCGGCGGCGTTGCCCGCGCCATGTGAGCGAGCCATCCGGATGGAAGAACAGCTCCCGGCAGTCGTGCAGGTAAGCGCCGCTGGCGTAGGTCAGCTCGCCGAAGACCCCCTGCTCGATCATATTTTGGACCATGAGCACATCGCGGCGGTAGCAGTAATTTTCGGCCATCATGAAGGTCCGCCCGGACTTTTCGACCACTTCGATGAGGCGCCGACCCTCCTCCACGGTATCGATCGCGGGCACCTCCGTGAGGACGTGTTTGCCCGCGGCGAGTGCGGCGATGCTCTGGGCGGCGTGGAGATGAGCGGGGGTGGCCAGGCAGACCGCGTCGACCCGGTCGTCGTTGAGCACATCGCCGAAGTCGGCGTAGAGCCGAAGGTCGGATTGCTGTTTCCACGGCTGCAGGGCGGTCGGGTCGGTGTCGCAGACGCCCACCAGCTCTCCGCCGGCGGCCTTGACGGTGCGCACAAAGCTCTGGCCGCGCCGCGCGCCGACGACGACGATACCGAGGGTTGGGGAAGAAGGCATTTTGGGAAATCGGGCTTAGGCGCGAAGCAAATCAGGCTGCTTAGTGTGCGCCTATTCTAGGCGGGCGCTTCGGAATGACATGGCATTGCGGGCATGGTTTTGTTGCAAATCCGGCAACGCCGATCCGGCGATACGGCTCCTCCCCGGCTTGGGCCGGAGTCAGGGCTCGTGCTGCGCCCGCCATTGGCGGGGGCTGACTCCCTCGGCTTGGCGGAACACCCGGAAGAAACTGGACAAGTCCTCGAAACCGCAGGCGAAGGCGATCGAAGTGATGGGCTGCCGGGTATCGGCAAGGAGGCGGCGGGCGTGGCGCAGGCGCAGATCGCGGAGGTAGTTGCCGCGGGTGACGCCGGTGATGCGCCGGAAGTGGTCGGTGAAGGCGCGGGGGCTGATGCCGAGCCGGCGCGCGACCTGTTCGATGGATTCCGGTTCGTGGAAGCGGGTTTCCAACTGGTCGATGTAGAAGCGCACCCGCGCTGCCAATTCGACGCCCGCGAGTGCGGGCATGGGGGCGGGTTCGGCCTCCCGGTAGCGGCGGAAACGCCGGAGTTTTTCGAGCAGCAGGAGGGAATGGGCGACCACGATCTGCGGGCCGGTGGCCTTGGCCTGCAACTGCTGGTGGAGGATGGTGCGCAGGTCGGAAGCCACCTCGCGGGAAAACGCCGGGTGGCGGTAGAGTTGAAACCTCCGGGGCAGGACGGCTGCATAGAGCGCGGCGTGGGCTGCCGGGGGGCGGATGCAGAGTGTCAGCATTGCCAGCGGCGACTTGGGCTTGTCCTCGAAGGAATACAGCTCACCCGCTTCGACCGCGATCACGTCGCCCCGCTGCACGGGCCGCCTCTGTCCCTGGTGGAGAATCCAACCCGCGCCCTCGATGATAAGCATGACCTCGGAAAAGTCATAGCGGCTCTTTGCCATCCGGAAGCGGTGGCCGTGGCGACTTTCGAGGATGCAGATCCCGTAATCCGGAAAACTCGGGAGAACAGGCGACTCGGCGGAGAGGTTGATGACTGCCTTTCCCATGGTGAGCTCGGCTTCGAAGGTGGTGTACCTGCTCCTAGGCGGCAAGGCCGGGGTGGCTGCCATCCGCTCCGATTGCCTCGGTGGTGCACGTCAACTTGCGGTTGCGGCGTTGAGCCCGCTGCTCGAAAGACATTGGAGGGATGGATACCCGCGAATTAACGCCGACGGCCTCTGGGATCCTGATCAAGGCCGATGAGGTTTTTCATATAGTGAGCGAACTAGGGACAGGCTATTAATCGGGTTTGCGCGGGGCCGGTCTCGCCCATGCCGTGTTTCGACTGGGTGGTGGCGTCACAGCGCCGGAGACGCGCCGGAAGTTAGCCGGTGGCGCCAGCCACCGGGATCGTGGACATCCCGGAAACGCGCCCCGGCAGGGGCGGTGGAAATCGTGCCGGCCACACGCCGAATGAAGGGCTATGCGATCCGAAGCGCTGTGGACTGCCTGATTGTGGCCTTGGCGTTGGAATACGATTTGGCGGTCTTGGAAAGGGATCGGGATTTCACTTCCATCGCGAAAGTCTTTCCACTAAAAAACGCTGGCCTGTCCTGACCCCGCGCCGCCGGATGTATAACCTCAATCGGAACGTATCTGTACGAGCCTCGAAAGCGCTCCGCAGAAACGGGTTGAGCCCAGCCGCCGATGGGTACGCAATAGCGGATGCCATTAGGTGGGCAAAAAAGTATGGCCGCCGATGCGCGGTGGATGTTTGCCGTGGCCTGGGGGTTTCTGGTGGTGACGGCGCTGCTGGGGGTGGTGCTCCGGCTGCAGGCGGTGCGGCCGATTGCGGATGTGGACTATGGCAATTGGCTGCACGCGCACTCCCACACCGCTTTTCTCGGCTGGGTTTTCAACGCCTTCTTCGCACTGGCGGCGGCGTGGTGGCTGGGGCCGGAGCGACGGCGGTTTTTTCTCCGGCTCTTCTGGATCCTGCAGGTCGCCAACCTCGGCATGCTGGCGAGTTTTCCGGTCCAGGGTTACGGGGCGGTCAGCATCGTGTTTTCGACCCTGCACGTGGGGGGCGGATTGGCTTTCGCGGTCGCGCTTTGGCGGCACCCCGCGGTGGCGGGGGCGGCGCGGCCCTGGCTGCGCCTGGCGTTGGTGGCGATGCTGCTCTCGGGGTTGGGGCCTCTTGCGCTCGGTCCGCTCGCCGCCCTCGATCTGCGCGCCCATCCGGCCTACACGCTTTCGATCTACTGGTATTTACATTTTCAATACAACGGGTGGTTTCTGCTCTTCCCCCTGGCCCTGGCGGTGGACGGGGCGGTGAGGCGGGGCTGGCACCGGCCGGGACTGACGGTGGCGGCCTGGCTGCTGGGGGCGGGGATCGGGTTG